>CALEMW010000219.1 GCA_937910695.1 uncultured bacterium
TCGGCGGCGTGTCGATGATAATCCAGCCGTAGGCCGTTGCCAGCGACTGAGTCACCTTCACAAGTCGGTCGGTGAGCTGAGTTCTGGCCATACTTTCAAGTGAAGGATTGGACGGGATGATGTCCACATTCTCATCGTAGACCGTCGAAGTGATACCATCGTGAGGCGTAATCGCCCGGCGCAGCACATCGAAAATGGAACGGGCGGGCGGCTCGCCGCCGAGCTTACCGAGCAGAGTCGTGGTGGCACAGCAGTGCGGGTCCATGTCGATCACGAGACAGGAGGACGTGATGTCGCTGTAGCGGGTCAGCCCGGCGGCCAGATTCAAAGCCGTTGTGGTCTTGCCCGTCCCACCTTTATGATTGACGATGGCGATGACATTGCCCATGCGTGATCCCCCCTGCGACACAAACCAAAGCATGGCGACCCGGCGGGTCGCACAATCTGCCAATAATAGTCAATCCGTGATGCGATGCAACCAACGCCTTCAATCAATAGAGGCTGTATGATTCAAGCAATCATAGATAACACCTATAACAACAACGTGTTATAGGTCCAATCTGGTCGAAATGCCGCATCCGATATTCTCTGATGACTTATGATGCCATTCTTCTCATGATTCAATGCAAGGCGGCATCTATCTCAATATAAATCAGCACGGTCCGGGACATTCTTCAGGTTTTGGCTGAAGGCTGACGTTTTCGAATTAGAAACCGAGTTCGATTCCGATCGTCAAGCCTACCAGGTGCTGTGGGCCAAATTCCGTAAACTCACCATCACCCGGCAAGACCTCACCCATTAGCTGATTGCTTTCAATTTGCCGCACCGTATCGAGAATCTCTGCCCAAAATCCGAAACGTGGATCAGTCCGAACGCGAAGTCCTACCCCTAGAGTCGGTGAGACGCCTTGCTGGTCGAGAACGTCCGCCATGGCATCCACCTTCAACCAACTCGCTCCACCGGCGATGAAAGGTACCCACTTGCCGACGGCCAGAGCCTGCTCATACAGCATGGTCAGCTGGGTGAAAGTCACGACATCCCATGGTGACGGGGTGACGATTTGCGAGTCGTTGGCCAATGCCGTCAGACCCATTTCGCTCCAGCGGCCGGAGACTCGAATTCCTGCTCTGCTGCTGATTCGAATCAGTAAACCAAGATCGATCAGGACATCTTCGTCGAGTGTGGCGGTGAAACGGCTCGCCATGAATGACCCGCCCAAGGGCGTGGTCACCGAGCGTGTGAGGCTCGACTCGTAGGCGAACACATCTCCGGCTGCGGACACACCGCCTCCAAGCAAGAGCCTGATCGACGAGGGCTCTGCTTCCTGATGAACAGATTCAGTCGCCGAAATACGGCCTGAGACGATACGAGCGTCTGCCGATGCCGTTGAGGCAGAGAGGACCATGCACAATCCCAGTGCAGTGAACAAAGACGACGAAGCCATGCTAGTTCCCCCTTTCAACCGCGGGTGCGCTGAAGGACAGTGTTTCAACAATTGCCCTCAGCCTGCGCATGTCGTCCATCTTCTCCCGATTGGGTGCATAGACAAGCAAATCGACGCAGAGGATATAATCCCGCTCCGGGACAGCGATGAAATAGCTGCGGAACGGACCACCCACCGATGCTTTACGACTCGCCCAGGCACCATCGAGTCGAACGGCAGTTTGGCCGGCAACCAGCTCATCGGACCACTGCAGCGAAAGATCGTGCAGCTCGGAATCGTCGTGCATGATCGCACCGATTTCACGTCGGAAAGCCGTTAAGGCTTCCTGATCCCCCAGAAGCGCTTCCGGATCGTCGGTGTCGAGCCAGGCGTAGGTCAAGCCGTCCGAAGTGCCTTCTGCCGACGTGTACAGCCATTCCACGCCGGGAAAACCATCTGGTTCGAACTGGTTCTCGCTGAAGGACCGCGGTATTTCCAACCAAAATCCATAGCGGTTCCAGTCCCGCTGTATGGCTTCGTCGCTGATGCCTGCACGTCGGGCATCCCGGGCCATCCGGCGATGAATGTCGGCGGCGAGCGTGTCGATCAAGGCCGGAGCGTTCCTCTTCAACAGGCTTGCCAACTGATTGCGGTCGACGGATACAGCGATGTATGCGAGCTGGTTGCGAAAGTAGGGATCACGCAGAGTAATGACGCCGCCGCTGCCTGTCGTCAGCCTGTCGAGAGTCTCGGAACTGATCAACGAGCGGATCTCTTTCTCGACGGGCCCCCCATCGCCCCAGCGAACGAGGAACAATAGATTGCGGTAGTTGCGACCGCTCTTCCAGTCCTTCCCCGTATAGTGCTGAAAGCGGTAGGTCTCTTCCTTCTTGATGACGAAGGTGACATCGGGACTCAAGCGGTCAAGGAAAGACGACGCGACACCATAGAGCTCCGGGCTGGATGTCACTACGGCCATGTCGCCGTAGGATCCCACCGACGAAAAGATGGGCTCGTTGTCGGCACCTTCGCCGCAGCCGCCGCACATGGAACACATGAGAAAGGCCGCCCCGAGGATCGCGACGGCCTGGATGCTTGACATCATGCTCAACCTCGCTCGAATCATTCCTGGTGGAGAACACCTTCCCCTTCAAGGTACTTCACACCATTGCGTTCAAGCAACGCCATAAGGCGGACATTTTCGAGCCGGCTCGCATCGAGCAGCTCCCGAAGTCGGGTTACTTCGGACTGTAGAGCCGAGAATGAACGTCGATTGTCGGGACTGCCGGCGAGCCAGGAGTCGTTGCCGGACAGGAAGGTTGCCCCCCCCACAGTACGTCCCGGGGCACCAGCTCCTTTGAAGGAAAAGACGGGCGAAGCCGGCTGAAGGGACAGACGGTCCGAATGATCGGCGGAGGCAGTGACACCAGATGTGGGCAGCGAAGATCTCTCGGCCATCACGCCGGAGCCACCGTTCATCCGACTGAGACCGTCGGGAAGAACCCAGGTTGTCATCACGAGGACCAAAGCCAAACCAGCAGCGGTGGACAGGCCGAATGATCGGAACCACCCGAACCAGGGTCGGCTCGGGGTCTCCTGCCAGGGAAGCCCGGAGGCCGCTGCTTCCTGGAGTGCCTGGTTCAGCTTGAGCTGCAGCTTCCATTCGAAAGAATCAGAAGGCTCGGCCGCCGTGGCCAAGATCATTCGACGCCCTGTCTCGAGATCGGATCTGTGCTCCCTGCACTCAGAGCATCGCATCAGATGCTCGTCCAGATGCGGAGTCTGCTCAGGAGGCAGAATGCCATCCAGTTCCAGATTGATCATCGTTTGGGCCTTGCCACAACGCATGGTTGTCCTCCGTGGGTGATCCGTTCAGTCTTCGGACTCGCAACGGGCTTCGATCCGCTCGAGATCTTCGAGCAGGGATTCATTCTTCAACAGCGGCTTGATGTTGGCGCGGAACCGATTGCGAGCCCGGTTTATTCGAGAGCGCACAGTCCCTAGCTTCAAACCTGTGACTTGCTGGATCTCCTCATAACTCAGCTGCTCGACTTCGCGCAGCAGAAAAGGGATCCTGTATTTCTCGGGAATCTGAGCCGTCGCCTTGGCGATCAGTTCACCCAGTTCCCTCCCCTCAAGCATCCTGGTCGGGTCTGAGACCGGATCCGGCGGATCGAGGGGAATCTGGTCATCGTTTTCAGGCGCGGGGTCGAGCGTCAGCATATAGGGCTGCCGCTTTTTCTTTCGCACCTGATTGCGCACCAGGTTGGTGGCGATGGTGAAAAGCCAGGTCGAGAACTTCGCGATCTCCCTGTACTTATCAGCATGGATGTAGGCTCTGATCAGCGTGTCCTGGGCGATCTCCTCGGCTTCGACCGGGTCGGCCACCATGCGCATGATGAAGCTGAACAGGCGACCCTTGAAGCGGCGGACGATCTCGTCGTAGGCGCGCTTCTGTCCATCCTGGACAAGCGCGATCAACTCTTCGTCCCTGAGGTCCGCATAGACCTTCGGACGAGGGCGTCCACTTTCGGGTGATCGATCGCTCATGTACACCGGACTCCTCCTCGGCGTGGGGGGCGGCTCGTCTCCAGTCGTACACCGAGATATCGACTGAGTTCCGGGAAATTCAATGGATAATGCTGCCGGTCAGGAGGTCGTCTATGGGCCAGGCTGGAACGAGGATTTCGTATAGATCGACCTGGACCGGGCGCGACTCCCAAATCAGGAGGGTCAAACTTCCTGGACGGCGTCGAGATCGGATAAGGATCTTGCTGCCGGATGGAGTTGAGATCGTTCGACACCACAGGGTTTCTTCGGGATCGCCTCGGCCCGAGGCTCGGCAGGCCAGACGGCTGGCGATTTCCAGGTGTCCTGGTCCACCGGCGGGATCGACCGAAATGGTTGGCTCCCAGCCCACCGGTTGATCGAGAACAAAACTCCATGGTTCCAATTGATTCTCTGAAACGAGAGTCGAGACGATGCGCTCGAGCAGAGGAGCGCGGCGCCCGTGGAGTTGTTGCGAAGGGCCACGCCACTCGTTCCACCATACTTCGCCCGAACCAAGACCGATCAAAGTCCAGCCCTCGCCGAACTCTGAAGTGAGGGATTCGATCTCACTGGCCGAGCCCACAGAAGCTCGCCAAGTTCCGTCCGGCAGCACAATCAGAACGGCCCGTCCCTCCATCACACTCCCCATAGCACCGACCTGCCAATCGAAGAAGTCCAAATTGACGTCTTCGGCGGCAGTTGCAATGCCGGCTGCTACAAGAATCAAGGCGATGGTTAAGGCCCTACCGAAGCCTTGGCCGTTCACGGCCCGTCTCCGCCGGGCAGGATATCGATGAGGTGTGCGGGATCGCCCCCCGCCGCCAAAGCTTGCTGTGCCACGCCGTAAGCGCGGTCCACCTGGCCGAGTCCCATCAGGATGCGGGCCAGATGCTCAAGGATCACCGGATCTTCCGGCTGGGCGTTGGCTGCCTGCACAAGAAAATCGAAGGCCTCCATGTCCTGCCCTCGGCGGTGCAGCACCCATCCCAAAGAGTCGAGGTAGGCAGGATTCTCCGGGTCGGCGGCCAGGGCAAAACGGATCAGCGCTTCGGCACGCTCGAGGTCGATGTTCTGGTCTGCAAGAGTGTAACCGAGGGCGTTTTGAGCCACCGCGTCACTGGGCAAGGCTTCGTGAAGACGTTCAAGCACTTCTCGGACGCGTTCGGGACGGTCGAGGTCGTCGTACACGACCGATAGGTTGAGCAGGGCATCGCGGATGAAGTCCGGATTCTGGGCCGCCGCTTCGAAATGAGGAATCGCCTCTTCGTGAAGGCCCATCCCGTGAAAGGCAGCACCGAGCATCAACCTGGAGGGATCCGTGATCTCATCGGCACGATCTGCAAGGTCTCTGGCGATGGTGATAATTTCCTCGCGAACGGTCTGGGCTGCTACATCGCGATCTGAGTTGTAGGCTTCGGGGTACCGTCGCGACAGGATCGAGATCAGGGAAAACCGGCTATCGAGTTGTTCAGGTGCCAGAACGAGGGCTTCGCGCACAGATTGTTCCGCTGCAACGAGATCTCCGCCCATGGCCAGAAACTCACCGAGATAGACACGGGGTCGGGGCTCGTCTGGCCATCGCGCAATGGCGTCGCGTAGAAGTCCGATAGCGCGCCCGCGTTCGTCGGTGTTATCGAGGATGCGGACAAGGAAGAGTGTGGCATCGAGACTCAACGTACTGCTGTCTGCCATCTCGAGCAATGTGGAGCGGACTACTTCGATACGCCCGGTACCGGCGATCATGCCTGCGGTCAGGGTGATCCAGTCCATCTGCTGATCGTCTTCAGTGGAAACGGTCGCACGTTCGGCCTCGCCGGCTGCGGCGAAGGCCTCCTGGTCACGGCCCCGGCTCACGTCGAATTGTATCGATCCGATGCGGAGCGCACGGCTTTCTGGATGGGCCGCGACTGAGGTTCTCCACACGCTGGCTGCTTCGTCGTGGTCGCCAAGCAGGATGAGGATCTCGGCCAGCGTTGCGGTGATCCTCTCGACATCCTCGGGCTTCTGCTCTAGAAGATTCCGGAAATGATCGCGTGCCTCGGGCCAGCGTCGGGCCCGCACCAGAATCTCACCCTTCAGCCGATCGAGACGTACGCTGTCGGGATGATCGACGTTGAGAACATCGAGACCGGCCAAGGCTTCATCGAAAGACTCCAGCGTCGCCTGGATGACGATGTGCTGCTCCTGGGTATGGAGATCGCCGGGTTGTACAGCCAGGACACTGCGTGAGACCTCGAGGGCATCGCGTGCATAGCCCAGCTCCAGCAAGACATCGCGATAGACCTGCCCCAGCTCCACCTCTTCCGGGCTCATGCGCCAGGCTTGAGCCAGATAAGGCAACGCTCCTGCCAAATCACCTTGTTCGAGCAAGGTCATACCGATCATCCAGCTCGTCCCCGCCCCGAAGGGGCTGTCGAGAATCTGGAGGTGGGTCTCAAGGCTGTCGGGAGATGCGATTTGATCGGTGACCGCGGAGGCATGAGTGGTGCAGGACACTGCAGCCAGAACAATCAACGAGGTGATAAGGGCACGGCGGCGTGTGTCAGTCATCGTTCTCCTCGGTAAGCACGGCAGGTCCCTGTTCGAGTTCTTCGAGGGCGTTACCGGCCGCTTCCTGTTCGGCGATCTTCTTGCTCGGCCCTCGACCGCGACCGAAAACCAGTCCGGAGATGCTGACCTCGACGTCGTAGATCCTGTCGTGATCTGGGCCTTCCGTATCGATGATGCGGTACCGGGGCGGCATTTTGAATCTGGCCTGGACCATCTCTTGAAGCTTGCTCTTGTTGTTGCCCAAGTCGTTCTCGTCGAGTTGCTCGTCGGCATCTTCGAAGAGCCAGCGATCGAGCACGCCACGGACGGCTTCCAACCCACCGTCGAGATAGACAGCGCCGAACAAGGCTTCCACGACGTCGGCGAGGATGCTTGCGCGGTCTCGGCCGCCCGTCGCCTCCTCCCCCTTGCTCATCTGGACATGATCGCCAAGATCATACTGCACGGCCACCGCAGCCAGGTTCGCACCACAGACAAGCCTGGACTTCATCTTGGTCAGATCACCCTCATCACGTTCGGGATAACTGCGGTAGAGATACTCACTCGCGAGCAGACCGAGGATCGCATCACCGAGGAATTCGAGACGTTCGTTGGTTTCGAGACGCTCAACGCCTGTGGCGTGAGCGTGGGAACGGTGCACCAGAGCGCGGTAGAGCAGGCCAGGACTCTTGAAAGTGTAGCGCAGAGCACGCTGGACCTCAGAGAGAGAATGCTGGAAATCGTGTGGGATGTCTCCGGGATCGGGAGTAGCCCCGGAACGTTGGTCCCGGGGCTGGCCCAGCAAGCGGTTGAGATGTTCGATTAGACCCATGCCGTCCTCCTGTGGACGGTTCCGCTCAGTCGGTCCGCTTGAAACAAAGCGACACGTTGTGCCCGCCGAAACCCAGCGAGGTGGAGAGAGCCGCTTCGACTTGGCGTCCGACCGCCGAATTCGGGCAGTAGTCCAGATCGCATTCCGGGTCCCTGTTCTCGAAATTCATCGTCGGCGGCAGAACGCCTTCACGGATTGCGAGGGCCGTAATGGCCGCCTCAACTCCGCCGGCTGCACCTAGCAGATGGCCGGTCATGGATTTGGTCGAACTGACGGCGAGCTTTGCCGCGTGGGCACCGAAGAGATCCCTGATGGCCTTCGTCTCGATCTTATCGTTGAAAGGCGTCGAAGTGCCGTGGGCGTTGATGTAGCCGATGTCGTCGAGCTGCAGACCCGCCTTGGCAACGGCCAGCCGCATGGCTTCACGGGCGCCGTTGCCATCGTTGTCGGGCTGGGTCATGTGGAAGGCGTCGGCAGTGGCGCCGTAACCAGCCAGCTCGGCGATGATCGTTGCGCCACGAGCGACGGCGCGGTCCCAGTTCTCCAGGACGAGAACGCCGGCACCTTCGCCCAGGACGAACCCGTCGCGTTCCGCGTCGAAAGGACGGCTGGCGCGGAGGGGTTCCTCGTTGCGCGTGGAGAGGGCCTTCATATTAGCGAAGCCCGCCATGGCCATAGGGCAGACACAAGCCTCGCTGCCGCCAACGACCATCACGTCGGCATCGTCGGCGACGATATGCATGTAGCCGGCCACCAAAGCATGGCCGGAGGAGGCGCAGGCGGAGACCGTAGCGTAGTTGGGACCCCGGAAACCGTGGCGGATCGAAACCAGTCCCGACGCCATATCTGCAATCATCATGGGAATGAACATTGGTGAGACCCGGCTCGGACCGCGTTCGACGAGCTTGGCGTGCTGCTCCTCGAAGGTCATCATGCCGCCGATTCCCGATGCGATGATCACGCCAGCCCTCAGAGGATCGACTTCGCCGACCGCGGAATGGGCCACAGCCTCTTCCGCAGCACAGATGGCGAGTTGGGCGTAGCGATCCGCCTTGCGGACATCCTTGGGATCCATGGCCACCAGGGGATCGAAGTCTTTGATCTCCCCGGCGAAGCGGACCTTGTAGTCGGTCGTATCGAAAGCCTCGATATTGGATACGCCGATCGTTCCGGCCTTCAGCGCATTCCAGCTGTCGTCACGATTCTTCCCGACGGCCGTGATCATACCGGCGCCGGTGATAGCGACTCTGCGACGCTCCATCCTGGTTCTCCTCCAATGAATGCGGCCCCGGTCCGGCACGTTGCGCCTGAACCGGGGTCGTGAATGCGACGTCCTAAGCGCGACCTTGACTAGTCCAGGTTCTGCTCCAGGTAATCGATCGCGTCCTGGACCGTGCGCAGCTTCTCCTGATCCTCTTCGGGGATCGTGATGTTGAAGACCTCTTCGAGGTCCATCACCAGCTCGACGGTATCCAGGGAATCGGCACCGAGATCGTCGGTGAAGGAGGCCTCGGGGGTGATCTGCTCCGGATTTACGGAGAGCTTCCGTTCAATGATCTCGTAGACCTTTTCCTGAATGGAACTCATGACTGACTTTCCCTCCTTGGGAAGGTTCAGGTAACCATGCCGCCGTCCACCACCAGCGTCTGGCCGGTGATGAAGGAGGCGTCTGGGGACAAGAGGAACGCGACGGACCCGGCGATGTCTTCGCCCTCGCCGAAGCGTTTCAGCGGAATGCTCTTGAGCATGTCGGCCTTGATCTGGTCCGACAGGTCCGCCGTCATATCCGTCGTCACGAAACCGGGCGCGACGGCATTGACGGTGATGTTGCGGCCGCCGATTTCTCGGGCCACAGACTTGGTGAAAGCGATGATCGCGGCCTTGCTCGCGGCGTAGTTCGCCTGGCCGGCGTTGCCCGTCAATCCGACGACCGACGAGATGTTGACGATGCGTCCTGAACGCTGGCGCATCATAGGCTGGGTCACGGCCTTTGTAAAGAGGAACGTCCCTGTCAGGTTGATCTGCAGGACCTCGTTCCAGGCTTCCAGGGACATCCGCAACAGCAGCGTATCCCTGGTGATGCCTGCGTTGTTGACCAAGCCGTAGATGGGGCCCAGTTCATCGCCAGCACGCTGAACAGAGGCGGCGACGGCCTCGGCGTCAGAAACATCCATCGGAAGGCAGAGAGCGGAACCCGGACCCTCTAAAGAGTCGGCGACGGCCTGGAGAGCATCGGCCCCACGGGCCACCAGAGCGAGGTCATAACCGTCGGCGGAGAGGCGGCGCGCGATGGCGGCACCGATTCCTCGGCTCGCTCCGGTGATGATGACGGTACCGCGGCTCATCGGAATCCTCCTCGATTCGTCGGCATACTGTCAGTCCTGCGCCAGCTTGTCCAGAACGTTGTCAAGGTCTTCTCGGGTACCTACCGGTACGAATTCCACATCTGGAAACTCCCGCTTGGCCATGTTCGAAAGCACGCGTCCGGGGCCGACCTCAAGCACGATGCGGGGTGTGCCAGCGACGATGCCGCCGATGATCTCATGCCAACGGACCGCAGAAGTCAATTGGGCCCGGGCGCCTTCACGGAGCTCGGCGCCGGACATGGCCGGAACTGCAGAGACATTGCCGATCAACGGACACGAGGCATCCGCAAATGTTACGCCGTCGAGATGTTCGGAGAATCTTGCCGCCGCACCGTCCAGCAAGGGCGAATGGAAGGCGCCGCTGACGTTGAGACGCATGGCACGACGGGCTCCCGCAGCCTTAAGAGCCTCGCAGGCTGCGTCGACGGCGGCGATCTCCCCGGAGATTGCGATCTGGTTCGATGAATTGTGGTTGGCCAAGACGACGACGCCGTGATCTGCTGCCACGCGGGCACAGACTTCCGCAACCTCGGCTTCGCCGAGACCCATGACCGCAGCCATGGTGCCCGGGCACTCCTCTCCTGCGGCGAACATGAGCTCGCCCCTGATCCGCACCAGGCTCAGGCCGTCGGCTGGTGTCAGAACACCTGCAGCGACGGCGGCTGAGAACTCGCCCAGGGAATGCCCGGCGACGACGCTGGGCTCGACTCCCATTTCCCTCAACTCGAGCACAACGGCCGTGGAATGAGCCAAGATGGCGGGCTGGGCGTTCCAGGTTTCGGTGAGCGTGTCGACTGGACCTTCGTACATCAAACCCGTCAGGCCGTGATCGAGGATTCCGTCGACCTCGGCGAGGAAACGAGCTGCAGGTCCAATGCCGCTGGCGAGATCGGCAGCCATTCCCACGGCTTGAGATGCCTGGCCGGGAAAGATCATCGGAACTCGAAGCATGGAGCCTCCCAAGGGTCAGACCGTTCTCAGGCGAGGGACGCCAGGGCGTCTTCGAGACGGGCGGGCATGCGGAGCGCGGCCAGCTTGGCCGCCGTGCGTGTGGCGTTGGCGATGGCCCGCGATGAACTGGCGCCATGGGCGATGATCGGCGTTCCGCGGACGCCCAGAAGCATGGCGCCGCCGTAGGCAGCGTAGTCCATGCGGACCAGGAGATCGCGCAGTCCACCCCCCGAACTGCCTGTCCCCGCTCCTGCGGCGGCCTTCTGCAGGAAGCTGCCGAAACCCTCGATGAGCTTCAAGACCATGTTGCCGGTGAAACCGTCGGTGACCACGACGTCAGCCTCGCCCAACAGCAGGTTGCGGCTTTCAACGTTGCCCCGGAACGGAACGTCGGCCGCAGCAGACAACAGACGGTGGGACTCTATACAAAGCTCGGTGCCCTTGCTGGCTTCTTCCCCGATGTTCAGAAGTCCGACCTTTGGTTCGTCGAGCTCCAAAAGGGCGCGGCTGTAGTGGGTACCCATACGGGCGAAGCAAAGCAGGTGATCCGGCGTGCACTGAACGTTGGCGCCGGCATCAAGTAGAAGAAACCGACCGGTGAACGAAGGGATGACCGTGGCGATGGCCGGCCGGTCCACCGAGGGAAGACGGCCGAGCAACATGAGGCTGCCGGCGACCATGGCGCCGGTACTGCCGGCACTGACGACAGCATCGACGGTGCCGTCCTTGTGGTCGCGCATGGCTCTGACGATGGGGGAATCGGGACGGTTGCGGATGGCCGCAGCCGGCGCTTCGCCCATTTCGATGTCCTCGGAGCATTCAACGATGTCGAGTGGTAGGCCGTCGGCGTCCAGATCGTCGATCACCACGGAGATGGCGGCGGTGTCTCCGTAGAGAGTGGCACGGACACCGTCCAGGTCACGAATGGCCTCGACAACACCGGGGACGACAACCGAAGGGCCGAAATCTCCGCCCATGGCGTCGATCGCCACCGTGATGCCGGTCGCGGAATTGTCCGTCATGCCGCCGACCTCCTTGCCGAGTGACCTGTTGCCGCGTCTAGGACGCGATGACCAGGACCTCACGCTCGCCGTAGTAACCACACTTGCGGCATACGCGGTGAGGACGACAGGGTGCGCCGCACTGGGTGCACTTGTTGATCGTCGGCGCAGTCAGGTGCCAGTGGGCGCGTCGCTTGCCCTTGCGGGCGTGGCTGGTCTTTTTCTTGGGAACGGCCATGTCGACCTCGTTTCTCCGTCAGGACGGCAGTGCGTCCCAGCGTGGATCCGTCGGCTCCTGTTCGCAGTCGCAGACGTCCTGGTTGCGGTTGGCGCCGCAGTGGGCGCAGATTCCCTGACAATCTTCGTCGCAGACCCGCTTATGGGGCAACGCGAGGATAACGCTTTCCCGCAGCGGATCGGTGAGATCGATCACGCCACGAGCTTGGTGAAAGATCCAGGTGTCCGGTTCCTCCGCCGGTGCCGGCCGGTTGGTGCGGACGATCTGGACCTCCACATCGGCCTCGTATGCCAGCTTGAACCCGATCAGACAGCGGTCGCATTCGGCGGGCCCTTCGGCCTGCAACGTCCCTCCCACCAGGACCATGGCATCGGTGTTGTCCACCGTCAATGTGCCTTGCGCAACGAGTTCTCCGGCGACCTCGTCGTCGGGATCCAGGGCGTAGATGGCATCGACCTCCTGGTCGCTGCGTCCCGCCGGAAGGGTGTCGAGGTTCAGTTTCATACGAACGGAGCACGATAACGAGCGCTCAGCGGCCTGTCAAGGCGGGAACGAACGTGGTCGTGGGGGTTTGCGGGGATCGGCAGGGAATCGGCCCCACCGATCCCACAGCATCAACCGAAGATGATGCCGATTTCCCGCAGGCCGTTCTCCACCGAATCCGAGGCGTGGATCGCATTTTCCGACAGGGACTTGCCGTACAGATCGCGGATCGTACCGCAGGCTGCATCTTCGGGATTGGTCGCCCCGACCAGTTCCCGCAGCTTGACCACGGCGCTTTCGCGCTCGAGGTGGAGCGCCACGACAGGGCCGGAACAAATGTAATCAACCAGCTCGCCGTAGAAGGGCCGCTCCTTGTGGACATCGTAGAAGAGTTCTACGGTTTCCCGCTCCAGCTGCTTCATCTTGATGTTCACGATGCGGAAACCTGCACGCTGGATGATGGCGAGAATTTCGCCGATCTTCTGGTCGCCGGCGGCCACGATCTCCGGCTTGATCATGCTGTACGTCTGGTCCAACTCTATCTCCTCCAGGTGATTACGGTGCTTCTTTCCAGATTTCCTTCAACAAGGGGACGACATCGACGGGGCGGTCGGCCACTGGGATTCCGGCCGCCTCGAGGGCCGCCTTCTTGTCAGCCGCCGTGCCGGTGCCACCGGTAACGATGGCCCCCGCGTGACCCATCCGCTTGCCCGGAGGCGCGGTGCGGCCGGCGATGAACGAGACCACCGGAATGTTCATGTTGGACTTGATGTAATCGGCCGCGCGCTCCTCGGCGTCGCCGCCGATCTCGCCGATCATCACCAGAGCCTTGGTCTCCTTGTCGGCGTGGAAAGCCATGAGGGCCTCCATGAAATTGGTGCCGATGACAGGATCGCCACCAATGCCCAGACAGGTGGTCTGACCGAGGCCCGCCTTGGTCAAGGCGTCGACGACCTCGTAGGTCAGCGTTCCACTGCGGGAGATCAGACCCACCGGGCCGGGAGCCACGATGTTGCCGGGCATGATGCCGAGCTTGGCCTTCTGGCCAGGATTGATGAATCCGGGGCAGTTGGGACCGACGAGACGCACACCGCGCTCTTCGAGATAGGGCATGATCTTGACCATGTCGATGGTCGGCACGCCTTCGGTGATGCAGACCACGAGCTTGCAGCCGGCGGCGGCTGCCTCGAAGACAGCTCCGGCGGCACCCGCAGGAGGCACGAAGATGACAGAAGCTTCCGCGCCGGTCTCGGCCACCGCGTCGGCTACGTTGTCGAAGATCGGTACCTTGCTCTCGAAAGTCTGACCACCACGGCCCGGTGTGACACCGGCCACGATGTTGGTGCCGTAATCGAGCATCGACTTGGAATGGAAGCCGCCGTCGCGCCCGGTGATGCCCTGGACGAGAATCTTCGTCTCGGCCCTGCAGAAAATCGCCATTGTCGTTCCTCCCCTGCCGGCTACTTGCCGACGGATGCGAGGGCCTTCTGCACGGCCTCGTCCATGGTGGCGGCGGGAACCAGGTCGGTCTCCGCCAGGAGTTCGCGGGCCTCGGCCTCGTTGGTGCCGGTCAGCCTCACGACGATGGGCACCTTGATGTCCATGCGCTCGGTCGCCGCGATGATGCCCTTGGCCACATCGTCGCAGCGTGTGATGCCGCCGAAGATGTTGAAGAGAATGACCTCGACGTTGGGGTCGCGCAGGATGATGTCCAGGGCGTTGACGACCTTGTCCGGGTTGGAACTGCCACCGATGTCCAGGAAATTGGCGGGCATGCCGCCGTAGTAGGCGACCAGGTCCATGGTGGCCATGGCTAGGCCGGCGCCGTTGACCAGGCAACCCACGTTGCCGTCGAGCTTGACGAAGGACAGGTCAGCCTCGCGGGCTGCACGCTCGCTGGCGTCCTCTTCGTCGAGATCGCGCAGCGCCTCGAAGTCGCTGTGACGGAACAGGGCATTGTCGTCGAGATTCATCTTGGCGTCGATGGCCTTACCCACCCCTTCATCGGTGAAGATGTAGGGGTTGATTTCGGCCAGCGAGGCGTCGGCATGGGTGAACGCGACATAAAGCCGCTGCATGCCGTAGGCGAGCTGGCGGGCCTTCTTGACATCGGTCGTCATCTTCATGGCGATGGTCATGGCCTCGTGGTCCATCAGGCCGTAACGCGGATCGATGGGGTACTTCAAGATGGCGTCGGGGTTGTCCTTGGCCACCTGTTCGATCTCCACGCCGCCCTCGGCCGAACACATCAGCAGCACGCGCCGGGAATTGCGGTCCACGAGCATGCCGACGTAGAACTCCTCGGCGATGGTTTCGGCGGGTGTGACGAGCACCTTGTGCACCGTGTGGCCCTTGATGTCCATGCCCAGGATGTTCCCGGCATGGGTGCGGACGTCGTCCATGCTGTCGCAGAACTTGACGCCGCCGGCCTTGCCCCGCCCTCCGGTCAGGACCTGGCACTTGACCATGACCGGCAGACCATACTCTTCAGCCAGGGCTTCGGCCTCTGAGACGGTTGCGGCGACTCGTCCGGGCGGCACGTTCAGACCGGCCGCGCGGAAGATCTCCTTCGCCTGGTACTCGTGGATGTTCACGGAAAACCTCCAGCTGTGGAAAATCGATCAGGAACGTCGGTTGCAAAAAGGGGGAGGGTGGTGGCCCTCCCCCGCTCTGGAGCTAGTCCGTAAACCTGGCCAACAGATCCACCAGGTTAGGCGAGCCGATCTCCTGCAGGTCGTAACCCACACGGACGGTCGGCTTGTTGATTTTGACGATGCGGTTCAGGTCGATCGGAGTGCCGATCACCACGGCGTCGCAGTCGACGGCGTTGATGGTCTTCTCCAGGTCGGCGATCTGTTCGTCGCCGTAGCCCATGGCGGGCAGCAACGTGCCGATCTCGGGATAGATCTCGAAAGTCTCGGCCAGCTTGCCGGTGACCCAGGGACGAGGATCGACGAGTTCTTCCGCACCGCAGCGGAGCGCCGCCACGACGCCGGCGCCGTAGGTCATACCGCCGTGCGTGAGGGTCGGACCGTCTTCGACGACCAGGACTCGCTTGCCCAGGATCAACGAGGGATTGTCCACCGTCAGCGGTGAGGCCGCGTCGATGATGATGCAGTTCGGGTTGATCGAACGGACGTTGTCGCGCACCTCGGCGATCTGATCGAACTCGGCCTCGACGACCTTATTGATGATCACGACGTCCGCCATGCGGATATTGTGTTCACCTGGGAAATACGACAGCTCGTGCCCCGCGCGATGGGGGTCGGCGACCACGACATGCAGATCGGGTTTGAAGAACGGGGTGTCGTTGTTGCCGCCGTCCCAGAGGATGATGTCAGCCTCTTTTTCGGCCTCACGCAGGATGGCTTCGTAGTCGACGCCGGCGAAGATGACGTTGCCGCGCACGATGTGCGGCTCGTACTCCTCCATCTCCTCGATGGTGCACTCGTGCTTGACGAGATCCTCGAGGGCCGCGAAACGCTGGACGCGCTGCTTGGCCAGATCGCCGTAGGGCATGGGGTGGCGTACCGCTGCCACCTTCTTGCCGGCGGCCTGAAGAATTTCGGAGATGCGGCGTGTGGTTTGGCTCTTGCCGCAGCCCGTGCGCACGGCGCAGATGCTGATGACGGGCTTGGTGCTCACGAGCTGGGTGTCGCGCTCGCCGAGCAGTTTGAAGTCGGCGCCGCAGGTGTTGACCAGGGCTGCCTTGTGCATGACGTCTTCATAGGCCACGTCGCTGTAGGAAAAGACACAGCATTCGACTTCGTGTTCGGCGATGAGCTCGGGGAGATCCTCTTCGGCGAGGATGGGGATCCCGTCGGGGTACAGCGAGCCGGCCAGCACGGCCGGGTACTTGCGCCCGTCGATGTCGGGAATCTGGGCGGCGGTGAATGCGACGACTTCATACTTCTCGTTGTCCCGGAAGACGCAATTGAAGTTGTGGAAGTCACGACCGGCCGCGCCGATGATGATGATTTTCTCCCTGCTCATGGCAGCACCTCTATGTGAACGTTTGCGCAAAAAACCGCCCGCCCAGCGCTACGCAAGGCGCTGCGACCTCTCGGGCCGCCGATTAGGGCAGGCGACGGATAGCCTCGATAATGGAGGTCGTGGATCTTCCTTCGCGCATGGCGATACGGATGACCTCCCCTCCCAGTGAACGCACCAATTCCGCACCGACGATCTCGCTCTCCCGGTATTCATCGCCCTTGACCAGGACGTCCGGCTGTATGAGTTCGATCACCTGCAAGGGAGTCGGCTCGGCAAAGATGGTGATCGCAGCCACGGGGCGCAAGTGGCTCAGGACGGCGCAACGATCCTTTTCTTCGACGATCGGACGGCCGGGTCCCTTGAGCTCACCGACAGATGCGTCGGAGTTGATTGCGACAATCAAGATGTCGCCCGCGGCGGCCGCTTCGGCGAGGTACTCCACATGTCCTCGATGAATCACATCGAAACACCCGTTGGTGAACACGATGCGGAGACCTGCAGCCCTCTGCGACGCGGCCCAGGCGACGAGGTCTGCCCGGGCGATGACGGGAGCCGGCCCCTTCATGCGAGGACCTCGCGGATCTGAGCGGCGGTGATGGCTGCAGTGCCAACTTCACGCACGGCGAGGCCGGCGGCGTGGTTGGCCAGATTCGCGGCTTCGAGGAACGAGGCGTCGGCGGCCAAGGCCGCAGTGTAGACGGCGATCACGGTGTCTCCGGCACCCGTCACGTCGAAGACGTCCCGGGCCTCGGTGGGCAGATGGTGTTCATCACCCGTACGCTCGAAGAGAGCCATGCCGTGTTCGCCCCTGGTGATGACCACGCAGGCGGCGTCCGTGCGTTCGAGCAGGAGGCGGCCGGCGCGTTGAAGGCTCGCAGGGTCGGTGATGGACAGGCCGGTGGCGCCGCTGGCCTCTTTCTGGTTGGGTGTCAGGGAGGTGCAGCCCCTGTATTGCGAGTAGTCGCCGTTTTTGGGGTCGACCACGACGGGGACCTTCCAGCGCCGCCCGAGTTCGATGACGCTGCTCAGGACGTTTCCGGTCAGGACGCCTTTGCCGTAGTCGCTCAAGATTATCCCGTCATAGGGTCCGCCGGCCTCGAAGCGCGCGATCAAGCCTGTGCGTTGCTCGTCGGTCAGCGATTCGTCGGCCTCGACGTCGGCCCGAACAACCTGCTGATGGTGAGCGATGATCCGCATTTTCAACGTGGTGCGGCGTCCCTCGATGCGACTCAGGCCCCCTGGGTCGATGCCCTGCTCGTCGAGCAGGCCCGCGAGGGTGCTCGATGTCTCCCCCACACCGGCCACGGCGAAGAGATCCACATCGGCCTCAAGGGCGCGGATGTTGGCGGCGACGTTGGCGGCACCCCCGAGACGGACCGTTTCACGGCTCAGACGGACGACGGGCACGGGCGCTTCGGGACTGATGCGTTCGACTTCTCCCCAGAGAAAACGGTCGACCATGGCATCGCCGACCACAGCGAGTCGTTTTCCGGGGAATGCGTCGAGAATGGAAAGGCTACGGGCGGGCATGGATCCCTCCGGTTGAACGTCGTTCTGCGGAGGTGCCAAGCTATCACCTGCCCGGTGGGGTGTCAACGAAGGCGAAACGGTCCGCTGCGGCGAAAGTCGTTGCCTGACTGTCCCCAGCGGTCTAACGTGGGACTCCAACGATCGACGGAGGTAACGACCCATGGACAAGAAGACGACCCATCAGATCAACGTGGACCTGCCTCAGGATGTCGCCGAGGGCAACTACGCCAACCTGGCCCTGATCGCCCACAGCCCCAGCGAGTTCATTCTGGACTTTGCGCGCATGCTGCCGGGCCTGCCCAAGGCCAAGGTCTGCGCCCGCATCGTCATGACGCCCCAGAACGCCAAGGCCTTGATGCGGACGCTGCAGACCAATATCCAGCGCTTCGAAGAGACTCACGGCGAGATCCGGCTGCCTGCCGGGGGTCAACCGCCTATCGTGGGATTCCAGGATCCCGACCTCAAGAACTGACCCCGCCGCGACGGCCCTCAGGCGATCAAACGCCGCAGCCGGACCCTGGCCAGAACCATGAGGATCAGCAACGCCCCCACCAGCCACAGCAGGTGCGGGGCGTTTTCCGTGAGACCCCAGCCACGGCCGATCATGTTGTGGAAGACCGTGATGGCCCGTCCAGACGGCAGCATCAGGGCCAACTGCTTCATGAATCCCGGTACGATCTCCAGGGGCCACCACAGACCGCCGAGGGACGCCATGAGCATCGAGACGGTCATGCCCATGCCGTCGGCCTGGCCGGTCGTACGGCAGAAGGTCGCGGCGACGAGGGCCAAAGCTGAACTGACACCTGTGAACAGGACCATCACCACGATCAGGGTCGCCACACTGTCGCCATAGTCCATACTCGGCAACAATGTGTTGAACCCAAGGAGAACAGCAGCCTGTGCCAGCCCGACCAGAAGCGGGCCAAGGAAAAGGCCGGCCGCCAGGGTGGTCGAAGAAGCAGCACCGAGGCGCAATCGCGTCAGAGTGCCGGCACGGCGCTCCAGCACGATGTCGCGGACGCTCATGAGCATGAACATCATCACGAACATCAAGGTGTAGCTAGGGCCGGTATGCTGGAAGCCGGAGGACATACCCGCCAGGGCGGATTCCTCCTGCTGCTGTCTGCCCAGGGTCGTGGCCGCAAGAACGACCCGCGGTTCGGCCCAGAGCGAGTCGAACACCGCCTGGTCGAATTCGCCGGCTCCGGCGGCATGGCGACCGCCCTGGATGGCGTCGAGGCGTCGGACCGCTTCGGCCAGGGCCGTGCGCGATGTCTGGGCGCTGGCCCGGTCCGAGTCGAAGAAGAAACGCAGGGGAGCCGGTCGACCCGCTGTGAGGCTATCGTCGAAGGCGGCGGGAATCCAAAGTGCCGCGGTGCGCCGGCCATCGTCCACGAGTTGGCGGGCTAGGTCCTCGGAGCCCACGGTGTCCGCGACGACGATCCGGTATTGCTCACGCCCGCCGAGCGAAGCGATCAGGTCACCGGAAGCAGCACTGCGACTCGCGTCGTAGACAGTGACCTCCGGTGCTTCGGATGGGCCGCTACTACTCGTGGTGCCGAACATCATACCCATCAGCACGGTGAACATGATGGGCATGCCGAACATCCAGAACAGATTCGATTTTTCGGCGAGGATCTTGCGCACGTGCAGCAGGACCAGGGTGCGGATGACGGCGCTGGTCATAGCAGGCCCACCTTTCCGCCCCGACGCTTGTAGATGAGGACCGACAGTCCCAAGAAGACCACGGTGATGGACATGAGGATCAGCAGATGCATGCCCACCGAGCCTACTCCCCTGTTGTACGCAATCACCGAGGTGAAGGCCGTATTGGCCCAGTAATTGGGAGTGAAACGACCGATGGTCTGCAGGACGGCCGGCATGGCTTCGGGTTGTATGAAATTGCCGCCGATGAGTGCCAGGAACAGGGTAACGCCCGTGCTGACCTGCCCGAGCTGCTTCTCGTCGCGAGTCAGCAGCGCGAGAGGGAGGTAGAACGAAGCGAGCATGCCGGCGGTGGCGAGGGCGACCAGGGCCAGGGCGAAGGGATCAGGGCCCAGATTCATTTTGAAAAGGAGTTTGCCGGCCCCGAACAGCACCATCATCTGCAGCAATCCGTTGGCCGCCGCAAAGGACCACTTACCGAGCAGCAAATCCGAATCACGGAGCGGCGCCACCAGGAGCCTGCGCAGAGTTCCGGAAGCCCGCTCACGGTGCAGATCGCCGCCAGCATTGGCGGCGGCGAACATCATGAAGAAGATCCCCATGCCGGGCAGGATCCAGTCGAACATGTTGCGCGACGATTGGGGCGACTCCATCTCCCCCACCTCGCCGGCGCTGCGCTCGTAGGTCACGAGATCGACGGCGGGGGTTGCGAAGGCGTCGGAGAGGACCACCTGGTGGTCGAAAATCGTGGACATCTGCTTCCAGGCCGCCTCGGCTTCGGAGGTGCCGTCACGAACTTGGCGCCAGACTTCGAGCAAAGAGGTGTCCTTGAAGAACATGTCGAAGGGATGATGTTCACCCTGTGCGGGATACCAGTCCTCGGGCCAGACGGCGACGTAGACCGCTTCGCCCGCTCTGACCTCCAGGAGCATGCGCTCGAGGATCTGCTGGACGATATCGGCCTGGAAAGCGCTGACGGGATCTTTCCAGAGTTCGAAAACCACCTTCTCACCGCTGAAGAGGATAGCCGGCGACATGTCGGGGAAGACCAGGGCCGCCCGCACCTCTCCTTTGCGGACCAGAGAGTCAGCGGTCAGCGAATCGCACCAGACGGGACGGAAGAAGCCGCTCTGGTCCAGGGCATTGTCGAGGGAGTCGCGGATCAACTGTGGCGGATCGCCGACCAGCGCGAGTGGGATGGCCTCCATCTGGGGACCGTCGTCGCCGAAGCCGCCGAAGGACACGCCGAGCACGGCGGTCAGCAACAAGGGCAGCGCCAGGGTCACGATCACGGACTGGCGGTCGGCCCACCAGCGCCGGATATCCTTGCGGACGAGAACTCCGAGCATGCCCACCTCCTACTCGCGCAGAGCGCGGCCCGTGATTTTGAGATAGAGGGATTCGAGGTTGGGACGGATGACCTCGAGCTGGTCGAGTTCCAGTCCATCCTCGGTGAGCCAGGTCTGCAGACGTGCGACGACGGGCGCACCGTCGTCGCATTGGATCTCGAACTTGCCCCGGCGGAAACCGGCCCAGCTCACGCCCGGCCAGCGGGCGGCATCGGCTGCGAGGTCGGCGTGGCGGTCGGTGGCGAGCAGTAGGCGTACGGCGTCAGACTCACCGATCTCGTGAATCAGTTGTTCCTTGTCGCCGAGGGCGGCCAGGCGGCCGTGGTCGATGACACCGATCCGGTCGCAGAGCTGTTCCGCCTCTTCCAGGTAGTGGGTCGTATAGAGCACGGTGAGGCCTTGCTCGTTCATGCCGCGGATCAGGTCGAGGATCCTCGTGCGGGCCTGAGCGTCGATGCCCACGGTCGGTTCGTCCAGGAACAGGACGTCGGGGGCATGGACCAGACCCATCATGATGTTCAGGCGACGCTTCATGCCGCCGGAAAAACCCTTCACAGGACGACGGGCGTGCTCGGTGAGCTCGCTCAGTTCGAGGAGCTCGGCGACGCGGCGTTTGAGCTGGTCGCCCTTGAGACCATACAGACGACCGAACACGTCGAGGTTCTGTTCCGCTGTGAGTTCTTCGTAGAGAGCCATTTCCTGAGGTACGACGCCGATGCGGCGGCGGATAGCCTCACCGTCGGTCGTGACGTCGAGTCCGCAGACACTGGCGCGCCCGGAGTCAGGCGGAAGCAGTGTGGCGAGGATGGAGATCGTCGTCGTCTTGCCGGCGCCGTTGGGCCCGAGAAGTCCGAAGATCTCACCTGCCGCAACGGTGAACGACACGCCATCGACAGCCTTGACGTCTCCGAAGCGTTTGCCGAGTTCGTGGACCTGAATCATCGTCCCTCCTCCACGGGTGACGGCCCGCCCCTCTTTTCGGGAGGCCGTGTTTTCCAACGTCGGTGAACCCAGAAATACAACTCGGGCCGCGCACGGATCTGCGTGCCGAGACTGTCGATAAGAGCCTGGGTCAGGTCTCTCACCGCAGTCTCTTCGTCCTGATCGGGATCGGGTTCCAGGACGGTTCCTGGCCGAATGGTATGGGTGCCGTCGCCGTCACATTCGAGAAAAGCCGTCACCAGGGGACAACGCAGCTTCCAAGCGAAGTAAGCAACACCGCGTGGCGTCGAGGCCGGACGGCCCAGAAAGTCGACGAAGACTCCGTCGTCGCCGGCGTTCACATCGGGCAGCATGGCCACGAACTCGCCGCGGCGTACGGCCCGAATGACTTCGCGCACCGAAGCGTCGGCCTTGATCACCCGCATTCCCGACCGTTCGCGGATGCGATTTTGGAGGCCATCGACCCAAGGGTTGCTCTGGGTTCGGGCGACGACCGACATCGGGATCCCCGCCGCGGAGGCGGCGGCACCGAGAAGCTCCCAGTTCCCGTAATGACCTGTGACGAGGATAGCGCCCCGGCCCTGCCGATGCAGTTCGTGAATGGGAGCCAGAGCCTCGTGGTCCACTCGGGCCAGAATTTCGTCTTTATCCCATCCCGACATGGCGAAGAATTCCAGCATGGTCTCGCCGAGGTTCTCGTAAAACGAATCACACAGGGCGTCGATCTCTCCGACTCCGAGTTCCGGAAAACCCCGACGCATGTTGTCGGTCACCACGGGACGACGAAAACCCAGACGGCGGTTCACGAAAGCGCCCAGGCCTCGGCCGAGCCCCCGCCACCAGCGTTCAGGCAGACAGCGCACCAAGGCGAGTACGGCCGTCAGGAGCAGGTACTCCAGGGCCCAGCGCCAGCGCTTGGGGGCTCGTGCCAACGTATCTCCTTCAACGAGGGTGCTCCGCATCGGGTATCCAGATCCTACGCGCCACCATGCCGCCCGGCAACCGTTGGATCAGGCCCGCCAGTTCGAGAACGGTCAAGGCCTCCAGCCAGACCGGTTCAGTACCCCGCCAACGACCGCGGAGTTCGGACAGACGCAGACCCGTCAGATCGAGCCGCTCCCAGATCCAGCGCGCCGGTGATCCAGGCCGAGGCAGGGTGGCTCCGGCGGCTGCAGATTCGATCGCCGTCGGATCGGCTCCGGCAGGAAGACCGATCACGGCCGTCAAATCCCTGACCGACTCCATCAGATGAGCCCCTTCCCGCAGGAGCTTGTGGCAGCCCCTCACCTCGGGTGCGTCCACCGGGCCTGGCACGGCGAAAACCTCGCGCCCGAGATCGACGGCCTGGTGAGCCGTGTGCATGGCCCCGCTGCGGATCGGTGCTTCGACAACGATCACCGCCCGTGCCAATCCTGCAATCAAACGGTTGCGACGGGGAAAATTGTAGGGAAGCGGTGGTGTGCCCGGCTCCTCTTCGGTGACCACGCAGGCAGTCCGTTCGATGTCCCGACGCAGCACGGCGTGGCGGGACGGAAATGTGAGATCGATTCCCGTGCCCATGACCGCCACCGTCGGACTGCCCGCTTCGAGGGCGCCGCGGTGGGCCGCCCCGTCGATGCCCGCAGCCATCCCGCTGACGATGGTCCAACCCAGGCGGCCCAGCTCGGCGGCGAGTCTCTGTGCCACCGTGCGTCCGCGGTGGGACGCCCGACGCGTGCCGACGATGGCCACAGCATCATATCCCAGCACGGCGGCTGTTCCCCGGCCCCAGATCTTCTCGGGCGGACCCGGAACCTCCAGCCAGCCGGCGGGCCAGGCCGCGTCTCCAGGACACAACATCCAATCCCCCGCTGTGAGGGGCGTTCTACGATCGTTCAATGAGGATGTTTCCTCTCCGGGAGGAGGGGAATGTGCGGCCGACCTAGACGTCGACCTGGTCGGGAAGCGCGTTGTAGAGATCGCGGAGGACATGGCGCAACGTATCGATGCCCAATCCGGTGACGGCGGAGATGCTCAGCACTTCGCGGTCGCAGTGGTCGCCGGTCCAATTGCTGACTTCACGCTGGATTTCGGGAATCAGTTCGTCATCCACGATATCGAGCTTGTTCAGCACCACCACGAAGGGCAGATCGGCAAGGCGACGGCCATAGGCTTCTAGTTCCTGGCGCAGAATCTGAAGCGTGGCGACCGGTGCAGTGTCGTTGGCGTCGACGAGGTAGACCAGCCCGCGGGTGCGCTCCACATGGCGCAGGAACTCATGGCCGAGGCCGCGCCCGTCGCTGGCGCCCTCGATCAGGCCGGGGATGTCGGCCAGGGTGCAGCTGGTGAACTCCCCGAGGTCGATGATGCCCAAGTTGGGCACGAGGGTCGTGAACGGGTAGTCGGCGATCTTCGGGCGGGCCGCGGTGAGACGGCTCAGCAGTGTCGACTTACCTGCGTTGGGCAGGCCGATCAGACCGATGTCGGCCAGCAGCTTGAGTTCGAGGCGGAGATGACGGTGCACGCCGTCCTTGCCTGACGAGGCGCGATCAGGAGTCTGATTCTTGGGTGAACGGAATTCGTAATTCCCCTTGCCGCCCTTGCCGCCCTCGGCGATGCAGAAGCGGTCACCGGGATGAGCGAGGTCGGCGATCAGGTCGTCGGTATCGGCGTCGAAAACCATGGTCCCACTGGGGATCACGACATCGACATCCTCACCATCGGAACCTGTTTTGTTCCACCCGCTGCCCGGCTGTCCCGGGTCGGCCTTGTAGTTCTTGCGATAACGGAAGTCCTGAAGCGTAGAGCTCGCGCTCGAAGCCGTCAGCCAGACCGAGCCACCCCTGCCGCCATTGCCGCCGTTGGGCCCGCCCCTTGGCACGCCCTTCTCGCGACGGTAGGCGACGCAGCCGTCGCCCCCGCTCCCGCTCTGTACGTTGATCTCGGCGACATCGACGAACTTCACATCAACCTCCGAATGTGGCGACGCCGGCGCGGAAGCGCTCGGCCGCTTCCCGCAGAGTATCCTCGTGGATGGCGTAGCTCAAGCGCAGATGACCGGGAACTCCGAATGGTTCGCCCGGTACCGTCGCCAGCTTCTGAGCGGCGAGCAGATGCTCGGCCAGACGCCAGTCCCCCCCGGAGCCGCGGTCCGGGTCGATCAAACCCCGCACGTCGGCCAACAGGTAAAAGGCGCCGTCGGGAACGGTGAAGCTCACGCCGTCGATGCCCGACAGACTCTCGACCAACACGTCGCGGCGCAGTCGGAAGGCCCGAGCCATCTCGGCGACCTTCGCGCCGCAGCCGAATGCGGCGAGCGACGCCTTCTGGGCGACGGTGTTCACGTTGCTCGTCGAGTGGCTCTGCAGGCGGTTCATGGCGCCGATCGTGCTGCGGTCCGCGATGCCGAAGCCGACGCGCCAGCCGGTCATGGCATAGCTCTTGGACAGGCCGCTCACCGTCACGATGCGGTGACGCAAGTCGGGGGCCACCGTCATCAGGGGAACGTGGCCGGCGTCGGTGTAGACGAGGTCCTCGTAGATTTCGTCGGTCAGGATGAAGAAACTCGTCATGCGGAAGTAGTCCGCGAGGGCTTCGAGTTCCGACCTGGTGTAGACGGCGCCTGAGGGGTTCGACGGCGTGTTCAGGATGAGGGCCTTGGCACGGCCGGCACCGGCGCGCTCTAGGTCTTCCGGAGTGATCTTCCAGCCGGGTTGGGAGGGAACCACCGGCGTCATGCGGGCTCGCAGAGCGGCGATCTGGGCCGGGTAGGTGACCCAGTATGGAACCGGCACCGCCACCTCGTCGCCCTGGTTCAGGAGCATGGACAAGGCGTTGAAGAGGATCTGCTTGGCACCGTTGGAGATGATGACTTCAGCGGGCTCTATGGTGACGCCCATCTTGGCAGAGTAGTGAGTCGCCACGGCTTGACGAAGGGCAGGGATGCCGGCGCTGGCCGTGTACCCGTTGCCACCCTCGTCGATGGCGCGATGGGCTGCTTCCTTGATGGGCTCGGGCGTATCGAAGTCTGGCTCGCCTGCGGTCAGGTTGATGACTGGTTCGCCCTTGGCCAGAAGTTCCTTCGCCTGACCCGACAGCTTGAGGGTCGGAGAATCACCCAGTACGTCAGCCAGCCATCCCAGCCTGAGTTCCATGATCGCCCCCTTGGCGTAGTTTTGAATTCAGCATCTCGTCTGAGACAAATGTGGTGTGTTGCGGCGCTGAGGCAAGGCGTACTCACTGGAGACGACCACTTCGATCGTCCCCCGCCGTTGGCGTCAATCCCGGAAACGATCCCTGAGGGCTGCGGCCGCCTCGGGAGGCACATAGGGATCCACCGGACCTCCGCAGCGGGCGACATCGCGCACGAGGGTGGCGCTGATCATCGCCAGCTCGGGTCTGGCGAAGAACAGAATCACTTCGAACCCCGGGTGCAGGGACCTGTTGAGAGCGGCCATGGGCTGTTCGTGCTCCAGGTCGGGAGAACCGCGCACACCGCGGACAACGACGTCGGCTCCAAGCTTTTCGACGGTCTCGACCAAAAGACCATTGAAGCCGGTCACACGACATCGTCCAGCTCCTGCGACTCTGCGCACAGCCTCCCGAGCCACCTGGAGGCGGGTCTCGTGGTCGAGAAGAGTGGACCGTCCGCCCTCGGCAATCGCCAGGGTGACCGTGTCGAAGAGTGCGAGGCTGCGTTCGAGGATATCGAGATGGCCGTTGGTGATCGGATCGAAAGTGCCCGGGTAAAGGGCATGCTTGGCGCTCATGATTCACGCTCCATGAACGAGAGTTCGGACCGCCCGTAATGGCGACGGTCCAAGATCCAGCCGGACGGCGCGTCAGGGCCCGCACCGAATTCGTGCTCGAGGATGAGCAACCGGGTGCGACCCTCAGGGACACAGGCGACGCGGCAGACGTCGTGGACAAGATTCGACGAATAGGGCGGATCCGCAAACACTGCAAGGTCGTCGCCGGGCCGTCCCAACTCCTTGACGAACCAATTGTGTGCTTCGGCACGGACCACCGACCACCGCTCGGCAGTGACTCCGAGACTCTCCAGGTTGCGCCTGACGAAAGTCAGAGCTTCGGGCGAACGGTCGACGAAGGTGCAGGACACCGCGCCACGGCTCAGGGCCTCGATTCCCAGTCCACCAGCACCGCAGCACAAATCGAGTACCACGGCGCCGGACATCCGGTCGCCGAGAATCGAGAACAGGGATTCCTTGACCCGGTCGGTGGTCGGGCGCGTGGCGTCGCCGGCCGGCGCCTTGAGAACACGTCCTTTCCAGGTCCCGGCGATGACTCTCATCGTTGAACCTCCCGATCGATATCTCCTTTGAACCGACAGGCCGTCACACGCCGAGCAATGATCTCCGGATCGTCCCGATCCGTGCGCAGGCGAAAGTGGGCCGTGGCGGCGTAGAGAGGACGGCGTTTCAGATACAAGTCCTTCAGCCCTTCCCAACCGAGCTGCTGGACCAAGGGACGCTCGTTGGCCGGGCCGGCGCTGATCCTGGCATGCAGATTTTCCCAGGTGGTGTCGAGCCAGACGACCGGGCCTCTTTGGCGCAGCTGTCCTCGATTGGACTCACGCTCGACAACGCCGCCCCCGCAGGCGAGGATGCCGTCGCCCTCTCTGGGCAGGACGGTCAGCGCTTCACTCTCGAGCTGACGGAACCGGTCCTCTCCCTCCTGCTGGAAGATCTCGGCGACGGAGCGTCCCGCCGATTCGGCGATCCGCTCATCCAGATCGACGGCAGGCACGAAGGTGCGTTCCGACACAAGACGCGCCACCGTCGACTTGCCGCTGCCCATGAACCCAATCAGGGAAATCCACACGTCCGCTACCTCCGCATCGATGAACGCCGAGCATAAAGAAGACGACGGCCGCGGGCAAGCAAGACCCGCGACCGTCGCATCATAGTTTCGAAATCGTCTAGGGGGCGTCTTCAGCACCTGCTGCGGTGTCCACCACCACCGTATCGACTGGTTCGGCCCTCTCCGGGACAGCGTGCAAGTCGGGCAGCTTCATCCCCGCAGTCGCCGCCAGCGCCGCCATGATCGCCACGATCATCAATGATTCGACCAGCCCGATGGGCGCCCGGTCCGATCTTCCGCGAAGAGTTTCAGACCGAGACGATCTCATGGTCTTCCTCCGTCAGCATATCGACCGAAAGCTCGTCCTCCTCGTCCTGTGTGGTCGTCACACCGTAGCGCAGGAGCTTCCGGTAGAGCGTCGAGGGATTGATCTCGAGGATGTCGGCTGCACGTTTCTTGTGACCTCCCACGGAGTCGAGAACGGCCAGGATGTGCTGACGCTCCACCTCTTCGAGAGTGATGTGGGCACCGAGCAGATTCTGGCGCCCCCCACCTTCGAGATCGGGTACCGCGACGTAGACCGGCAGATCCACGCACTCGATTTTGCTTCCCTCACGGATGATGCAGGAGCGTTCGATGACGTTTTCCAGTTCGCGAACGTTGCCCGGCCAGTCGTAGCGCAGCAAGGCGCCCAATGCGTCGTCGGCCACGCACTGGCCCACCGTACCGGGATAGTCCGTCATGTGCATGCGCAGGAAATGATCCATCAGCAGGGGGATGTCGTCCTGTCGGCTCCGCAGCGGCGGCAGTTCGATGGGAATGACGTTGAGCCGATAGAAGAGATCCGCTCGAAAGCGCTTCTCGGCCACTTCGAGATCCAGGTTCCGGTTGGTGGCGGTGATCACGCGCAGGTCGGTCTTGATGGCCTTGCTCGTGCCAACCGGGTAGATCTCCCGTTCCTGGAGCATGCGCAGCAGCTTGACCTGGATGGCGTGGGGCGTCTCGCCGATCTCGTCGAGGAAGATGGTGCCACCTTCTGCCTGGCGACAGAACCCGTCATGGTCTCGGTCGGCACCGGTGAACGATCCCCGCGCATGTCCGAAGAGCTGGCTCTCGAGGAGCGTCTCGGGGATGGCGCCGCAGTTGATGGCCACGAACGGCTTGTCGGCGCGTTCGCTGCGGTCGTGAATCGTCCGGGCGATGAGTTCCTTACCCGTGCCGCTCTCGCCTGTGATCAGGATGGTCGCTGTGGTCGCGGCGATCTTGTCGATCATCTTGTAGACGGCCCGCATGCCGACGCTCTGGCCGATGATCTTCTGCTTGGAATGCTTGGATGTGAGCTCGCGCTTCAACTTGACGTTCTCGCACTTGGCGGTGCGCAGGGCCAACGCGTTGCGCACGGCGACTTTGATCTCGTCGTTCTTGCAGTGCTTCTGCAGATACGAGTAGGCACCCAGGTTGACCGCTTCGATGGCCGACTGCTCGCTGGCGTAGGCCGTGAGCATGATGACCGGGGTCTCGGGATCGATGGCCTTGATGCCCTTGAGCAGCTGGATGCCGTTGAGCTTGGGCATCTGGATGTCGCTGATCACGACATCGAATGGGTTGTCTTCCATGGCGCCCAGGGCGTCGATGCCCGTCTGGACAGCGGTCACGTCGTATCCATCCTTTTCAAGCAGGATGGTCAGGTATTGGCACATCGACTCTTCGTCGTCGACAATGAGGATCCGCGGATCGGCCATGGATCCCTCCTTTGGGGGTCGCGGGCACTTGGTGTCGTTTGTCTCTCTGTTGATCGGTTGTTTTGCACGGAACTTGAGTGAAGTAATCTCAGATTCTTTGCTCTCGAATCAGGAATGAGGGCTTTTTGCACAGCTCCCGACTCAGGTCAGGACACAGGACGTGGAGGCTTCACCCAGCATGTCGTCGGGATCCAGGCAGGGATCCGTATGGACGAGCGGCAAGCTCAGTGTGAACACGGCTCCCCCCTCGGGCAGGTTGGCCGCCGTTACGGAGCCGCCGTGTGCATGCATGATGCGCTGCACCGTGGCGAGGCCCAGACCCGTACCGTGTTTCCGGGTCGTGACGAAGGGCTTGAAGATTTCGGTGAGCAACGAGGGGACAATGCCGGGTCCGGTGTCCGTCACCGTCATGATGCAGCGGCCGGCGTCGAGATTCAGCCCGGCGGCGATGGTCACCGCGCCCTGCCCGCCGATGGCCGCTTTGGCGTTGATCACAAGATTGAGCAGGACCTGCCGGATCTGTTCTTCGTCGAACATGAGCACGAGGTCGACGGGTTCCACCACAGTGGTGATGTCTACGGCCTCGCCGTCGCCCTGATCCTGCACCGAAACCTGGAGGGCGATGTCGTCGAAGAAAGAGTGGATCTCCACAAGCTGGGGCACGGCGGGACGCAGACGGGCATACGACAGAAAATCGGTGATCAGCCCGTTGACTCGGCCGCTCTCCTTGAGAATGAGCTCGAGCAGTCTCTGCTCGGTGCCCTCGAGATCGAGCTCGGCGACCAGCAGTTCGGCGCTGCCGCGGATGCTGCCCAGAGGGTTTCGGATTTCGTGGGCGATGCTGGCGGCCAGTTCACCCACGGCCGCCAAACGATCCGACTCGCGCATGCGCTCGCGCATGTGCATGACCTGGGTCAGATCCTGGAATACCGCCACAGCTCCGTCGAGACGACCCTCCCTGTCATAGATGGGATTGACCGTGATGCCCACCGGCATCGTGCGGCCGTCGCGGAGTTGGACACGCACTTCTTCCCGTTCGGCGCTTTCCTCACGAACCAGTGCCTGAATCAAGCAGCGGGTGAATTCGTGCCAGCCTTCGTCGAGAGCCTCGTTGGCGTCGTGCCCTACCAGGGAGCCGGCCTCGCTGCCCAGAATGCGGCAGGCCGAGCGACTGGCCGTACGGATCACACCCCGCGCATCGAGCAGCAGGAGTCCGCTGCTCAGGCTCGACAAGATCGCCTTGAGGTTGGAGCTCAACGACTCCTCGTCAGCCGATAGTCTGCAACGGGCGCAGCGCTCGCGACGCCAGCCTGCGGCGCAGACGATCGTGGTGATCAGTACTGTGAGGAGGATCCAGGACTGGATTGTGTTCAAGGCATCTCATCCCGGGCCTGAGTTCAGGACTCGGGGCTCGTCGGCCCCATTGCTTCACCACTCGTATCGGCCGCTGCGCTGTGAAGTTGAGTGTCGAAGAGGAGATGAGGAGCCAATTTCGCTGCCAACTTCGGGCCGATTCCCTTGACCCTCTGCAGATCCACGAGGTCGAGGAACGGCCCCCCCTGCTCCCGCGCGACGACGATGCGCGCCGCCAGCTTGGGTCCGATCCCAGGCAGGTAGCACAAGGTGTCGATCCCAACGGTATTCACGGCGAAGGGCCCCGCTGGTGGTGGCGCCTCCTCGGCTGTGGCGTCAGCCACCGCAGGCAGCAGGGAGTCGAGCCAGAGGGGATCGCGCCAGACTCCGTCAGGTCCGACCAGCAGGCGATGACGGATCTGCCGGCCGCCGAGCAGGAACAGGAAGATCAGCAACAGTCCGAGGGCTTGACGACGACGCACGGGCGCCTCCGAGTCCGGGAGATGTCGAGGGAGGAGGATCAGCGACGCAGGGTCCACTGGAGACGCCAACGCATCTCGCGGCCGCTGGTGTCCCCGTTTTCTTCCTGGACCACGGCGAGGCTGCCGGACGAGAGGGCGCCTTGGTGGTTCAAGACATTGCGGAAGGCGAGGCCCAGATCGGCGCCCGCCAGACGGAACATCACCAGTGCATGGTGCAGGGTGAGTGCGGGGATGCGATCCGCGGTGCCGGGCAGCCAGGGGTCGGTAGCTTCGGCGCGGTGTTCTACGTCCCAGCCGAGTTCCAGAATGCCGTCGCCGTGGAAGAATACTCGGGACCAGCGCGCTTCGAGGGCGGCGGAACGTTCCGGCGGCAGGAACATCGGCAGCACCCGGTCAGGACCGATGTCCAGATTCCAGCCGCGGGCGTCGATACGAGCAGTCAGTCGCAGAAGACCGGACAGCCGGACAGCTCGAGCAGCGCGCACACCGGCGGTCCAGGAGTCAATGTCGACGCCGTTGGCCCAACGGCCCCAGTGCTCCGCCCTCCCGGCGTCGGTCGCGACGCCTCCCTCCTCAAGCCAACCGATGCCGTCTCGGGTTCGCCGGGCGGTGGTCGAAGCAGCAAGGTCCAGTCCGACAGCCCTGCCCCGCCATGACAATTCGGCCCGGGTCGTCCGTTCGAAGTCCAGGTCCGCATCGGGCAGCAGGCGGATGATCCGAGTCGGTGTGGCTGTGGTCCAGGCCGAAGCGAGTTCGTCGCTCCGCGGCATACGTCCGCCGTACTCTAGCCCAAGGCGCCAACCATTATCCCGGCTCCCGACCGCCCCGTCGAGACGAGGGCGGACTCCTGTCCGCCGCTGCCAACCGCCGCCCAGGCCCAGTTCGAATTTCGGACCCATCCCCCACCAGGTTCGAGCCAGCCGACCTTCGGCCTCCTGGCGGGCGGTTCTGTATGCCGGCAGCGATCCAAAGCCCCACTCAGCCTCACCCAGTTCCGAAACGCGCCAAACCGCCGCTTCCCATGTCGCCGACCAGGAGCCGTCGGTGCGGCGCCAGTTCGCGCGGGCGCTCTGGCGGCTGGATGTGATCGTCCGCGTAGCCGAATCGATCACCGATTCCGTCAGGAGATCGGAACCGTTGAGGGCGACCCCGAGGTCGAGCACGCCCCGGCCCGCCGGTACGGTCCAGCCGAAATGCAGGCGCTCACCCCACTGCTCACGCCGCTTCAGATCGAAGGCCGGCAACAACGCTGTGTGGCGGCGGAGACGCTCGTAGCTCAATCGCAACCGACCACCGTCCGGCTCTCGACGCCAGAGAGAAGTGCGGGCGATCCGGCCCTTGGCTTCCCAGTCGGGCACTGCAGATTCCAGGAATCGGCCGTCACCGGGTACAGAGGCATAGGGAGGAGCAGATTCGCTGCTGTAGCTGAAGTCGCGGCCCTTGAAGTCGTGAAGGATCTGCTCGTCGAAATCGAAGCCCAGAATCCAAGGCGCCTGAGGTGTCCGGTACGACAGGCGGCGCAGGTAGGACTCCTCGACCCCCTTGAAGAATCGCGTATCCAGAACGGCACCGCTGGTGTCGGCAGGAAACGAATGAAAATTCAGAGTCCCAGCCGAGGCCCACGATGCTGACCCGCCGGTCGATTCCACACCGATCGAGGCGCCCGCCAGCGAGATGCTCCAGGGATCATCGCTCCACAGGTGGCCGGTGCCGAGAGGAAGTCCGTCGCGACGGAAATCGTAGAGAGGGCCCGCTCCCGGCTCGTGAAGCATCATGATGGCCGAGCCGTAGGCCCCGTCGCGGATCGTGGTCCAAGGGGCGTCGAGACGCAGAACGTCGGCGAGGTCGGATGCGAAAGGATTCCAGCTCACCGGTTTCTCGTCAGCCGTGGCGACATTAGCCACGCCCATCGCCAGAACGACGGTCGCCCATGCACCGAGCTTCCTCATGAGTTGAGCCTCCGTCCCTCTCGATAGACGGCCGCCACGGGGTTGCGCCCCGCGTGGTAGGCCACCAGGCGGTAGTCGTCGGCGTCGAGGATCAGAAAGTCGGCCTGCTTGCCCGGTGCCAGAGAGCCGACGTCGTGGGCCCGGCCGAGGGCCCAGGCGGCGTTGAGGGTGACGGCGACGAGGGCCTCGGCGGGCGACATCCTCATCTGGGTACAGGCGATGGACTGGATCAAGGGCATGGACGGAACGGGGCTGCTGCCTGGGTTGTAGTCGGTCGCCAAGGCCACGGCACAGCCTGCGGCGATCAACTCGCGGGCCGGAGCATACTTCTGGAGGCCCAGGGTGAACACCGTGCCGGGCAACAAGACCGCCACGGTGTCTGAGGCTGCCAGGGCGGAGATTCCATCTGCGTCGATGCGGATCAGATGGTCGGCGGAGTCGGCGCCGAGGCGGGCGGCCAGCGCCGCACCGCCGAACGACGCCAGTTCGTCGGCGTGGACACAGGCCCTCAAGCCCAAGTCCAGCCCCGTACGCAGAATGGTCTCTGTTTCTTCAAGGTCGAAGACCGTGGGCTCGCAGAACACATCGAGCCGTTCGGCGAGGTGCTCGGCGGCCACCGTCGGCAGAATCTCCTCGCAGATCAGGGCCACGTATTCCCCGCGTCGGTCCCGATACTCGCCGGGAAGTTCGTGGGCGGCCAGGCAGGTCAGTACGGCCCCCATGTCGGCCACCCGGGACGCGATGCGCGCCGCACGGAGCATCTTCACTTCATCCTCGAAGCTTAGGCCGTATCCGCTTTTGATTTCAATGGTTGTGGTTCCGAACGACCTCAGCTCCAGGAGTCTTTTCACGGTCAGAGCGATGAGATCGTCTTGGGAACGGGTCCGCAGATCAGCTACGGAGGCATGGATACCGCCCCCCGCAGCGGCGATCTCCAGGTACGTTTCGCCCCGGATCCTTCTCTCGAATTCATCCTGACGTGTCCGTCCGTAAACGGCGTGGGTGTGAGGATCGACCCAACCGGGCACCACGCAGGCGCCATCGGCATCGACGAGTTCGGTGCTGGAACCCACGACGGCATCGGCGAGAACTCGGTCGCGCGGACCGCAGTCGAGAACCCGCCCGTCACGGATCACCAGCGCCCCATCGGTGACGATGCCGAGGGATGCCATGCCGTCGCCGCGCCGCGGTCCCGCAACCAGCTCCGGATCATGCAATGTGCAGAGCTGGCCCACATGGTCGACGACCATGTCCGCCGCAATCCTGTTCAGCGCTTTTTCCTCATGCCTCATGCTTCACTCCGTAGCGATCGTTCAAGAACCGAGCCGTCCTCTGCAAGGCCGCACCCGGACATCGAGTTCCCCGTATCTCCGACGATCTCATGTCTGCTCGAAGAACGACACCGTTTCGGTCACGACATCTTCGACCCCGGCGCAGAAATGGACGGGCACCGGCAACGCCTTGAGGAAGGTCATACCGTAGGGCTTTGTGTGCAACCGCGTGTCGAGAAGGATGACCACGCCCCGATCGTCTTCGCCGCGCAGCAGGCGTCCGGTTCCCTGGCGCAGCTTCAGCACGGCATCACGCACCATGAAATCCACGAAAGGATTTTCGCCGCGGGCCTTCATGCGGTCGGAACGGGCATCGACCCAGGGGTCGGTGGGCACCAGGAACGGCAGGCGCGGAATGATCAGAATTTCGAGCTCCTTGCCAGGCAGGTCGACGCCTTCCCAGAAGGTGTTGGTCCCAAGCAGGACGGCCCGGCGCTCCTGCCGAAACCGTGCGAGCAGCTCGGCCGGCGATACCCCGTCGCCCTGGGAAAGCACGACCGTCTGACCGAAGCGCCAGAGGTGGGTGGTGTCGGTGCGGAAGGTGTGCTCGCTTTCACCGCCGCCGAGGGCATTGCGGGTCGCTTTCAAAGCGCGGTAGGATGTGAACAGGACCATGGCCTTGCGGGGAACGGCCCGCAGCAAGGCATCGATCAATTTCGCCAAAGCGATGGTGCTGGCTGGATCGTTGGGCGCGGGAAACTCCGACGGCACCAGATACCGCGTGTTGGTCTCCACATCGAACGGCGAAGGGACGATGCAGGTCGCCGGGGAGCGTCCGTGGCCCGTGAGTCCGAGTTCGCGAGCCATATAGGAAAGGTCCTCCCCGACGCCCAGCGTGGCGCTGGTGACCACGGGGTTCAGCTTGGAATTCATCCATTGCTCGCGCAGCAGGTCGCCGGCGTCGAGACGAGTCGCGCCAGCGGCTTTGAATCGCCCGGAAGCATCGGGATCGAGCCAGACCACCCACTCTTCGTCCTCGATGCTCGTCAGGAAGTAGAGGTCCTCCTCGAGGGCCTGGACAAGTTCGGACGTCCTGCCCAGCGTCGCCAGATCTTCAGCCAGATCCTCAGGCACCTCGTCGAGGTTTTCCAGAGAGGCCGCCAAAGCAGCCTGGGCGCGCCCGGACTCGGCACAGGACGACAGGATGCGGGATGTCTCCTCGGACAAGGGTCCGAAGGTTTCGAGGCGGTCGTAGACGCGGGTCCGCGCCGACGGTCCGCTCGACTCGCCTCCAGCAGGAACCTGGTAGGCCTCGGACAAGGCGTTGAGCCAGCGCCGCAGATCGTCGGCGACCGCGAGCACGGCGGTGCCGATCGTCACAGCCCTGGCTCCGGCCTCCTCACCCGCCGGTCCGAGTCTGGCCAGAGCAGAGGCGATCCTCGTCGGGAGACCCGGCGGTTTGCGCCGATCATCAGAGCCGTCGATGAGGTCCTCGAGGACCAGGGCGCGAGTGTGGTCACAGCTGATGGAGAAGGTGTCAAGGGCCACCGCAGGCAGTCGGTGGGCTTCGTCGACCACCAGGTACCGGTACTCGCCCACGAGCAAGTGCTTCGCCGCACAGTCATTCATCAGCAGGGCGTGGTTGACGATCACGAGATCGGCTTCTCGGGCCAGACGCCGCGCCCGCTGGACATGACACTCCTGCCGTCCGTAGCACACCGCCGGCGAACAGGGCTCGGGAGAATCGAAGAGATCGGTCAGGTGACTGCGCATCGCGGGGTGATCTTCGACCTCTTCGCGCATGCCCTCGAGGGAACCGTCGAGCCAGAGCTCAAACGAAAGCTGGGCCCACGCCTCCACGAGGGATGAGATCTGACGGCGCAGGAAGCGCACCCGCCGGGTTCGGCACAGGTAATTGCCCCGCCCCATGAGGCGACGGGCTTTGAGGTCGGGAGCCAGGGAATGCAGCCGCGGGAGATCGTGGTCGAGGATCTGGGCCTGGAGTGCTCGTGTGTGTGTGGACACCACACCACGGGCTTCGCTAGCCGCCAGCGTGGCCAACAAGGGCACGAGATAGCCCAGGGTCTTGCCCACACCCGTCCCCGCTTCGAGCAGCAGAGCCTGATTGTCATGGAAGGCGTCGTGTACGACGTGGGCCATGTCGCCCTGTTCGATCCGTGGCCGGAACCCATCGCCGTAGAGACGACCCAGCCCTTCAGGGTCGGCCATCCAGGCCTCGAGGTCGTCGGCGTCGTTCGGCAGAGGCAGGGGTGCCGGCCGTGGGGTTCCAGGCAGCGGAGCATCTTCGAAGGCCCAGCCGGCGAAGGGGTCGGCTCCAGGTCGGGTTGCGAGAGCCTCGATCAGCCCGATCAAAGCGGCGTGGTGAGTCGACCAGGGCGCCAGGAGATCCCGTGCCCGGCGACGGAGCTGCTCGTCGCGGACCGCCCAAGCGGCGATGCCGTCCCAAGCCCGACGCCCCTCACGGCGCAGACGCTGTTCCGCGACCAGCCGGTCGTGGACCCGCAGCCGCCGCCGCCGTCCCGCTTCGGCTGGCGCCAGCAACGACCAGAAGAAGGCGCGGGGCACGAACACGCGGCCGGCTTCGCCGACCGTGAGGTTCGGCGTGTCGCCGTCCACCACGATGAAGGCCGCGGCGGGAAGATCGTCGAGGTGGTTGAGATCGGACAACTCACAGAGATGAGATGGATCGCGCAGATCGAGGGCCAGCAGGGCGTCGTGGTCTTCCCCCAGGCCCAGCGTCATCCACAGCGGGCGGTCGGCGACGGAATCAGGCGTCATCATCGATCACGCCCCCTTCGAGCAGAATTCGGAAGGCCGCTTCATCCAGGATGCGGACACCGAGTTCCCGTGCCTTGTCCAATTTCGAGCCTGGGCTCACCCCGGCGATCACGGCGTCCGTATTGCGGCTCACACTGCCGGTCACCTTGCCGCCGCGGGCCTCCACCAGTTTCTTCGCATCACTGCGGGACCAGGCGTCATAGGAACCAGTGAGCACGACTTTACGACCGGCGAACCAGGTGTCGGTGGGAACGGATTCCTGTTCAGGAACCGCCTCGACGTCGCGAAGGAACCCGACAGCCTTGAGACGGTCGATCACACCGCGGGCGCGCTCATTGGCGAAGTGGCGTACCAGGACGTCGGCGACGTCTCTGCCCACGCCTTCGACCGCGACTAGGGACTCGACGTCGGCGGCCATCAACTCGTCGATGGAACCGAAGCGTCCAGCCAGAGCTCGGGCTGTGGTCACACCGATCATGCGGATGCCCAGAGCGAAGATCTTCTGCTCCCAAGCCCGTTCGCGTGAACGTTCCAGTGAGGCGATCAAGGAGGCGGCCGAAGTTTCTCCCCAGCCCGGCAGTGCAGCCAATGCAGCAAACTCGAGGTCGAAGAGATCGGGCACGTCGCGGACGAAGCCCGCGTCGAGAAGCTGTTCGATCCCGCGGACGCCGAGTCCCTCCACATCAGCCGCCTCGCGCCCCACGAAATGCCGCAGGCGTCGCGCGACCTGTGCCGGGCACAGCTCGTTGAGGCAGCGGTAGGCGACCTCTCCCTCGGCGCGTTCCACCCTGGTGGAACAGACCGGGCAGGCGAGCGGCGGGGCGATGGGTACGGCTCCTTGTCCACGATGAGCGGTCACCACCCTCAACACCTTGGGAATGACGTCGCCCCCCTTCGCCACGATCACCGCATCACCGACGCGGATGTCCTTGCGCGCGATCTCGTCCCAGTTATGGAGGGTCGCCCGTGACACCGTGGAGCCGGCCAAGTGGACCGGACGCAGCTCGGCCACCGGCGTGATCACGCCGGTCCTTCCGACCTGCAGGGTCACGGACTCGACAACCGATTCGGCCTCTTCGGCGGGATACTTGAAGGCCAGTCCCCAGCGCGGTGCCTTGGCGGTGCTGCCGAGGCGTTCGTGCAGACCGAGGTCGTCAACCTTCAGCACGGCGCCGTCGATCTGGTAGTCCAGAGACGAGCGGAGTGACCCGAGTTCTTCGAGGTATGCTTCCAGTCCGGCTACGTCCTCAGCCGTGCGCAGGAAATCGTTGGTCGGCAGGCCGAGACTGCGGATCGCTGCGAGTTCGTCTCGGTGGGTCGCCAGCCCGAGTTCTCCAGCGAGCGGCACCAGCTGGTAGAAGAAGGCTGAAAGTCGGCGGTGAGCCACGGTCTCGACTGCAAGAGTCTTGAGGGTTCCGGCCGTGGCGTTGCGGGGGTTGGCCAGGGGTTCCTCCCCCGCCTCCTCGCGCTCGGTGTTCAATTCCCGAAACCGGCTCAGTGTCAGATAGGCCTCGCCTCGAACCTCGAATGCGTCGACGCGGTCGTCGAATACATCGCGCCAGCCGTCGTGCAGGCATCCGGGTATTTCGGGGAACGCCGCCGCATTTTCGGTCACGATGTCGCCGTTGGCGCCGTCGCCGCGGGTGAGGGCCATGTGCAGGCGGCCATCGACGTAGCGAAGGGCCAGGGCCACGCCGTCGATCTTGGGCTCCACCGCGATGGGGATCTTGCGTTCAGGTAGTTCCTTCTCGAGGCGAGCGACGAAGGCATGGACATCGTCGAGTTCATAGCTGTTCTGCAGGCTGATCATCGGGCGGCTATGGGGCGCGCTGGGAAAACGCGCGTCGATGTCGGAGCCCACACGGGCGGTGGGACTGTCGCTTGCGGCGAGTTCAGGATGAAGGGATTCGAGCTCAGCAAGTTCTCGAACCAATGCGTCATACTCGTGGTCCTCGATCTCGGACCGGTTCCGCACGTAATAGAGATCGTCGTGACGGGTGATTTCAGCCCGCAGCCGTTCCGCCCTGATTCGTGCGTTGGCCAGGTCCATGGGCGCTCCGGTCAGAAGGACTGCTGGAGGGATACGTGCAGCTTGGCTTCGTCGAAACCCAGGCTTCCGGGAAACCCGATGGCCAGGGAGACGTCGCCGCCGACGCTCTTCGTCTCGATACCGAGACCGTATCCGCGGGGGCGATCGGTCGACGTGATGATCGCATCGGTGTCTGGATCCCTGCGGGACTGGAGAACGTAACCCAGGTCCAGAAACGTGTAAACCCGCGAGCGGCCCGGCTGCCCCAGGCGCAGTTCGAAGGCCAGCGAAGCCGTCTGCTCGCCGTGGAACTGATCCTCGCGGTATCCACGCAGCGAACGGGCGCCGCCAAGACGGGATTGTTCGATCAGCGGCACCAACTCCGCATCCCCCGAGACGCCCGCGTACTTACCACGGAGCGCCAAGCTCAGAGTCCGTTTCAGCATCGTCTCACCTTCGAAGTCCACACTGACCAGGGTCTGGAGTTCCTCTTGCAGGATCGAGACCGTTTCGCCTTCAACGGTCGGCCGTAGTTCCGCGGAACGCCGAGCGCTCTCGACCGTGAACAGTCCGTCCCAGCCACTGATGAAGGCGTCGAGGCGTCGATGTCGCAGCGAACCACGGGTCCGCCACCTTCGGCTGCTGGTCCACTCGCCCGTCGGAAATGTCCCGCGGTCACGGCCCATACCCAGCTCCACAGACCAGGCGGCGCGCAGCGGCAGCGACAGATCGGCGTCGAGACGCAAACGGGAGTGGACGTCGGCGACGATCTCCTGATCCAGGGCCACCGCGGCGTCGAGGGGCATGCCCGCCACCAGGGGTTCGCGCCAACCGAAACCGATATGGGAACGGTCGTCGCCGTCGTCGCTCCAAGCGAGGTCGAGTCGCCGGCCAGTGCCGGCGATGTTGCCCAGCAGCAGATCCACCTGACCGGAGAGGCGGGTTCCCTGTTCGTCGTCGGGTCTGCTCAGGCCCAGCATCACGGCCATCCGGTTGGGACGGAGCCGCGGTACGACAGGCCAATGCACCCCGACGGTGCCGGGGGCGGCTGTGACGAATACCACCGGCTCGTCCACGCGCTGATAGATCCCCCGCGCCAGCAGCCGACGTCTCGCCGCCCGGAGATCCGACTCACGGAAGGGTCGACCGGCTCTGATCCCGGAGGTTCGTTCCAGAAAGAGATGGGCGGCTCCCTGGCCCAACGTCGAGCTGATGGGACCCCAGAAGAGAGCCTCACCTGGGCTGAAGCCACCGCGGATGTCCACCGTGGCATTGCGGGGATCCACCCGGATCTCCCGCACGCTCCAGCCCGCGAAAGGATATCCTTCGTCGCCCGCCGTATTGAGCAGGCCGTCGACCGCCCGCTCCCAGGTCCTCCGGTTGCAGGGTTCGCCTTCCTGCGGCAGCCAACGTGCGAGCCAGGCTTCGGATCGGGTCGTGCTGTCGCCCGAGACCTCGACGCGCCCAACACGGAACTGGGGCCCGGGATCGACGGTCACCGCCGCCATTCCGTTGTAGCGGTTGAGCGTGACGGTACACATCAGGTAGCCACGCTCGTGCCACCGATCACGGAGTCGCGACGACCAGGACGTGAAGGCCGTCGTTCTTTCAGCGGTATCCTCTTCCCCCGAAGCGACCGATGCTGCCCTCGATAGAGCCAGTTCCAACAAGGTGGTCAGGGAGTCCTGAGGTGCGCCGAACAGACGTTCATCCTGAGCCCAGCGGGTAGGCCAGGTCGCTGCCCAAGCCCGGTCCGCATCGCCATAGCGGGACCAGGCAGACGAGCCCTCGACCCCCGGCGCCGGCCGCAACCGTTCCGCGGCTGAAGCAGCGTCGCAGAACAACAGGACCATGAGGCAGGCCCCGGCCCTAGAAACGAGCTGTCGATTCCAGCCGGACATCGTGTTGCCACCCCCTTTGATCGCCCAAGCGGCGGCTGAAGTGGGACAACGTCACGCTCATCGTGCGGCTCGGATCCCAGGTAAGACGCGTGATCACGTCCACGTTCACACCAGGATAGGGGAAAAAGAAAGGACGCAAGGCGCCGGCCGCTTCGTCGCTTGCAACATTGGCCCAACGCACCTCCGCAGTGCCGCTCCAGCGGCGGGCCAGGCGCCAGCGGGCCGAGGGCTTCACGCCCCATTCCCGCTGCTCGACGCCGGAGACGTCGTCACTGCGGCGGGCATGGTCCACGGCGACCGCCAACTGGTTGCCCGGCGCACCCCGCCAGGTCGGTTCGACTTCATGATGCCAGACGACTGTGCCGTAGGAGCGGTTGCTGCTGAACCCCGTCTCCTCGGTCCTGCGGCGATCGAATTCCCGACGGGTCCGCCATCGCACCGCTGTGCTGCGGCCGAGGTTGCGTACGAGAGTGCTCTGATGAGTCCGACGCAGTCGGCGTTCGGGGTGGGTGGCGTACTGGCGGTCGAGAGTTTCGTCCAGATCGTAGCGCAGGCGGAGGTCCCAGTCCCGGAGGTGTCTCAGAAGGTTGACGTCCTGACGCAGGGAGACTTCACCGAGCACGGCATCGCGCTCGTCGAAGATCGCGCCGCGGTCGAGACGTAGAAGTCGTCCGGTGTCTTCTGTGCGGCTGCGGCCGCGCGTGGTCAGCCGGGTGAACGTCGACCAACCTCCCCACCAGCGGTCATCGCCGAGGACTCCGAAGTCCTGGCGCCAGGTTAGGTCGGCAGTCACCTCCGTGGTCGCCACCAAGCTGTCCGTGCCGACGGTCACGACCCGATAGTCTCCCAGTTCGTGCCCTACGTAGTCGCCGCCCTGGTTGTAGTCGCCCAGCCGATCCCCGACGAACACGATCTGCCTGTCGAGCACTTCGGTGCGGCTGTTGTCGACGCCGTAGATCAGGCCCCAATCGCTGCCCAGGGACGGCCAACGGCCGGTCAAACGAACCTTGGCGAGTCGGGTCGAGAGGTCTGCGCCATCGGGAACGAGGGTCCGACGCCAGGTGCCGTCGGCGTTCAGGCGCATGCCCGCTACAGCGGGCGATCCCAGGCGCCAGTCGACGGTGCGGGCATCCCGTTCGCGACGCCAGCCGTCGCTGCGTGATGAATCCGCCAGCCCGCGCGCCCAGCCGATCCGCCACGACCATGGTCGTTCTGGAGCCGCCGCCAGCTCAGCGCCCCAGCGGCGCAGACGCGAACCCTGCGACGATCCCGTGGCAGCCTCGTCCACGTACTCGCGGTGGAGCCAATCCACCGCTGGGCGCAAGGGGCCGAGTTCGATATCCAGACGATGAGCATCGAGGCTCCTGGTTACTTCAAGGGGGTCACCGCTATCGTTGGCGTCGGCAGCGAGACGCTGATGCCGCCCGCCGATGCTGCCCAACCGCCATTCCGCCTGCAGATCCAAGGAGTTGGCCTCGAGGTCAGAGCCGTGATCGAGACGGTCCCAGACACCTTTGAGTTCCAGGCGGCGTCTCCGGTCGCCGACCGTCCACAGAGCGTCGATCTGGGAGAGCGCATCGCGTTCATCGAGGAATCCAACCCGCCGCACACGGTCGCCGAGCCCCCAGCGTTCGTAGCGGAACAGGTCACGTGCGAGCAGGAAGGGTCGGAATCCGTCGCCAAGATCTTCATGGAGAGCCGCCAACGCGACCTCGCCGCCGGCGAATCCGTGTTTCCCGGAGTTCAGCGCCGCTCGCCAGGCCCGGCCACCATCATCGCCGTCGTCCCGTGCGGAAAGGACGTTCGCGTCGTAGTCGCTCATATGCCACTCGGCAGCGAGCCAGGGTGCAAGGGTGTCGCCGAGGGACGTCTGCAGCGTTACCAGACGTTGGCGCTCCGGGATCTCCAGACGCCGTCCCAGACGCCAGGCGCCCTCTCCCGGCCCCCGATAGGCGTAGATGGTCACCCCCGTCTGGGTGAGGGAGTCGACAACGTAATCCCCGTGGCCGACGCCCACGTAATGGAAGACCGCATCCAGATCCCCGGTGATGGTGTCCCAGACCGCGATCGCCACCCCGGCAGAATCCTCGAGCCTGTAGTGACCGTCGCCGGGCGTCGTCGGTGTAAGGCCGTTGGTGACGGCCAGCTCGGGATCGTCACCGGCGGCGGCGATGGCATCGCGGTCCTCGTCCGAAAGCTCGCCGTTGCGGGGCCGATCGGGATCGTCACCTTCCTGGATCAGCCGCACGCCGAACCGGGCGGCGCCTCCGGCCAGCCGGGCCGTCGCCCCGCCACCGGCCACCGACCTGGCGAAGGGTCCTTCACCCTCCTCGTACTCCACGACGATTTCGCTTTCAGCCGTGATCAGCCGCTTGTAGGTGAAGGTCACCGTGCCGCGGATATAGTCCACCACGTAATCGCGATCGGCGCCGCGCACGAGCTGCTCACCATCGAGGAACACCCTCTCGGAACCCGCGACGAGGAACAGAACCGCACCGGCGTCGCTTCCCAGGACATAGGGCCCTTGGTTCGATTCCTGCCCCCGCAGCTGGGCGGTCCGGTACCGGCCGCGTGGAGAACCTGCCAGCAGCTCACCGCCGGCTTCGCCACCCCGTGTCTCGACCAAGGCTCCTTGGAGCTTGCGGCGATAATCACCGAAGACGGTCCCGTCACGCCTCGCCACGAAGTCGCCCAGCACGGCCCGCCAGCGGGGCGCCGTCACATCCACACGCACACGGTCGATGTCCCGCAGCTCCTCGGTGTTGCCTTCGGGTACGACCGGCAGGTTGTCGTCGCTGAGCACGGCGCGTACGGAAATGTCCTCGGTCAGGCGCCCGGCGATGTTCAGGCGCAGGTTCTGGTCGACGGTCAATTCGCGTCGCGAGCCCGAAGCCATGCGCACGGTCTTGCTGCCGGTCACGTCCAGATCGCCCCAATCGGAGCCGAACGCCTGCCGCTCACCGGACGGCGACAGGGACATTGTGCCCAGGGAATCGAGGGCGGCGGGACGCGTAACGACCGGATGGAGCTCGGCCCGGAGAGGCAACGGTGCCGGGTGGTAGCGGTAGGCGAAGACCACCGGCACCTGTTCCTGCTCCCCGGCCAAGGAACGCAGAGCTAGCCAGAGGCCCCGCGGTTCATCGACGCGAAAATCGACGCCTTGGGTCCACGGCACACCGTTCACACTGGCAGTAAGGGATCCCTCGGCAACCGCACCGTGACGCAACTCCACGCGGCGGGTCGACGCCGGCAACAGATGAGCTTCGGTGGCTGCGACGGTCAAGCTGGAATCGTTGGACGCTGTGGCGACGGCCTGCGCCGACGACAACGACGGCAGCAGTGCCGCGATCAGGAGCGCCTGGATGAGCCGGCGTTCCACAGCGATCCTATCGGTAGAGGATGCGGTAGAGCAGGACAGCCTGACGGGAACGGTCACTGACCGCCAGGAGACCATCCTCGCTCACCGCGACGTCGATGGGGCCCTCGGGTGACGCCAGCAGACCGAGTTCGGAGCCGACGGAGAACAGGTGCTCGAACCCGGCGTCGTACACGTGAACCTTGCCGCTGGCGGGGTCGGCCACGAACAGGTTTCCATATTCGTCGCGGGCCAGGCCCTGGGGCGTGAGCAGCGGATTGTCGATAGCGAACTCCCCCCCCACTTCCTCGAGGAAGGCGCCCAGCCTGTTGAAGTGCTGCAATCGACGATTCCCCCGGTCGGCGACCACGAAGGTGCCGTCGCGCAGGAACACCACGCCGCTCGGATCGCGGAACTGTCCTTGGAAGCTGCCGGTGCCCCCCACCGTCGGTCTCAGATTGAGGAAGCTGTCCAGGATCAGAATCTGATCCTCCTGGCCGTCGCAGACCACCAGTCCGCCGTCCACGTCCACGTCGAACGACGTCGGCAGCCGGTCATAACCAGGATCCAGGTAGCGAAAGTCCACAAGCCGGTCCAGGAAGACGCCGTCGAGGTCGTATCGCTGGAGTACATGGCCGTCCATGTCCAGCACCAGAACCAGGAATCCGTCCACGCGCACGTCGACGGGGCGGGCGTAACGACCGCCGGGCACATTGAACTGGAACCACTCGTTGCGGGACTGATCCCAGCCGTGGATACGGCCACCGAGTTCGTCGCAGATGTAGAGGGTGCCGTCGTCGCCGAAGGCCAGGCCGCTCAGACCCTCGAAGGGATAGTAGGGGGCCGATCGCTCGTTTTCATGCACGGTGACGAACTGCAGCGAGACCGGCTGCAGATCCGACTGCCGGTTGGAGTATGAAGCCTCCTGATCCGCCGTCAGCCGCGGATCGATTCCCCGGACGGATCGCGCTGCGATGTCGGCATCGCTGGAGCCTGCACACCCGCCGAGAACCGCGACGAGACACAGTCCCACCACCGACGCGACCAGGCCGGATCCACCAGGAATCCGGCCTGTCCCCGCCGATCGTAATGGCCGGTCGCGGAACATCAGAAGCTCCCGGATACGACGCATGCCGTCGCCGAACGACCCAGCACACGACGCGTTTCCAGATCCAGCCCCAGTCCCCCCACCTCGATCAGGTGCTCGCCCCCCGCATTGCGTACGGCATCGAATGCCGAAACGGCGCGGTTGAGGATGGCGAAGAGGATGGTGAAGTCCCGTCTGTCGTAGGCGCGATTCGCATCGGCTCGCAGGATCTTGTAGTTGTCCTGATAGGTCTCGTTGCGCCAGAACCAGGCGTCGGCCTCTCCGATCAGGCCGCTTGCAACCTGCTGATCGACATCCGCACGGGCGATCATCTCCTGTCCCAAATTGTAATCGTCGCTGGTCATGAACCGACCCACCGACCGCCAATACAATTCGCTGTGGGAGCCTTCGACTCCGGCGAAGAGACCGGCGTATTCCTGGTAATCCTCCTCGGCGTGGCGAGCGATGGTGTGGAGGACCAGGTAACTGGTCCACACACCGGCTTCGATGCCGCCGAAGAGCAGTGCCTTCTGCCGGTCGCCGTTGTAGAGCTGCCCCAGGCCGGGCAACAGCAGCGACAGGGCGCCGGCCTTGAAGCGACCACCCAGGTTGTTCGGTCCCTGGTAGGATTCGAGCTGCACTCCTCCCACGTCGCCGCCGCCGACTTCCTGCAGGCTCGGCAAAGAAGAGGCGCCGGCACCGAGAACCGATGACTCGGCGGCGAGGATATCTCCGGCTGTTCCGGTTGTCGCGCCCAGCACCAGGGCGGCGGCACCGATCAGGAATCCATATTTCAAGTTCACCTCGATCTCCCGTCGTTAGTAACTGATCGCGACACCGAGACGCGTGCTGGTCAAGCCCCTGGGTTCGGCGATCAGCGCCACCGGATGTCCGCCGACCTCGAGGGCCGCCACCTGGCCGTCGCTGAACACGCCGCCGAGATAGGCCACCTGGAAGATCGAGAAAATCCGTGTGGCCATGTTCAGATAGACGAGCTGGTCGCGGCGGTCGAAGGATGCATTGGAATCGGCACGCATGCCGCGGTAGGTAAGACGGTTCCCCGAGACCCGTTGGTCATCCTTGAGGTAGGACGTCCTGTCTGATCCCCAACTCGACCACACATCCCGATATTCTTCGAAAGAGCGGGGATCGGCGAAGTCGTCCCAGCCGAACACGAACTGATCCCATTTTCCCAGGTTCTCGTAGAACTCGCGATAGTCATCGTCGCGAGAGACCCAAAGAGAAAGGTACTCATAATCGTCAGGATGATCTCCCATCGTACTGCCGTAATAGTAGGAGCCAGCATAATCGATGGCATTGTTCCCGAATGCATTGGCAAGCTTCGTCTCGCTCCAATGCTCTTCGGCAAAGGCGATGTAGGCATCGCGCCTCTCTCCGCCCTGGTCGTGATAATGCTTCACGCCGAGCCAGGCGGCGATGTCCACAGCCATCATCGCATAACCGCGCTTGTAGCCCATGGAGACCTCGCCGAGACCTGGCATGAGGGCCGAGAGCAGGACGGGTTTGAGCAGACCCAGATGATTGACGGTCTCGTAACCGCCGCCTCCGGAACTGCTGCCGAAATCCGACTGCTGCAACGCCGCCCGCTGCAGGGTCGGTTGCTCGGCGTCGGCACGCTCGAGAAGCCAGCCGGTGTCGGCGGCTGCGGGGGTTCCCGCCGCAACGAGGATCACCGCCAAAATCATCAGATTCTTCATCCGTTCGTCTCCATTCCAGGGGTGGGCTTTCAACGCTCCACGGCCAATTGTCGGATCTCGAAGCGCACGCCGTCGGCATCCGGGATTTCGAAGCGGCACATGTACACGCCCGACGCCAGCGTCGATGGGGTCCAGATCAGTTCGTTCACGGCTCTGGCGACGACGGCGTTGGAAATGCTGTCGACCACTTCGCCTTCGATGGTCAGGACTGTCACCCGGGCCGTGCCATCCTTCCCCGCCCAGAAACGGAAATGGACAGAGTCGTTCCGCCAAGGGTTGGGGTAGACGACCACAAGGTCTCGATCAGCTTCGGCCGGGGCACCGGCAACCACCGAGGGATCGCCTACGGTACCGGTGCGGTTCATACCGCCGCCGAGACCCAGCCACTCGCTCGTACCGCCGGCCCGGGTCTCGGTCATGGGCAGATAGGCGCTCAAACGACCGGGGACGCTGGTCTTGCCCAGACCGATACTCTTACGGCCACCAGGATCGGCCAGCCAGAGCACGCGCCCGACATCACCGGCGGGGCCCACGGCCAGCCCGGAACGGCCGCCGTTGCCCGCGCCCCAGAGGAACGGCGTGCGATCTTGAAGGTCACCGCTGGCGTCGTAGACCACGAGATGGCCCGCATCGGTGGTGACCCAGACCTCGTTCACGCCGTCGGCATCGCCGTCAAAGACGACCAGGCCGCCGTCGAGCTTGACCGAGGACGCAAGGGGGAACGTGTTGAGCAGTCGCACCGGCCAGCCGGTCAACGGCAGCAGGTCGACACTGAAGGCGTGGATGTGGGTGTCGGTCACCACGATCAGATCGTTGCGGCCGTCGCCGTCGAGGTCTGCGACAGCGGGATCGCCGGCCACATTTCCATGGATGCGATCGGGGCTTTCCACCACCTCAGCGGCTGTTCCTCCGAGGGGCAGGGACAGGAGTCTCGACTCCGTGATTACGATGACGCGATGCCCGGTTTCATCGGCGATAAAGGCCGTCTGAACACCGGCGAGGGGATCGAGATCGGCGCCTTGCCAGGACCCCGTCGAGGTGACACCCGTTTCGTCGAACACATACCACTCGTCGGTACTGATGGCGAAGACGGCCGGCGTTCCGTCGTCGCGCCGCACCGCCAAAGGCTCGTCGATCAGCGGCATATACGGAGGCATGGACAAACCGCCGATGACGACCTCGTCGATGAGTGTTCCCAGGGGACTGATGAAACGGAAATGGCGATCGGCGACCTGGCAGGCCAACTCCGCGCCGTCCGGGAACGGCAACGGCACCGGACCCGACAGCAGGGTGTCGCCCAGGTCGAACGACCAGATCGGAAGCCAATCCGCCCCCGTCAACGATGGCGGCAGTGCGGTCAGCATACCGTCGCGGGTGCCGACGACGAGCTGCTCGGCGATCCCGTCGCCCTTGGCCACCACCGGCGAACCGGCGACAGCGGCACCGTTGCCCCACCCGGCTCCGGCGGGAGCACCGCCGGGCGATCTGGCTGCAGGCGTTCCGTCGACATGCCAGGCGAAAAGCCAAGGCTGTTGATCATCGCCGGAGCCCTCTGACGCCCTCTCTGAGGCGGCGATCAAGACCGGTGCCCCGTTCAAGGTGAAGGGAGTGATCGTCGCGGTGTCGAGTGTGCGTGGCCCCACGCTTTCGGGCAGGTCGGCGAACGATGGCAGCGCCCAGGGGCTTCCCTCATGAAGCGGCGTTACGCGACCCTGGAATGTCATCGTCGCGAACGGTCCGGAGATGTCGTGGATCCCGGCGCCGGTCCAGCTCAGGTCCCAGGCCCGGGTCGAAGGTCTGCCCTCGACCGAGATGTGGTCCGAGGTGGCCGCGATCTCGCCGCTTCCGGCGTGGAAAGGATCGGTGTCCCAGCCGAAGAAGCCGAGCACGTAGGCCTCGTACACGCCCACATCCTGGATGCCGTCGGCTTCGAGCAGCCGCAGTCCCATGCCGTCGTTGTTGATGGTGTTGCCTGGCAGTCCGCGGTCGATGCGGTCTTGGTCCACATGCCAGGCCAACAGGCCGCCGGCGGGCAGGAAGAAGTCGTACATGCCGGTGTTGCGCCAGTTGGTGCCGCCGGGTGTCTCGGGATCTCCGCCCATGTAGAGAAGGACGCCCGTCCCCTGATCGCGAACGAATCCGACCCCTGTAACATCGGGGAGATCGGCCCCGGACAACGGGACCCAGCGGTTCTCCAGCAGGAAGAACTCCCGCGGCGAAGAGCCGGCGATGATGGCTTGGGGATAGCCGGCCGAGAAATCGTAGGCAGCGTCTCCGTACCACGTGTAGTAGTCGTTGAGTTCGACCTGAACAGCCGGCAAGTGGATTTCACGCTCGTCGCCGGTCAGTTCGTCGACCCGCAGCCAACCCAGATACCAGCGGCACCAGGCGCTGAGGCTCGGCGGCAGAATGCCCAGCACGTTTTCGACGCGGTCGGCTTCACCGTCGTCGTCCTCGTCGATGCCGATGGCGGCCACGAGGTTCGGCCCCGAATCCATCAGGTCCCAGATGCCCACCGCAGGCAGGCCCGTAGACGTGTCGTAGACGTCGGGCAGGCCCAGCGCGTGTCCGAACTCGTGGTACAACGCACCTGCGATGCCGCCGATGTAGTCGTCCTGGGACGTCGTCTCCGGAATGATCGAACACTCGGAGAGGAAACCCGGCAGTCCCGAGTCCGCATCGACGGAGGTCAGCGCCACAGGCTCGCCGAGGGATACGAAAAAGGTCGGAATGTCGTTGGGCGAGTCGCGGTTCACATCGCTCTGCCAGTCGGCGCCGGCGTGTACGAAGATGACGTAGGTCAGAGGATCGTCGTCGTCGAAATCCGCCAGGCTCACGTCGCCGTCGGCCTGGGTGCCTTCGTCGGCGGCCACGATCATGTCCTGAACCAGGGTTTCGAGCAGCGGAATCGTCCAGCCGCCGTCGGCGCCCGGACCGTAGTCGGCGATATCGCTCAAGGTGTAGGCGTCCAGATCACCGGCGGGCAGAACCCGGCCCTCGATGCGGAGTTTCCCGTCGGACTGGACGTGGTAGTACTCCGAAAGACCGGCGAGGTGCGCCATGTAATAGTCACGGTCGTGGGGCGGCGGATCGAAAAGGATCTCCGGATCGGCTTCGAGCAGGAACCCGCCGTCGGTCGTCACGCTGGTCAGATCGCCGGAGCGGTCCGCGGCGAAGTCGATGCGCACGATCAGCACCCGCAGGGTGTCGACGTGGACGATGGCCTTGTCCACGGTCGAACCGAAGCGGCGCGCCGGGCCGAGCCCCTGCACGGCGAGGCGCTCCCGCGCCAACCGCGAGACATGCTGCGGCCCGAGCAGGGCATGGATTTCATGGGTGCGTTCGGCCACGCCCCTGGCGCGCGCCAGTAGGGCGGCGCCCGCGGCGGTGGATTCAGCGGCCGGGGCGACCGGTCTCAGGGTTTGGGTCTTGTCCAGAGTCCGTCCCGACCGCCAGCGGCTCAGGTCATCGGCGCCCCAGGCGGCGGCGGCGAGCGTCAACATGCAGACAACGGCAAGGGCTGCCTTCATCATCTTGGTCACGCGTTTCTCCGATCCCAGGGGCGGGGAGCGAGCCATGCCCGCTCCCCTATGGGTTCTAGAAGTCGTAGCCGAAGGAGATCCGGTTCACATCGGACAAGCCTTGGGCCTGGGGAACCGAGGCATAGCTGAACTCGATGTTCTGGCCGACCCACTTGCCGAGCTGGAGGCCGAACCCGAAGGTCGGTCCGTCGATCTCGCCGGTGCCCTTCTTGTAGCCGAAGCGGACGAACAGCGAGCCGTCGTACTCCCATTCCACGCCGCCGCCGAACTCGGCCTCATCGAAGTCCAGGCCGATACCGTAGTCCTGGCTGCCGTTGTCCCAGGACAGCAGCGGGGTCAGCACGTCGGAGACGAACAGAAGAGACATGACGTCGCTGGCGTAGATGCTGCGCGCGATGCCCACGGTGAACTTGCGCGGCAACGGGTCGCTCTGGTCGGCGTCCACATGCGTGATGTTGGGGCCGAGATTGCTGATGGCCACACCGATGTTCGACTTCAGCGACGGCACCTTGATCAGCAAGCCCGCATCCACCGCGAAGGTGCTGCCCGAGCCGCCGCGGCCGTCCTGGGTCACGTCGTCGGGAGCAAGGTTGTCACGGAAGAACTTCACACCCATGCCCAGACCCATGTTCGGTGAAATGCGGGTGCCGTAGGTCAGGCCCGCGGCCCACATGTTCGATGTGAAAAGCTTGCCCTCAGCTCCGGAGTCGTCCGTAGCCTGCTGCTCGCCCATCGACAGATAGGTCAGGTTGAAGCCCACCGACCCGCCCCAGGCCCGCGTCGCATAGCCGGCCCAGTACAGGGCGATGTCGTCGGCCAGATCGGGCACGAGCTTCGACTGCATGATGTGCAGGCGCTTGTCGCTGATGTCGGTGGCGAAGGCGAAGGCGCCGGGATTCCACCACATGGCCGTCACGTCCTGGGACAGGGCCGTACCGGCCTCTCCCAAGGCGTTGTAGCGGGCGCCGATCGGGAACTCCAGCGCAATGGCGCCGGCTCCCGACACAGCCAGGGCGGTGCCGCTCAGTCCGAGCAAGGCGACGGCCGCCAACATCAGGGTCAACATCGATGTCCTCAACATGGTGAACCTCCAGTCCGTCTTCTGTTCGAGGCGTCGAAGCGCCCCAGTCTTGTGTCATCTCAAATCCAGCGGGCCGGAGCCCGTCACTTCATCATCACAAGCTGCCCGCTCACGACCACTGCGTGGCCGTCACCGTCGGGCAGGGTTCCTCTCAGCACGTACAGGTACACGCCGTTGGCTATTTCGTCGCCCTGATCGTCGCGGCCGTCCCAGTGCAGGATCTGGGGACCGGCGTCAGGGTAGTACTCCCTCTCCGCGATGACGCGGTGGCCCGACAGCGTGTACAGGGTCCAGGTCACGGTCATCGGATCGCTGATCTCGAACAGCAGCCGGGTCGGACCGACCGTCGGGTTAGGAAACACGGTCACGTCTTCGATGCCCGAGGCCGAGTCGGCCACCAGCATGAACGAGAGCGTGTCGCTGCCCACGTTGCCCAGCACATCGCTGGCGTACATGGCGACTTCGTGCCGTCCGATCTCGAGGTCGTTGGGCAGCGGGTAGGACACGCGGCCCGTCGTATAGCTGCCGGGATCGAAAGCGAAGGTATCGGAGACGTTGACCAGCCGGCCGTCGCCGTCGAACTCCAGCTGCACGCTGTTGAGCGGATTGCTGCCGACGATGCTGATGCCGCTGGTGTCGGCCAGGGCCGCCGTGAGCACGGTACCCGCCTTGACCCGGTAGCGATCGCCGGTGAAGCCGAGGTCGATGGCCGGGCCAACCGCGTCGTCGATGACGCCGGTCGCGGCCTGGGCCACCCACAGAGTTTCCGCGGCGACACGATCGCCGTCGTCGTCGTTGACGATCAGGCGCACCTTGCCGTGCTCGCCGTAGCGCAGCTGCAGAGGAACCTTGAAGGGAACTCGCAGAGTGTCCGAGTCGACGGGGCCTGTGCCGTGGAAGACGGCAGCGCCGGGACGCCACCAGCGCAACGTCGTGCTGGCTCCTGCATAGGCGCTCCTGTCATCACGAGACTCCTGCACCAGGAGGTCGTAGGACATTCCCGGCGACACCGACAGGCCATGATCCGAAAGAACGAGGCTTGCAACTTCGCGACGCCCGCCGCGGAGTGAATCGGCTGATGAAGCGTGGAACTCGGGGCCACCCACGGCGTGAGGCAGGAGTGTCGCCGGATCGCCGTGGAACAGATAGCGGAGGGCGTTGGACAAATTGAAGTCGTAGGAATTCGCACCGATCCAGACCTTTGCCTCCCATAGCGCCCGTGCAGGAGTCACGGTGGGATCGACGAGTCTATCGGGAAACAGAGCCGCATAGAATCGGTCCGACAGCATGTTGTTGGCTGATATGTAGCTGACCTGCGAGGCCGCAATAGCCGCGATGGCGGCACCCTCCTGCTGCGCCGTCCACGTTTCGGCCATGCTCTGTTTGGTGACCTGATCAAAGATCCCCACGTCGCAGCTAAAGGCCAGAAACAGGCCGCGCTTCATCCCGTTGGACAGACCGTAGATGTCTTCGGTGAGGAAGAGTTGTTCGTCGGCCAGAGTGTTGTCGGCGCCATGACCGATATAGTGGAACATGGTCAGGCCATCGTTCCATTCAGCCCTGGCCCGCTGGCGTGCCGCCGGCTTGTAGTTCACACCGGCCGGCTTCTCATAGTCCACCAAGTACACCTTGTGCACATCGAGGGTCAGGGGCACGTAGGTGTCGATGAGTTCCTCGGCCTGCCGTGTATGAGCCGTCTCAAAGAAATTCTCATCCGACGAGGGCTGTTTCATGTCGTCGGCGGCCATGACGATCCGGTTGCGCCAAGTGCCTGCTTCAGGTTGTGCCCCATAGGAGATGATCTCTGCAACCCGACGATTTGCCTCGGCGGCATTCTGCACCGTCAAACGTCCCGACATGAGATCGGGTGTGTCGAAGGTGTAGAACTGGCCGGGATCATCGAACCCGACCAGAACATCGTCGGTAGCGTAGGGCAGATTGGTGTGGCTTCCCGGATACATGAGCGCGGGAAAAGCATTCCAGACCCACGTCGGCAGCAGATCGCCGAAAATGTTGCGATGATTCCTGTAATCCCGCGAAGCATCTCCGAGCAAACACACCTGTGCGAAGCGACCGTCGCTGCCGTTCCAGACCCATTTCAGGAAGTTGCGCAGAGCCATGGGATCGCGAACGCCGCCACCGAAGGCGTCGAAGACATCGGCGACATCCACCACCGCCACGGACGGCGAAGCGATTCCCGGCAGCGACGTGGCGCGGTACGCGCCCAGAACTCGGGCCGCGGCCGAAAACTCGGTGGCGTGGATGATCACATAGTCCAGATCGCGGTCCAGGGATCGCAGGACGCCGGGAGTTCTCAAGGTCCGTGCAGGGGGCGTCATAAGATCGGACTCGGCGAAAGCAATGAAGTGCCTGTCGCTGTCGGGGGCCCGGACGAGTCCCAACGTCGTGCCCGACGCATCGGTCGCACCGGCCAGTCGAACCGGCTGCAGAGCATCGCTGACGTCCCACACCGTGGTGACGCCGTTCGTCGCGAGACGCAGATCCACATCGGTATCGGCAGCGGTCACCTGCTCGCCCCAGTGCACGAAGGACGTCTGGCCGTCGGTCTCGAGACGGGCACCGTAGAGCAGGTCGATGGAATCGAGCATGAGGATGGGCGTGTTAGTCGTATTGGTGCGTTCGATGACAAGGCTGTTCTGACCGTTGCGGAGGCTGTTGCTCCAACCGGCGACGTGAACGTGCAGACTGTCAGCTTCCTGTCGACCGGTCCAGGACAGCACCGCCGCGTTGGCCTCGTCGGTGTTAAGATGCGCCGAAGCCGTGTTGAGCAGCAGGCTCTGCGAGTAGTTCATGACCTGGGTGCGCAGTTCGACCGAGAAGAATGCAGGCTGTCCGGCCACCGCAGCGGCATCGGAGAAGTCGATGGTCCTGTCGTAGACCAGACTCGCACTCCACGCCCATGAGTCCAGCAGGCGCCCATGGGCCTCGACTACCTGTTCCTCGAGGTGCCGCCGCTTCATGTGTGTGGTTTCGGGAGTCACGCCACGCGGCGTCGCCGCCGACGTCGCCAGACGCAGAGGAGCCCCGGCGAACGGCGTCGCCGTCCCGAAATCCTCCCAGGTCAGCCAGTAGACCACGACGTTGCTGTAGAGATGATCGTCCCATGCCAACCGCCCGGCCTCAGGATCGGTCCGGTCGGCCCAGGCGTCGGGGCCCACGGCGTAGAAGCGGAGTTCATCGCCGGTGTTCCAGCTGGCGCTCACGCCATCGAGATCAAGAGCCGCCTCGGTGAGACCGTGCCAGTCTTCCTGCCAGCTGCCGGGATCTTCGGGAAGCACAGCCAGGGGGCCCGGCCAGGCCCGGAACAGACGCATGGTCGTGGGATCGACGGCCGTATTGTTGATTCCGCTCGAGGCAGTGTTGTTCCCCGTCAACCGATAGACGCCTGTCTCGGCGATCTCCAGACGCAGCCAGTGATCGGAAAGCAGGAAGGGATGGTTCTCGCCGTCCTTGGCGGCCACCTCGGTCAGCCGCCGGGTGGCATGACCGTCATGCAGTTTCTGAAAGAGCTCGGGATTGACCACGATGTTCCGTCCGGATGCTGGTCGCTCAGGCTCACCCTTGGCGGCGGCCGCCGTCAGGGCCTCTCGCCCCGCACCGTCTGCGCCGTGCCGTACGATCAGCCGGACCTCCCCCAACAATCCTCCACCGGGCGTTTCAGGTCGCACATGCACCGAAACGATCGGCACGCCGCGCAGGATCTGCACTGCGCCCACATCCACCTGGGACAACACGTCCACCGCGGTCGACGGCTCGCGCAGCCAGCTCCAGCCGGCCACTTCGACCCGCGGCACACGCCTGGCGGGCAGGGCGATCACTGCACCGTGGGATCGGGGGATCTCGATCTCCCGACCCTGGTCGTCGAGCGCCCTCTCGCCCGGGGTGCCCCAGTCCACATTGGTAAGCTGGACACTCTCCCAGTCGACCGGAGCCAGGGACACAGGAAAGCGGACCACGAACTCGGTGGCGGCATCGTTCCCACGCACCAGGTCGGCGCGGGGCGCACCCATGCGTGGATGGCCAGGATTTTCGACGGCCGTCGCTGTCAACGTCACAACCGTCAGGCATGCAAGGACCACGGCGATGGTGCCGTATAAGGTCGTCAATCTCGGAAGGGGCCGGTTGGCATCGGTCATGGAGCTCCACCGTCCTCGGATATGGGTTCGGCTTCATCGATAAGCATGATCGGGATTCCGTCCTCGACCCTGTAGCACAACCTGCAGGCGGCGCAGTCGAGGGATTCCGGTTGGTCGCGATAATCGAGATCACCCTTGCATTTCGGGCAGACCAGGATAGCCAGAAGTTTGGGATCCAGCAACGGAGCGACCTCCGGATTCAATTCGGGCGGCGGACAAAACACCGCCGCACATGGATGCGAAACGAGAGTGCCGGTCGCTGAAAAGCGACCCGAGGGAACGGGTCGAACAGAGGGGGACTCGAATCCTCCCCGGCAGTCGCCCCGGACCACAGAGAAGGATACTCGAAGAGGTTGGCATCCCAAAGGATAAAGGAACCTGGGAATGTTGTCAATAGCGTGGAATCGAACCTGACTGCTTGATCACTCGTCCGATTTCTTCTCGTGGAAGATTCCCATGGCCAAAAATTTCGCCAGCCGTGCGTCCAGGAGGTCCCTTGGGGCCATCGCTTCGAGCAAGTCGAGATCTGCTTCGATGCGAGCGCGGACCGTGGCGGCCGACGCTGCATAGTCGCGATGGGAGCCGCCGGTGGGTTCATCCAGCACGGCATCGATGGCGCCGAGCCTCAAGGCGTCCTGGGCGGTGATCTTCATGGCCTTGGCGGCTTCCTGGGCCTTGGCACGATCCCGCCAGAGGATGGCCGCACATCCCTCGGGACTGATCACGCTGTAGATGGAATTCTCCAACATGTAGACGCGGTCGCCCACGCCGATGGCCAAAGCGCCGCCGGAGCCGCCCTCGCCCATGACGAAGACGATGATCGGGACCGGGAGCCCCGCCATCTCGCGCAGGTTGCGGGCGATGGCCTCCCCCTGGCCGCGCTCTTCGGCGCCGATGCCGGGATAGGCGCCAGGGGTGTCGATGAATGTCACGATCGGGCGCCCGGTGGCTGCGGCCAGCTGCATCAGGCGCAGGGCCTTGCGGTACCCTTCCGGGTTGGCCATGCCGAAGTTGCGGTGGATGTTGCTCTTGGTGTCGCGCCCCTTCTGGTGGCCGATCACCACCAGGCGGCGGTCGCCGAGCCAGGCCAGGCCGCCCACGATGGCGGGATCGTCCCGGAACTGACGGTCGCCGTGGAGCTCCACGAAGTTGTCGAAGACGCGTTCGATGTAGTCGTTGGTCGTCGGACGCCGTGGATGCCGGGCCAGCTGCACTCGTTGCCAGGCGTCGAGATTGTCGAAGATCTCCTTGCCCAGGGTCTTGACGCGCGTGCGGAGCCGCGTCACCTCGTCGGATACGTCCAGCCCGCGCAGGGACGCTGAGTCCTCCAAGGTGCGGATGCGCTCCTCGAGCTCGACGATGGGCTTTTCGAAGTCGAGCCAGGGTGTCTTCTTGGCGTTCATGTCGTCTCGCTCCGATCAATCCACGGGTTCCGGACGGTGCCGGGGGTCGCCGAATCTTGAGGCCTGCCCGCCGGAGTGTCAAGGCCGCCGCCACCATCAGCCAGAGATCAGCCCCCGGCGGCGGAGAACTGCCGGAAGCCGCCGTTACGACGCTGAGGTGGCGCCGACGGCACCGAGCACCGCAACGACGTGCCGGCGGCACCGGGCAATTCGCGCAGACGGCGCAGCGTAGTCAGGGACAGGCGCACACGACGGGATCGTGAACGCAGAAGCCAGGTCCGACCGCCGCGGCTGACCTCGACGAGCAGGGGCACAGGAACAGCAGCAACTTCCACTTCCGTTGCCAGATCGGGATCGAGATCGGGAGCATCGTCGCCGATCTCACGTAGGCAGGACTTCAGGGCGGCGAGGCAGACCTCAGGTTCTCCCGCGTCCAGATCCAGCTTCAGCATCACTTCGTGGGTCCAACCCGAAAGGGCGACCTCGACAGGTACGATGCGGTCGGCGATGATCGCCCGGGTGCCGTCGCCGTTGACCCGTACGCGGCCGCCGACAATCAGGATACGGTCCGATTTCACGAGTTCGACTGCCGTCTCATACAGGCTGGCATAGACGATGAGCTCGATCATGCCGCCACGGTCTTCGAAGTGGGTCCGCGCATAGAGACGCTTGTTGCGGTCGCGGGCCTCGTTCATCGACGTCACCACGCCGGCGAGATCCACCCAGGAGCCCTCTCCCATGCCGGCGGCACGCCGCGTGTCGGTGACCGGCAGGCCGTCCATGAATTCGCGGTACTCGTGAAACGGGTGCCCCGAAAGGAAGAAGCCGACGGCCTTGCGCTCCAAACTCAGCTCTTCGAGAGGATCGTTGGCGGCGCACTGGACCAATTGGGGTTTGGCCGACGCCGCATCGTCGGCGCCGAACAAGGAAACCTGTCCCTGGGCCTTTTCCCGAGCGGCCCGGTTGCCGTACTGCAGGGCCAGGTCCAGACTCTCGCTCATCTGACGGCGGTGTCCGTTGAGTTCGTCCAGCGCGCCGGCGTGGATCAGGCTCTCGAAGACCTTGCGGTTGGCCGCACCGAGATCCACGCACTCGCAGAGTTCGAACAGATCTTCGAAGTCGCGGCCCAGCTCCTCGCGGGCCGCGGCGATGGCCTCGATGGCCTTGGAGCCCACTCCCTTGACCGCACCCATGCCGAAGATCACCCGCCCGTCGATCACGTTGAAATCCACGGAGGGCCTGTTCACGTTCGGCGGCGTGATCTCGAGTCCCAGGACCTTGACCTCGTCGATCAGCTGGGTCACGCGGTCGCTTTTGCTCATCTCGGTGGTCATCGTCGCCGCCATGAATTCGGCGGGATGATGGGCCTTGAGCCAGGCCGTCTGCATCGACAGTACGGCGTAACTCGCGGAGTGCGACTTGTTGAAGCCGTACTCGGCGAAGAACGCCATGTCGTCGAAAACCTTGCCGGCGAGGGTGCGGTCGTAGCCCTTGCCCTCGGCCCCGTCCAGGAACAGGATCCGCATCTTCTCCATGATCTCGATCTTCTTCTTGCCCATGGCCTTGCGCAACGTGTCCGCCTGGCCGAGGCTGAAGCCGCCCATGGCCGAGGCGATCTGCATGACCTGCTCCTGGTACAGGATCACGCCGTAGGTCTCTTCGAGGATGGGCTTGAGGTCTTCGTGGGGGAAGGTGACCTTTTTGCGTCCGTGCTTGCATTCCACGTACACTTCGTCCATGCCCGCGCCCAGGGGACCGGGACGGAACAGGGCGTTGACCGCGACGATGTCCTCGAAGGCCGTGGGCTGTATCTTGCGCAGCAGTTCCTGCATGCCCGAACTCTCGAGCTGGAACACCCCCACCGTCCTGCCCTTCTGCAGCAGATCGAAGGTGAGTTCGTCGCCCATGGGAATTTCTTCGGCCTTCGGAGCCGAACCGGTGGAGGCACGGACCAGCTTGAGCGCCTTGTCGATGACCGTCAGGGTGCGCAGCCCCAGGAAGTCCATCTTCAGCAGACCCATCTCCTCGACCATGCGCATGTCGAACTGGGAGGTGATGTCGTCCTTGCTGGACTTGTACATGGGGATGTGTTCGACAAGGGGCGACGGCGTGATCAGCACGCCGGCCGCGTGGATGCCCGGATTGCGCGAGACACCCTCGAGGACCAGGGCGTTGCGGATGAGCATGTCGTGGCGCGGCGACTCGTTCTGCACGTCCTTGAAGCCCGGCACCTCTTCGATGGACTTGGCCAGGGACACGCCTGGTCCCTCGGGCACCATCTTGCTCACCTTCTCGGCGTCGCCGTAGCTGAAGCCCAGAACCCGCGCCACGTCCTTGATGACGCCGCGGGCGGCCATGGTGCCGAAGGTGATGATCTGCGAGACGTTGTCGCGGCCGTACTTCTCTTCCACGTAACGGATGATGTCGGGACGCTTCTCGAAGCAGAAGTCCACATCGATGTCCGGCATCGATATTCGCTCAGGATTCAGAAAACGTTCGAACAGCAGCTTGTTGGCGATGGGGTCGATGTCGGTGATGCCCAGGCAGTAGCAGACCAGACTGCCGGCCGCTGAACCGCGGCCGGGACCCACCGGGATGTCCATGCGGCGGGCCGCGGCGATGAAGTCCCAGACGATCAGGAAGTAGCCGGCGTACCCGGTCTGCTTGATGATTCCCAACTCGTACTCGAAGCGTTCCTCGAGCTCCTGGTTCAAGGTGCCGTAACGGCGGTACAGACCTTCGCGGCTGAGATGCTTGAGATAGTCGAACTCTTCGTCGAAACCGTCGGGCAGCGGGAACTCGGGCAGCAGCAGTTCGCCGAGCTTGATCTCCAGGTCGATCTTCTCGGCGATGCGCAGCGTGTTGGCACAGGCTTCGGGCCAGTCCCGGAACAGAGCGAGCATCTCGTCGCTGTTCTTCAGGTAGATCTGGTCGGTGTCGTAGCGCCAGCGGCCGGGATCGTCGAACTGTCTGTTGGTGCCGATGCAGAGCAATACATCGTGGGCCTGGGCGTGGGATTTTTCGAGATAGTGACAGTCGTTGGTGCAGACGATGTCGACCCCCGCCTCCTTCGCGACCCTCGGCATGAGCTCGCGCACTCGGGCCTCGGCGTCGATGCCGTGGTCCTGGATTTCGAGGAAGTAGTCGTCGGCCCCGAGGATTTCGCGGTACTCCCCCGCTGCACGCACGGCCGCAGCCACGTCGCCCTCCTTCAGGAAACGGCTGGGCTCTCCGGACAGGCACGCACTCAAGGCGCACAATCCCTTGCGATGGGCGTCGAGCTGATGCTTGTCGATGCGCGGTTTGAAGTAGAAGCCCTCGAGGTAGCCCAGCGAGGAGAGCTTCATGAGATTGCGCCAGCCGTCGAGGTCCTTGGCCAGCAGCACGGTGTGGTGCGGGCGGTTCGCCGAATCGTTCGTGCGGCAGGCATGGTCGCGGGCGACGTAGGCCTCCATGCCCAGGATGGGCTTGATGCCCGCCTTGCGACACGCGAGGTAGAACTCCACGGCTCCGAACATGTTGCCGTGATCGGTCAAGGCCAGCGCGGGCTGCCCGAACTCGGCGGCGCGTTCGGCCATGGCCTTGGTCTTCATGGCGCCGTCGAGCAGCGAGTAGTCCGAATGGTTGTGGAGATGAACGAAGGTGCTCTGGGCCATCGGTTCCTCGTGTGTGCCCCGGTTCGGTCGCGGCGGCTGGTCGTTCGTGGTGGTGGACGGGCAGAATAACAGGGATCCAGAGCCGCGTCCAGCCGTGCGCATCTACCAGGGCTGCAGGATGTTGAGACGTTCTATTCGGAAACGAGCCGAAGTTCGTAGATCCGCTCTATTTCGTGTCCGGCGCGATCAGCAGCGCCGAGTTTCAGCAAGTGAATTCCGGCCGGAGCATCGTCGGGAACTGTCACCAGGATCCGGTTGCGCGGCAGGTCCGGCTCGACGATCAGAGGAGCCCCGTCCCAAACCGCAGCGATGGTCTCGGCCGAAATCCCGCTGCCGAGATCCTCCAGGCGCACGGAGATCGTCTCCCAATGCGGCGGCGTGACGCCGGAGACGCCAGCTGCTCCCCCCGACCTGACGATCCCCTCCTCGGGACCGGGCCCCAGGTAGGGCGCGTTCTCGTCTCGCATCAATGCGAACCGTCCGCGACCACCCACTTCCACGACCCACTCCGCATCAGCGACACCGGATCGGTGTGCATCTCCGACCAGTCGCCAGCCCCGAGATGTTTCCACATAACATCCCGTATGAGGAGGCAAGCTGTCGGTCCTCCCCGTCGCTACGGTGAGAGACGCAGTAGTCGGCCATTGGGCGGCGTGAACGCGGAGCACGTCCTGCAAGGGGATCAGACCCTGGGTCTTCTTCAACGTGGAGATTGTCGCCGCTTCAAAAGCGAAGCTGTCGACCACTGCGCACATGGGACGCTGCATCAGTCCACACAGCGATTCGGCCGCGATCACCTCACCGGACGTGAGCCCGACCAGAAACGGCGCCAGCCAGGCGACGCCTTCGGCCGGGGGATCCAGATCCGATCGCAGGCTGGCATCCCGCCAGGTCGGATCACTAGGATCCCGATCGACAAGGACCGTCCATGAAGTCTGGGCGCGGTTGCCGGCCCGATCCTCGGCTGTCAGATCAAAGACATGAGCTCCAGGCGTCATGACGGTCGGATCGGCCCACCAGGCCGTGCCCGTCCGTCCTTCGAGGTTGTCGCCGTCGTTCACATGGAGCCAGCGTTCCCGACCCTCCGGCGTCTCCAGCCACATCAGAAGGGCGCAGTCGTTCCGCTCGAAAGCGAAGGACTCGTTCCTGGATTCGAAGATCAGGGAATCGTCGACGGTCAAGGCGAGACGCCACGGTTCCAGTCGATGCCCCCGCACATCCGAAACCTCCACGACCTGGCACGTGAAGGCGACGGCACCATGAATCCCTACCACGCCGAGATCGGGCCCCAAAGCCGAGACCCCGTCGCCGACCGCGCGGGCAACAGGTCCGCCATCGACGGTGGCCCCCGGCGCAGCCGGGATGGCCCGCACCCTCAGCAGGCGGGGCGGAATGTCATCGGCGACCGCGAAGCCCCAGGCCTGAGGGTCGCGCGGATGGTTCGCCCCGTCGCGGACCTCGAAATGCAGATGTGGACCCGACGTACCGCTCTGACCAGAAAGGGCCAGCACGTCCCCTGAGCGCACCGGATGCTTGCCAGCCGGAAACTGCAGCGCCACGCTCCAGCTGCCTTGTCGACGTTGAGCCTGTTCCACCAATGGCCGGATGGAGTCCGCTAAGCGCTCAAGATGGGCATAGACATAGGTCAGCCCGTCGTCGCCGCGAAGATAGAGAGCCTTGCCGTAGCCCCCCGCCGTAAAGCGGATGCGGCTGATCCAACCGTCGGTCACGGCGCGCACCGTGTGACCGGAGCGTTCGTCGGTCTTGAAGTCCAGGCCGGCATGAAAGCGTCCGGGACGATGCTCCATGAAGTTGGAGGTCAGATAGTGCGGTTCAAGATCCAGAGGCCAGATCGGGCCGTCTACGTCGCCTGCCGCAACCGTTCCGGACACGAGCAGGAGGGCAAGAACGGCCCAATGTCCGCTGTAAATCGACTTGCGGTAGTTCAAGAGGGGCCTCCTGCACGGTTCGAGTTGCAGAGCCGGCACGTTAACAACAGCGGGCGTCCGCGTCCAGGTCTGCGATTTTCGCTGGTCCGGGCCCCTTCCCTGTGTTAAATTCGATGGTCGATCAAGGATCATCCCAGTTCGGGTCTGCACCATGCCAGAGGCGTGGGTTTTTTTTCGTGCCGGTCTCGTTCATTTCAGTCCCGGTCGCCCGAGAGACAACACTGTCCGGAAATGATTTCCGACAGCGTGGTCCGGCGACGTTGTCCGGCCCCGTTAGAGCCGCGAGGAGTTCAAGATGTTCAAGCTGCTGAGGTCCAGGGCCAAGTTCTTCTACTGGATCATCGCGTCGACCTTCATCCTGTTCACGTTCGTCGTCTGGGGCGCCCAGTGCAACCGCAACCCCCGCAACACCAGCGACGTGCCCGATTCTGTGGGATCCATCAACGGTGTGGAAATCACATGGCAGGAATGGGACAACTCCTACAAGTACTACCTGTCCCAGGTCCGTCAGCAGTCTCAGACCTCGGCGCTGACAGCCAACCAGCGCGCCCAGGCTGCGGAGACCGTCTGGAACGGCCTGCTGCGACTGAAGCTCGATGCGATGGAGATCAAACGCCGCGGCATCAAGGTGACCGACCAGGAGATCATCGACACCTTGAAGAACAATCCGCCCTCTTATCTGCTGCAGCAGTATGTAACGCCCGAGGGTCAGCTGGACATGGACGCCTACCTGTCCGACCTCGCAAACCCCGAGCGTGACTGGACGGCCGTCGAGGCTCAGCTCCGTGCCACCCTGCCCAGCCAGAGGCTCTTCATGGAGTTGACCAGCGACGTCACGGTGACCGAGGAGGAGATCCGCGACCAGTTCATCCAGCAGAACGGCCGCGCCATCGCGGAGTACGTGGGTGTCAATTTCTCCGACATCACTCTGGACAGCGATGCCACTCCTGAGAGTCTGCGCGCCTATTACGACGCCCACCCAGATGAGTTCGTGGAGCCTGAGATGGTCGTCGCCGAGCTCGTGTCCTTCCCCAAGGATGCCAGCGAAGCCGACGACACGGAAGTCATGGAACTGACCCTCGAAGTGCGGCAGGAAATCGTCTCCGGCGAACGGGATTTCGCCACCGCTGCCTTGTGGTACTCGGAGGACTCCTCCAAGGACCAGGGCGGCGATCTCGGCACCTTCGACCGCGACCGCATGGTCGACGAGTTCGCTGACGCCGCCTTCTCCCTGCCCATCGGCGAGATCAGCCAGCCGATCAAGACCCAGTTCGGCTATCACCTGATCGAGGTTCTGGAACACTTCGAGGAGGACGGGGAACTCAAGCAGGTGCATGCCCGCCATATCCTGTTCAAGGTCACTCCCAGCGATGCGACGATCCGCGAAATCTACGAGCGGGCCCAGCTCTTCGTCGAGGACGCCCGCCACCACGGTTTCGCCGAGACAGCCGCCGACATGGCCCTCGCCGTCCAGCGCCCCGCCGCCACGCGCAAGGGCTGGGACCTCTCCGGGCTGCGCAACACCGTCGAAGGCACCTACTTCTGCTTCAGCGCCAAGCCGGGCGACGTCAGCCGGGCCTTTGAAAACGATACGGTCTTCTACGTGGTGCACATGGTCGAGAAGATCGACGGAGGCACCACGCCGTTCGAGGATGTCGAAACCCAGGTCGTGACCAAGGTCGACCGCGAACGCAAGGCCGATCTGGCCCGCACTCAGCTGAACCCGGCGGTAGGCGCCATCCAGATGGGCAGTTCCTTCGCCGATGCCGCCGCCGAGCACGGACTCGCCCATGCGGTGACCGACACGTTCTCCTACACCGGCAACATCATCGGTGTCGGCTACAACACCGAGTTCAACACTGCGGCCAGGGAGCACCCAGTGGGTGAATTCGTCTCTGACGTGGAGACCAGCCGAGGACTTTTCGCCCTGACCGTCCTCTGGAAGTCCGCCGTGGATGAAGAGGCCTACCTGACCTCACGCGAGTCCATGCGGCAGAACCTCCTCTTCGAGCGCCAGCAGGACGCCATGGAGAAGTGGTACGAAACCCAGCTGGCAACGGCGAAGATCAAGGACAATCGGGCGGTGCTCTACAAGGGCAACTAGGCCATCGCACAGCTGTGCGCCGAGCAAACAGAAGAGGCCTTCCCAAAAGGGAAGGCCTCTTTCTTGTCTCCCTCGGCAGGGCTTCTGGCCGCTAAACGGCTCAGTCGTCGCCGAAGGGATTCCGGGGCTTCTCCCGCTGGCCGCCGAACAAACCGCCGTCCATCTCACGAATCCTCTCGCGGCGTTTCTTCTCGTGATCGCCGTCAGCGAACAGCTTCGCCATGCGCTCGTTCTCTTCCTGTTTGCGGCGGTCGAAGTCGGCGAGGGCTTCATCCATACCGGTGCGATCCGCCTCGGGAACCAAGGCATCCACCGCCAAGTGATCCCCCACTTCAAGATGACGTTCGTAAGCACTGTCGACAACGACCACGGCGGCAATATCCTGCAGGCCAGCAACCTTGAGACGTACGATTTCCGGGGCCATCCCGATCAGATCAGCCACGGCGTCGATGGTCGGCGGCGTCCCATTGCGATGAGACAACACGCGGATGGCGGAGAGAATCAAATGCCCTTCTTCTCGACTGACGGTCTCCACGGCTTCCTCCCGGTTCAGGTCTCCACGACGTTAACTCCGCAGGAACTCCGGCGCAACGCTCGAGGCTGCGAGCCGTTGTTCCAGTCGCGCCACTCGTGAGGGTTCGCCGCAACGCCGGGCATGTCCGAGCGCCCGCAGATGGTCCGGCAGACGATGTTCATAGAGGATCGCCGCCTCGCGATGGAGCCATGAACTCGCGGGCTCGAGACACAATCCACCAGCGACAAGGGCGGCGACTGCATCCCAATCGCCCGTCCTCTTGAGCATACGAACCGCGTCGGCGAAGAACGATGGCGGTGGCCCGAAGCGCTCGTCGAGTCGGATCACTGACAGAGGTGATGCGGCGATGGCGGCGCGGATCCAGTCGGCCTCCAGTTCCCGATCCCGCCTCGTTTCACTGAGACGGGCCAGCGACCACCGGTCCTGCCAGCAGAATGCATCAGCAAGCGCCGAACCTTTTCCGGCGGTATCGCAGACCGCGGCGGCGGTCGTCAGGATTCCCGCCATGCCCTCCAGATCCCAGGCATTGTGGGCCAGGACCGTGGCCAAAGGGCCGGCAGTCCCTTCGCGCACGAAATCGATCCAGGTCTGGGGAATGCGGGCTCCCGGGATATCCTCCCCGTCTCTCGCCAGGCCCAGAATATGCTGTTCCACCGTTCCCTGTCGGCAGTCGGTCAACCGACGGCCCCACAGACGCCTCGCCAACGGCAGAAGATCCCAGCTGTCGTGAGCAGCGAGCAGTCCACGACGCCTGGCGAGAATCCCCCGGGTGCGGAGCAGCGGCAGGTCGTAACTGTGACCGTTGTACGTTGCCAGCAGACGAAACCCCGCGGCGAAGGACTCCAACTCTGCAAGCATGGCGGGCTCTGATCCCGGACCGGGCAACATGTACTGCCGGAGGTGCAGCTGCGAATCTTCCTCCCACCAAGCGAGCCCCACCAGGAAGGGCACAGTGCCGGTCCCGCCGGCGAGGCCGGTCGTCTCGGTATCGAGGAAAAGAACATCGTTCCACATGAGATCGGCGGGGATCGGGCGCGTCAGAGCGCCGCAGAAGACAGAAGGGTCGTGGGCAGGTGGCGCGACGGATCGGACCTCGTTGCGGATCCAGACCGGACCGGCAACTCCGTCCCGCTTGTCCAGGCCGAGAAAGTCAGGGAATTCCCGGGAAAGTTGCGGCGTCTCGTCATGCTTCCTGGTGTGCGTGCCCACCGACCGTTCGAGACGCGCCAGCCGCCGCCTCAGATCCACATCAAGCCTCTTCGGCTCTGGCTGCGTCCGCTTCAGGGGCGGCGGTCCGGGCTTCCGACCAAGCACCGAGGATCCAGCGGGCGCCGTCCCGCGAGGTGGCTCCCGAATCCACCGGTGCACCCACGCAAGAGGGACAGCCTGCGGCGCAGCTGCAACGTTCCAGATGCTTCAGAGCCCTGGCCGCGATCTCGTCGATCTGAAGATAGACCCGCCGCGCATAACCGACACCGCCTGGATAGGCGTCGTAGACGTAGAGGGTCGGCCGATCGGTGAACGGGGATTTGACCATGGGCAGAGTCCTCAAATCGGCGGGGTCGGCCATGACGAAGGCCGGCGCCACGTTGCCCAGCAGATGGGCCACACCCTTCAGCGCATCGCCGAGATCGAGGTGTGCGTCGCTCATCTGCCGGTGCAGTTCCTCGGGCAGCTCCCACCAGAAGCTCGTGGTATGCAGCTCCATCTCAGGCAGGTGGATCTTGCCGGCGCCCACGTTCTCGTGGGTGCCCAGCTTGATCTTCTTGAAAACGGTCACCTTGCTGATCAGGCCGATTTCGCCGAGGCCCTTGCGCCCCAGGCCGATGTCGCAGCCCTCCTCGTCGTCAAGGGTCTTGAGCTCCGTCTTGCGCTGGGCGTCGGTGTAGTAGTCGACATCGACCGGCTTGACGTAGGCCTTGCGGCGGTCCCAATCCAGCTTGTCCACGTGGTACTGGCGGGCGCCGTGGATATAGATGGCCTCGTCGTGAAGCATTTCCTGACTGCTGAACAGGTCCATCTCGCCGATCACCTTACCGGTGGGTTGCGAACTGTCGATGATCACCACGTTGTCGGGCGCGGCGCTGCGCAGCGAGACGTCTTCGGCGGGATAGGTATCGGTCATCCAATGGTAGCGGTTGCCCTCACGGTGCAGCACGTCCATCTCCACGAGATAATCGAGAATCTCACCTACCGGGCGTTCGCCGTAGGGTTCGCCTTGATCGAAGGGCAGCTCGAAAGCAGCGCATTTGAGATGGCTGAGCAGGATCATCAGGTTGTCCGGATCCACCGCCGCAGTCTCGGGGCCACGTCCGAAGAACCAGTCGGGGTTGGTGATCACGTACTGATCGAGGGGATTGCTCGTGGCCACCAGCACCGCGACGCTGAGGTTCTGGCTGCGGCCGGCGCGCCCCGCCTGCTGCCAGGAACTCGCCACTGTGCCCGCATAGCCCGTCATGATGCAGACGTCGAGGCGGCCGATGTCGATGCCGAGTTCGAGGGCGTTGGTGCTGACGACGGCTTTGACCGACCCGTCGCGCAGTCCCTGCTCGATGGCCCGTCGCTCGCTGGGCAGATATCCGCCGCGGTAACCCCGCACTTCACCCTTCTTGATGCCGACCTTGCGGCCCGCCTTCTCCAGGTAAGTCAGCAGCAGCTCCACCCGCATGCGCGAACGAGCGAAAACGATCAGCTGAGACTTCGCCGCCAGAAAGCGCTCGGCCAGGATCCGCGATTCCTTCACGGCGGAGCGCCGGATGCCCAGCTCGTGGTTCACCACCGGGGGATTGTAGAAGATGACGTGCTTCTCCCCCTGGGGGGCGCCGTTGTCGTCGATCACTCCCACTTCGCGACCCGCCAACTCCGTCGCCAGCTCTCCCGGGTTGGCGATGGTCGCCGAGCAGCCGATGAAGAGAGGATCGGCCCCGTAGAAATTGGCGATGCGGCGCAGCCGCCTCAGCACGTTGGCCACGTGGCTGCCGAACACGCCTCGGTAGGTGTGGACCTCGTCCACCACGACGTACTTCAGGTTCTCGAAGAGCTTCACCCATAGAGTGTGGTGGGGCAGTACGCCCTGGTGCAGCATGTCGGGATTGGTGATCACGATATGCCCGCTGCTGCGGATGGCGCGGCGGGCCGTCTCGGGGGTGTCGCCGTCGAAGGTGTAGGTCTTGATGTCGGCGCCCAGATCGGAGATCAGGCCGTGCACCTCGTGCATCTGGTCCTGGCTCAGGGCCTTGGTCGGGAACAGGTAGAGGGCCCGCGCCTGGGGATCGCGCAGGATCGTGTCGAGGACAGGCAGATTGTAGCAGAGAGTCTTGCCGGACGCCGTGGGCGTGACCACCACGAAGGGATCGCGGGCGCTCGCCCGGCGTACGGCCTCGGCCTGGTGGACATAGGGCCGCTCGATCCCACGCTTCTGCAGCACTTCCACAAGCCGGGGATCCAGACTCTCGGGCCAGTCCGCATAGCGCGCCAGACGGGGAGGCAAGACCTCCCAGCGGGTCACGTTGCGCAGGAAGCGATCGTCCGCCTTGAGTTGATCCAGGAGTTGCGCCAGGTTCACGGCCACCGCCTTCGAGCTGCTAGTCCTCCTCGCGCGGCTTCTGATCCGCCTTCTCCGAGACGTCCAGCTCGCGCTTCACTTCGTCTTTAGCATCCTGGGTCGCCCGGCGGAACTTCTTGATGGATGTCCCGAAGGACTCGGCGATCTCCGGCAGCCGGCGCGGTCCGAAGACCAGCAGCACGACCACGGCGATCACCACGAGTTCCGGCCAGCCGATGCCGCCGATGAAGGCCAACGTCGTCGTCATCGTATCCTCCCCCGTTCGCTAGCGGTACCAGCGCAGGAACTGGGACGCCAGAAAGACGCCCACCACGCTCATCAGGTTGAACGTCAGGCTGAACCCGAAGGTCAGGGTCAGCACCACGAGATCGAGGCTGCGCACGTCCAGCTTGATCAGCTCGCGCTCGCTCACGAAGAGCTGGTGCGCGATGGTTCCCTCGTCCAGGAACAGGGCGATGATCTCGCTGAATACGGCCCCGATGATCAAGCCCAGAAACAGGATCAGGCTGATGGTTCCTACGGATTTGCGCACGCCTCGCCTCCTTGCCGAACACCGCCGTCCCGGGAGCCGGGACGCGGACGGACAATACTACGGCTCCCATCCCGATCGAACCAGGATTTTCGCTGGAGGCCGGCTCAGTGTACGGATTCGGCGGTCAGCAGGGCCGTACGGATCCTGTCGTGGTCGTTGCCGAGAATCAACACGGCGTCCGCAGCGGCGGCGGGATCGAATTCCATCAGAACCGGCAATCCCCCGAGGCGTGCGGCGAGGGCATGGGCCGAAGCGTCGTCGAGGCGTCGGTTGACGAGCAGGCTGTGCTGATATCGGTCGTGATCGGCATTGGCCAACAGCGCCGCCGTGGCTCCGGCCCGCCCGAGAATGAGGCTCAGATCCGCGGCCAGCCCCGGAATACCGCTCCCGTTGCGGATCTCCAGCTGAACCACGGCATCGCCGGCCATGAACGCGCGTTCCTGACCGGCGGCCCGCTCAGCCGCCCGGTCGCGTTGGAAGGATCCGATCCCCACAGAAACTAGGGCCAGAACCATGATCACGAGCAGGGTTGCCATCCGCCTGCTCATCAAAGACCGCCGCCGACGAGTTCTTCAGCCAGGAGGGGCTTGAGGCGGGCGTATGTGTCTTCCAGGCGTTCGGGAATCACACGGGTGTCGCTCACGACGGTCATGAAGTTGGTGTCGCCATTCCAGCGGGGCAGCATGTGCAGGTGGAAATGGCCGGGAATGCCTGCCCCCGCCCCGGCGCCGCCGTTGTAGCCGCAGTTGACACCGTGGGGATCGTACCCACGCCTCAGGGTTCGCTCCATGGCGGCCAGCAGCACGCTCATGTCCTGAATCTCCTCCGGGGTGCATTCGACCAGAGAACCGGCGTGCCGATTGAGGACCAGCAATACGTGGCCGCCGTTGTATGGATAGCGGTTCAGGATCACGAACCAGTGCCGAGAACGATGGAGGATCCTGGTTTCCTCGTCCTGCTCCAGCTGACAGCCGCAGAACACACAGCATTCGTGGGTGCGTTCGCCGCGCACATAATCCAGTCGCCAGGGCGTGAACAGACGGTCCATGACGGTCCTCCTCAGATCCGGCGGCGCCAGATTTCCTCGGCGGCAGCCAGTTCGTCCACCGTGTTGATGCCCACGACCTCGTCGGGGTCGTTGATGCAGACCGCCTGGACGGGTTTGCCGGCGGCGACGAGGTGGGCGACGGTGTCGGTCAGATAGTACTCGCCCTGCTCGTTGTCAGTGTCGAGCTCGGCCAGGGCGGCGATCATCTCGGAAGTGCGGTAGCAGAACACACCGGTGTTGTACTCCCCGATCGCCAGCTGTTCCGGCGTGGCGTCACGGGCCTCGACGATCCCGACGAGGTTCCCGCCGGCGTCCTTGACGATACGGCCATAGGCTCCGGCGTCGTCCACGACGCAGGTCAGAACCGAAGCGCTCACTCCTGAGGCAATTGTTTCCTCGACGAGTCGACGCACCGTCGCGGCCTTCAGCAGGGGCACGTCGCCGGCAAGCACGACGGTGAATCCTTCGGTCTGAATCCGGTCCACGCACACCTGGACCGCATGACCCGTGCCGAGCTGGGGCTCCTGGGTCACGAACGTCAGATCGTCGGCGGCGCTGGCCCGGCGCACGTGGTCGGCTTGGTGTCCGACCACGACGAAGGAACGGGATATCCCAGCCTCGCGCACGGTGTCGAGCACATGTTCGAGCAGGCTCTTGCCGGCCATCTCGTGCAGCACCTTGGGCAGATCGGACTTCATGCGTGTGCCCTTGCCAGCGGCCAGGACCACCGCCTGCAGCATCGGAGCGGTCATCGTCATCATCCCTCCAGGAGCGGTGTTTCGCGGACGATATTCCCGTCCACCTCCAACACGAGATTGTCGATCAGGCGGGTGGGTCCCACATGAGCCGCGATCGCCAGCAGCAGTCTACCGGATGCCGACTCGGCGCGCTCCAGTTCGGGAACCGACAGCACGCTCGCATAATCGACCACGTCAACGTCGGCGAGTTCGAGGGCCATGAGGTCCTCGAGCACGGCGATTCCGCGCTCTCCCTCTTCGATGGCCCGGTGCGCCGCTCCAAGTGCCCGCGAAAGAGCGAGGGCGCGCCCGCGGTCCACGGCGTCCAGAAAACGGTTGCGCGACGACATGGCCAGGCCATCGTCGGCCCGGACGGTCGGAACGTCGAGAAGACGGATACCCATGGCCAGATCCCGAACCATCTCTTCGATCACGAGGCACTGCTGGGCATCCTTGCGGCCGAACACGGCAATGTCGGGACGCACCATGTGAAAGAGCTTGGCCACCACAGTGACGACACCGTCGAAGTGCCCCGGCCGACGGGCCCCGCAAAGCCCTGCGGCCCTGGCTCCTGCCCTCACGCTCACTCCGTCCGGACGGGCGTACATCTCAGCGACCGCAGGCACGAAGACGGCATCCACACCCAAGGGCGCAAGAAGGATCAGATCGTCGTCGAGATTGCGGGGATAGCGGTCGAAGTCTTCGCCAGGTCCGAATTGCATCGGGTTGACGAAGATCGAGACCACCGTAGGTCCGTGGGCCTTGGCCCGTTTCACGAGATCGAGATGTCCGGCGTGAAGAGCGCCCATCGTCGGCACGAAGCACAGCGGGTCCAGGCCACGCAGAGAGTCGAGTCGTTTGAGCTCGCCGCGGCATCGGATCAAGTCCACCGGCTCACTCCTTGCCGTCGTCGTCGGCCCCGCTCAAATAGCCTTGCGAGCCTTCGGTGCCCAGGTTCACCGATGCGGATACGGCACCCTCGTCGGCGAAGGAATGTTCGGCGGTCGGGAAAGCACCTCCGCGCACATCGTCCGAATACCGACGCACAGCCTCTACGGCCGCGAGCCCGAGCTCAGCGTATCGCTTCACGAATCGGGGCCGCATTCCCTGGAACAGCCCGAGAAGATCGTGGAACACCAGCACCTGTCCGTCGCAGCCCGCCCCGGCACCGATGCCGATGGTCGGGATGCTAATCTGTCGGCTGATCTCCGTCGCGAGATCGGCGGGTACACACTCCAGCACCATGGAGAAGCAGCCCACTTTCTCCAGGAACGCGGCTTCGTCAAGTAGGCGGTCGGCAGCGCCGCGGCCGCGACCCTGCACCTTGTAGCCCCCCAGCTTGTGGATGGACTGCGGCGTCAACCCCAGATGGCCCATGACGGGAATCTCGGCAGCGAGCAGGGCGCGGATCACACCCTCGCGACTACGGCCGCCCTCCACCTTGACGGCCACGGCGCCGGCGTCCTTGATCAGGCGCAGGGCATGCCGAACAGTTTCCTCATTCGAAACGTGAAAACTGCCGTACGGCATGTCGGCGATGACCGGCACACCGGGTCTGGCTCTGCATACGGCCCGTGTATGGTGAACCATGTCGTCGACGGTGACCGGCAGAGTCGTTTCGTGGCCGAGGACCACCATGCCCACCGAATCGCCGACGAGGATGGCGTCCACGCCGCCATCGCGTGCGATCAAGGCGCTGGTCAGGTCGTACGCGGTGAGCACGACGATCTTCTCACCCTTGCGCTTCTTGCGCCTGAAGAGTCCGAGAGTCGTGGTGGCGGTCATGGCGTCGTCCTTTCCCCGGCGCCCTAGGCGGGCGCGAAGAAGCGTGTACCCTGGAACGTCTCCCCGAGCTGCGCATAGAGCAGATCGAAGTCGCGGGGCACGTTCACGAAATCAAAGCCGTTGGTGTTGACCACCAGCAGCGGCGTGTCGCGGTAGTGATGGAAAAAATAACTGTAAGCGCTGTTGAGCGCATCGATGTAGTCACGGTTCATGTCCCGTTCGAAGCTACGTCCGCGGACCCCGATGCGCTCCATCAACACATCTGTTCCCGCCTGGAGGTAGATCACCAGATCGGGACGCAGAACCTGATGTTCGAGGATCGTCGCCAACTGGTCGTACAGGGTCAGTTCGTCGTCGTTCAGGTTCAGATTCGCGAAAATCCGATCCTTGGCGAAAAGATAGTCCGAAACCGTGGCGTTGGAAAAGAGCTCCCGCTGTTTGAGCGACTGTTGCTGCCGGTAGCGGCTGAGCAAAAAGAAGATCTGGGTCTGGAACGCATATCCCGACCGGTCCGAGTAGAACTTGGACAAGAACGGGTTTTCCTCGACGACTTCCAGGTTGACCTGAGCGTCCAGACGGCTCGCCAACAACTTGGTCAAGCTGGTCTTGCCTGCCCCGATCACGCCCTCGACCACGATGTAATGCCACGGCAGCACGGTGCATCCTTTCGCGTGCTCAATCAGCCCCTGCCCGGAATCCGCAAGCAGTCGTCGGTCAGACGACACCATCCCGAGCCTTCCGCGCCGCGGATCTTCTCACAAAGAGCGCGGACTGTCTCGCCGGAATCGGGCACCCTCATCCCGGGTGCGATCTCATTCATGGGCTCCAGAACAAAGGACCGCTCATGGAGGCGAGGATGGGGAATCTTCAAGTCAGGATCGTCGACGATCCGCTGTCCGAACAGCAGGATGTCGATGTCCAGCAGCCGCGGTTGCATGTGAGCGTCGTCGGCACGGCCCCGGCCGCGTTCGATGATCTTGACTGCCTCGAGCAGCCGCTGCGGAGTCAGGCCGGTGATCAACGTACAGCAGCTGTTGAAATAGTCGGCCTGGTCATCACCGGGACCGACATAAGTGCTTTCCCATACTCCGCTCACATCCTGCAGCAAGATGTCCCGACGGGCCGCAAGGGCTTCGAGCCCCGCCTGCAGTTCGGAACAACGGTTCCCCATGTTGCTGCCCAGAGCGAGCACCACGAGTTCGCTGCACGCGGGAATCACCGCTCCGCACCTTCTGCATCGTCGACGGGATCGGGAGTCATCTCTTCACGTCGGCGGTCCACTGTCACCGACACCGAGCCCATGAAGTTGCGGATCGGAGGATTGGGCTTGTGAACCGTCACCGACACCGCGTCGAGGGGGAAGTCGGTCAACAGCATGTGGCTGATGCGCTCGGCCAGGGCCTCGATCAGATGGAACGACTGATTGCCTGCCAGCTCCACGATGCGGCTGTGGACTTGGGTGTAGTCGAGGGCGTCGCCCATGCTGTCGCTGGCGGCCGCCCGGCTCAGATCGTGCCACAGATCGACGTCGATCACGAAGCGCTGCCCCAGTTCCCGCTCGGCGGGCAGGGCGCCGTGAAACGCGTAGACATCGATATCGGTCAGACGGATGCAGTCGACCATCAGAGTCTCCTGAGACGCCGGGCGCCTTCGGTGATGCGTTCGTCGGGAGCCGTCAGCGAAATGCGGAACCAGCCCTCTCCACCTGTCCCGAAACCAAGGCCGGGCGTCACGACCAGAGCGTGCTCTTCGAGGACCCGGGCGCAGAAGGCCAGGGAGCCCTCCCCTGTCGGTACTTTCGCCCATACGTAGAAGGCGCCGGCAGATGGAAAGACCTCGATACCCGCCTCGGCCAGCGCAGCGACGATTTCCACCCGCCGCGGAGCATACACCTCCAGGACGCCGGTGACCAGTTCCTCGAAATCCTCGCCGAGAGCAACGACCGCGGTCTCCTGAATCGCATTGAAGGCGCCGCTGTCGATGTTCTGTTTGACCCGGTCCAAGGAGGCGATCACGTCCGGGTGCCCCACCGCGAATCCGATACGCCATCCAGTCATGTTGAAGGTCTTGCTCAAACTGTGGAATTCGATGACGCGGTCAAGTGTCGCATCGCAGACCGCGAGAAGACTCACCGGGCGGTCGTTTCCCACCGGCACTTCGATATAGGCGGCATCGTTGGAGACCACGCAATTCCCGCCCCGAGCCGTTTCCAGCAAGGATCGGAAGTCATCTGCCCGTATCACGGCGCCGCTCGGATTGTGAGGGGAATTGAGAATCAGCAGACGAGTCTGAGCATCGATCAGCGTGGCCACTTCGGCCGGATCGGGCAGGAAGCCCTTGGCCTCCCCCAGACCGTACGCCGCATACTCCCCACCGGCCAGCAGAGTCGACGATGAGTAGACCGGATATCCCAGATCGGGACCCACCACCCGCTCTCCTTCCTCGAGAAGAGCCAATGGGAGATGAGCGATGCCTTCTTTACTGCCCACCAGCGCCAAAACCTGTGTATCTGGATCGACCGACACGCCGTGTCGTCGCGCCATGAACTCCGCCACGCGTCTGCGGAACAGCGCGGAACCTTGGTTGCACGGATACCGATGATTGCTGGCTTCGTGAAGAGCCGCCGTCATGGCCTCGACCAACCGCGCGGGCGTCGGTCGATCGGGATCGCCGATACCCAAGTCTACGACGTCCCGGCCTGAAGCCATGACCGCTCGCTTGGCCTTGTCGATGGCGGTGAAAAGGTACGGGGGAAGCTTGTCGAGTCGGGCCATGTTCGTCTCCGGGGACCGGGTCCGGACGGGGAACGCCCCGCGATCCTGCCAGGAGGCCGCGGGGCGGTGCTATCGCTGTGGGTTCCGACTAGCGGCCGGCGTTCTGCCGCTGCATCTGGCGGCGTTCCTCGAGCTGTTCCTGACGGGTGATTTCCTGACCCGCCCAGCCCTTGATGTCGCCGCTACCATTGGTCACACAGTACTGGAATTTTTCCTTGGCATCGACATAGCTGCCGGCGCATTCGAGAGCCTTGCCCCAACCGTAGGCCACATACACCTTGCCGTTTGCGTCCGTACGGTTCCAAGCCGCCTGGGATTCGGCCAGAGCCTCGTCGCAGCGTTCGGCCGCGGCCAGCTTCTCGATGAGCTCGCCGGCGACCTTCCCGTCTGCCGGCTTGAGGCCGAGGTAGCTCTTATAGGACGCGAAAGAAGCGGTCGCCTGGCCGATAGCATTCTGAGAGCGGGCCAAATTCAGGTACACGCTGTCGTTCCTGTCATCGTCAGGATTCTTGGCGAGGTAATCCTGGGCGGCATCGATGGCGCCCCGGTAATCCTTCGAGTTCATACGGTCGGTGATGAGCTTGTAGCCCACCGCGCCGCCGGCGCTGCTGGCGTACTGCCCCAGCTTGGCGCGGAAATTCGCGGCGGCCTCCACATCACCCTTCTTCTCGGCTCGCTCGGCTGCCATCTCCGAGGCCTTGGCCAGCTGCTTGAGAACGTGCTCCCTGATGTCCGGGCAGCTCTCATAGGCTTTCTCCAGGGTGGCCACGGCGTCTTCGTAATTCCGCGTCGCGAGATTCATCGCGCCCAGGTTGTAGAGGATGTTGCAGTTCGCACCGTCCAGCCGTTCAGCCTTGATGTAGCTGATCCGCGCTTCCTTGTACTGCTTGAGCTTGGCGTAGGCCATGCCTTGTTCCATGTAGTCGTTCGCCGTGATGTCGTTGCCCAGCGACGCGATCAAGGCCTCGTACTGCTCGAGGGCCTGATCATACTGGTCGGTGGCCATGTAGGCCTTGCCGAGCCAGCGCAGGGAATTCGTATGATCGGGACAGATGGCCAGGGCGGACTGCAGGGAGGGAATCGCCTCCTGCCAGTTCCGGTTCTGAATGAAACCGACGGCCACCATATAGGCCTGTTCTGCCTGACTATCCTGTTCGGGAGGGCACGCCAAGGCGAAACCTACGCCCAGGGTCGAGAGAACTCCCAACAGTACGGCGGACAGGACGAGCTGTTTGCGAACGGATCGGTTCATCTGCATGGACACCTCTGTTACCTCCCGTTGTCCGCCCATATGCGAACGTTGGGTCCAATTTCCTCGCGGCGCGACGCCCTAACATAGAAATCAGGGCCGAGGGTGTCAATCAGCGCCTCGCTTGACGGGGTCGACATTGAGCATCTGCAACGCTGCGAGGACCCCGCCCCCGATGGCCAGGGCCTTATCGCTGATCCGGTGGGGATCGACGGCCTCGCCTCGGGGATCCACGTCTCCAACCTTCATTCCCACACATAGTTCCACTTCAGAGTGTATGAGCCCCCTGACCCTTCCGGCAATGGCGGAATGCAGGGTCTGGCCGTCGATCCTCGCCATGATCTGGTTCTCCGCAATAAGATCTCCGAGTTGGCAACAGGGTGTCAGGAACCCGGCGCACGGAGCTCGCAAGACCCGCCGGAGCGTTTCACCGCCGATTTTTCCGGGAATACCGGTGTAAGGGAGAGCGCCTCCGGATCGGATCACCCTGCCCGGACCGGCGGTTCTGTGGGTTTCGATGACGAGGTCGGCGTCACGGCCGACCAAAAAGCCAGGCCCGATCCCTATCAGCGGCGTTGATCCATGAGGTAACGGTACCGGAGTACGTTTCGTCAAGCGAGCGTCGACGACCACATCCGGTGCGACGGCTTCGATACAAGCCCCGTCGGGGTCGACCACGACGGTAACCGTGCCGATATCGGCCAGAAGATGCCGTTGGTCACAAAGAAGGGCGCTGATTCCCTCCACCTCGGTCCGGCCTTCGTAGACGGCCTCGGAAAAGGAAACCAAGCGACGCACCGTCGTCGGGCGGGGAATCTCCGCCATGACCACACGATAGCCTTCCCGCATCAGTCTCCAAGCGATCCCCGAAGCTTGTTCTCCGGCACCGTGAATCCAGACGAGGCTCACGTCTTATCGCCCCTATCGCGCAATCGACCCGCCGTTGCGGCTGCTCCGCCGCGGAGACAGGCGAGAATTTCGGCCAGAATGCTGACGGCGATTTCGTGAGGCGTTTCGGCGCCGATATCCAGTCCGACGGGCACCGATACATCCGCGAAGCGAGCCGCTGTCAGAGGATCAGCGGCGAACCGTCTGGCGATGTGCACCGCTTTGGTGCGGCTGCCGACAAGCCCCAAAAACGCGCAGGCAACACCAGCCGCCTGTTCACTGCGGAAAACGGCGGCCAGGGTATCGGCATCGTGCTCGTGACTGCGCGTGCACAGCACCACGACTGTGCGGGCGGTCGGCTTGAAATGGCCGGCCAGATCGGCCGCCCCGACGTTCAGAGTCTCGACGGCACCCAGGTCTTCAAGGAACTCGGGACGGTCGTCCACGGCGAGAAAGCGGAACGGAAGATGCCGGCTCAGATCAAGAAGAGCGCGCCCCACATGACCCATGCCCACGATCACCAAGGGTGTGCGGGAAAGCAGCGGTTCCAGAAACACTTCGACCTCGCCGCCGCACACTCCGTCGGTGCCGGTCAGATCGAAATTCACCCGCCGGCATTCCCCGGAGGCGATGACTTCGGCCGCCAGAGCGATGCAGCGGGCCTCGAGCCCGCCGCCCCCGACGCTGCCGACCACGCTGCCGTCAGTGCGCACGAGCATCTTGCTGCCCACGTGGCGGGGAACAGAACGTTCGGCGCGGATCACGGTGGCCACGGCGGCGTGCTCGCCGCGTCGGATCATATCGGCCATCAGCGGGTACAGGTCGTCCATCAGTCGTCTCCTCCCACGCCCGCCGTCGTAGGCGGGCCCAGATCTTGCGGCCCATCCATATCATCCACCACTCCGGGATCATCGCACGGAATGCGTCTGACCTGGTAGGAGCCCTCTCGCAGAAGATCGCGCATGTCGCCGGGATGATCGACGGGCCACGCGCCGCCGGCCGGCACGATCGGGAGAACCACCGGATGTCCGGGGCGCTCGGCATAGATCGGAACAACGATCTTGTCCGGTGTCTCAGACGAGCTCAGCTGGAGTTCGACCAGGGTCGCTGTGTGGACGCGGGGCAGGTCCACCGGGTGCAGCCAGAGATGGCTGACACTGGTTCCCAGCGCTTGAATGCCGTAAAGAACAGAACGGGCCGTGCCGCCGCCTTCACCGGCTTTGATCCAGGTGATCTGAGCGCTCCCGAGCGCTTCGGCGTAGACACGAGCCAAGGCGTCTGTCGTGACAACGGCCACCGGGACACCGCGATCCAGATAAAGAGCGGCGACCCTGGCGATCAGGGGTCGGGGATCATCGTCCGCCACGCATAAACCCTTGGCGCTCCCCATGCGACGGGAAGCTCCGCGGGCCAGGATCAACGCCGTATCACTTCTCTCACCCATCGTCGTCGGCCTCGCCAGTGGAATCGACCAAGCAGGCTGTCCGCAGACGCGGAGCTGGCCCTGAAGTGTCTCCCATCACCACGACGGGTACATCGAGTTCCTCCATGATCCGCCCTACGCACTCGAAAAGACCAAGAGCGTCGTCGCACTCGTCCATCTGCAGCAACGCGATCGCGACGGGCACGCCTTCGGGAATACGCCCGAGATAGCCGTCAGGACGCGCCAGCAGACGGATCATCTGCTCCCATGACCAGGGTTCGTCGGCGACCAGGCAGAGCCGATCGTCCGCAACGCGGCCCTGGCGGTGCAGCACTGCACTGGACGGGCGGCCGATGGCGGACAGGCCGATCACCGGTATCGCCAAAGAGGTTCTGCGCGGCAGGTCCGGATCGTCCCCATGGTGGAGCTTGACCGGTCGTCCCGCACTGCCGTCGGCTTCGACTAGGATCACGTGACCCGGCAGGATCCCGCCGAGGGCGTCCACCGCAGCGGGAGACAATCCCCGCCACTTGCCGTCGATCTCGCCGTCCCTCACGAAGATCGGCGCCCCGGCCGGGGCCACAGCTCCGGTCAACAGAGCCTTGTGTTCCAGGATCACGAGGCCTGGCCAGTCGAGAGGTTCTGTGCGTGTCGTGGTTGTGACGCACACGGCCGCGCCCTGCTCCAACAGGACACTGCACATCGCCTCGAGCAGCGACGTCTTGCCGCCGCCGCCGTAGACGGACACGACATGCCCGCCGCCGCAGGGCAGGATGTCGTGCCATCGTTCCAGAAACATGAACATGAACGTCCTTCAGGAGCGAGCCAAGAGGCTCCGGTACCAGTCCAGCAGGTTGGCGACCATCTCGTCGCGATGATGGGCGTCCTGCACTCGGCGCCTGCCGGCCTCTCCCCAGGTCACCGCAGAGAGCGGATCATCCAGGCATCTGGTCATCGCTGCGGCCAGGGCTGGAACATCACCAGGGGGAACGACCAGACCTGTCTCTTCGTGTTTGTTGACCGAAACGACGCCCGTGGCCAGTCGAGTGGAGATGACGGGCAGTCCTGCGGACATGGCTTCGAGCTGTACAACGCCGAAGGTTTCGCTGTCGTGGGAACTCGGAAAGATCAGGGCGCGGCTGTCGGCCATCAGGACCCGGAGACGAGTGTCGTCGCACTCCCCCAGGAACTCCACGCGATCGGCCAAGCCCTCGGCCGCAACCCTGTTCTCGAGGGCGGAGCCCAACGGACCGGCCCCCACGATCCGAACACTTGCCCGTGGTGTCAGATGAAGAGCGTCGAGCAGGATATCGAGACCTTTGTAATACACCAAACGTCCGACGAAGAGAAAGCGCTCGGCAGCCGCGGGATCGCCGGGGGTCCACCGATCCGGCTCGATGCCGAAGGGGATCACTCTCACTTTACCATTCACAGGGGCGAGTTCGGCCGATGTTTTGCGGAGCTCTTCCGAGGAAACGCACACACCGTCGCAGACCTTCAACAGCCGCCGGGAAAGCGGACGGACGAGCAGGCGCCCGATGCGCTGTCTCGACACATCGGCGTGATGCCACACGGTCAAGGCGGTCGATTCCGGAAAGCAGGACCGCGACGCCAGCAGACAAGCCGCAGCCAGAGGATTCGGCATATGGATCTGCACCACGTCGGGACACCAGCGGCTGGCTGCGGTTCTGATTTCCTGGAGCAGGGTCAGAGTCAAAGGCTGCGAGGCCACGACCGCGGGCGTGCCGCAGCGCACAAGCAGGCCGCGTCCGTCGAGAATCGCCTCGCGGCGTGCCCCTTCCTCACCGGCGGCCACCAAGGCGGTGACCTCGTGCCCGGCTTCCAGAAGCCCTTCGCACAGGTCTCGCAGCACCGACTCCATGCCGCCCTTCACGGGCGGGTAGTATTTTCCTATCTGCAGGATTTTCATGGCCGATTCAAGCTAACCGATCCCTCCCCATCTCCCAAGCCCTACCTCCGCGGGTTCAACAGAAGAACCCCTTCGAGAGCGACATTCCGCAGGCGGAGCCGATCGAGGGGGTTCTTCTGTTGAACGAACGGGGGCCGTGTACGGGCCCCCGTATTCAGCGCTGGCGGGGCTACATCATGCCCATGCCGCCCATGCCGCCCATGCCACCCATGCCGCCCATGTCCGGCATGCCGCCGGCGTCCTTCTCGGGCTCGTCGGTGATGCAGGCTTCGGTCGTCAGCAGCATCGCCGCGATGGACGCCGCGTTCTGCAGAGCGGAACGCGTGACCTTCACTGGGTCGATGATGCCGGCTTCCAGCAGGTCCTCGTACACCATGGTCGAGGCGTTGAAGCCGAAGGTGGCCTTCTTCTCGTCGCGCAGACGGGCCACGACCAGCGAACCTTCGACACCGGCGTTCTCGGCGATCTGACGCAGGGGCTCTTCCACGGCACGCGCGATGATGTCGCGGCCGATGGCGGCTTCGCCGGTGAGCTCCAGCTTCATGATGGCTTTGGCCGTGCGCAGCAGTGCTACGCCGCCGCCGACGACGATGCCTTCCTCCACCGCGGCGCGGGTCGCGCTCAGGGCGTCCTCGACGCGGTGCTTCTTCTCCTTCATCTCGATCTCGGTCATCGCACCGACGCGGATCACCGCGACGCCGCCCGCGAGCTTGGCCAGGCGCTCCTGGAGCTTCTCACGGTCGTAGTCGCTGGTGGTGTCCTCGATCTGGGCGCGGATCTGGCCAATGCGGGCCTTGACGTCGGCCGCCTTGCCCTTGCCGCCCACGATCGTGGTGGTGTCCTTGTCGATGGTGATCTTGGAGCAGGTGCCCAGATCGGCCGTGGTCGTGTTCTCCAGCTTGAGGCCGGCGTCCTCGCTCATGACGCGGGCGCCGGTGAGCACGGCGATGTCCTCGAGCATGGCCTTGCGGCGGTCGCCGAAGCCGGGGGCCTTGACGGCCGCGACGTTCAGGGTGCCGCGCAGCTTGTTGACGACCAGCGTGGCGAGAGCCTCACCCTCGATGTCCTCGGAGATGATCAGCAGCGGACGGCCCATCTGTGCGACCTTCTCGAGGATCGGCAGCATGTCCTTCATGTTGCTGATCTTCTTGTCGTGGACCAGGATGATGGGGTTGTCGAGCTCCACGCGCATCGCTTCGGGGTTGGTCACGAAGTAGGGGCTCAGGTAACCGCGGTCGAACTGCATGCCCTCGACCACGTCCAGCTCCATCTCGGTACCCTTGGCGTCCTCGACGGTGATCACGCCGTCCTTGCCCACCTTGTCCATGGCCTCGGCGATGATGGCGCCGACGGTCGTGTCGTTGTTGGCGGAGATCGAAGCAACCTGGGCTATGGTCGCGCTGTCGCGCACGGTCTTGGCCTGCTTGCGCAGGGCCTCGACGGCGGCGGCAGTGGCCGCCTCGATGCCCTTCTTCATGAACATCGGGTTGGCGCCGGCGGCGAGGTTCCGCATACCTTCGCGGATGATGACCTGGGCCAGCAGCGTGCCGGTGGTCGTGCCGTCGCCGGCGACGTCGTTGGTCTTGCTGGCGACTTCCTTGACCATCTGGGCGCCCATGTTCTCGAACGGGTTGTGAAGCTCGATCTCCTTGGCGATCGTCACGCCGTCGTTGGTGACCAGGGGCGCACCGAATTTCTTGTCGAGAATCACGTTCCGCCCGCGGGGTCCGAGGGTGATCTTGACGGTGTTGGCCAACTGGTCGACACCGCTCTTGATCAGCTCGCGCGCCTCTGCGTCGAATTTGATCATCTTTGCCATCGTTCTTACTCCTTGGTATTCCGTTGTCTAAAGGATGGCGAGGATGTCGCCCTCGCGAAGGATCAGGTAGTCGTCACCCGAGACGCTCACCTCGGTGCCCGAGTACTTGCCGTAGAGCACGATGTCGCCCTTCTTCACCTCAGGGGCGATCCGCGTGCCGTCTTCGGCCGTGCGGCCGGGGCCCACGGCGACGACCTTGGCTTGCTGGGGCTTTTCCTTGGCGGTGTCGGGAATAATGATGCCGCCCTTCATCGTTTCGGCCTCCATGGGCGCAACGATGACACGATCGGCCAAAGGCTTGATCTTGATAGTCATCAGCATCTCCTCTCTCGTCTTGATGAAGTCCCGTAGGACCTGAAAAAAGGGATTGGCACTCTCCCTCTTCGATTGCTAATTCGTTGGTATGATAGTCAGAGCTACATCTGCCGCAAGCAAAATTCTTCGCTCCTGACAAAACGGGAAAATCATATGCCATTTTGTCATGATTGCCGTATTGCAGATTGCTTTTATCTTAATTATTCTCAGCTTGAGTCTGCGCCTATGCCGGCGTGGACGCCACGGATCTGCTCAATGCCGAGGTACTCCATGCGAATGACGATCGTACTCTCAATTCTCCTCGTCGTTGGCGCTCAGGCCGCCAATCACGACATCTTGGTCCAGGGACTCAGCTTCATCCCCGACGACCTGACCATCGAGATGGGCGACTCGGTGACCTGGACCCACGACGCCACCTCCGCCTTCCACACCATCACCAATGGAACGGGCACTTCGGATCCCGAGATCGGCACGTTGTTCGACGAGTCCTTCAGTGGCTCGGGACAGACGTTCGTCCATGTCTTCGCCGATCCAGGCGACGTGCCGTACTTCTGTCGCCCTCATCTCGGTCTGGGCATGACGGGCATCATCCGCGTCACGGCCAACGTGGGTGAAGAATCCGGTACCTGGAGCGACATCAAAGGCCTCTGGCGTTGATCGATCAGGCTTCCTCCTTGCGTCCTCTGTCCATGCGTGTACCCTTGCTGATGGACGCCAACAGGAGAAAGTCATGGACCGATCGTTGCCGCTGCCTCTGCACCCAGAACTGAAGGATCGTTTGAGCGACGGTCCGCCACCGCCCTTGTCTGCCCTGATCGACCCCGATCGGGGTCCGTCGCTTTGTTATGCTCTTGCAGACCAGCTTCGTGCCGCGAACAAGACCTCTCCGGTGTCCGGAGCCGTTCTTTTCGCCTTCGCCCGTTGGCTCGACGCCTTGATCCTCGTGACGGAAGCCCTCCTCGACGCCGGCCAGAAGCGGCACCTCGCCGACAGCCTCGCCGACGATCTCGGCCCAGAGGAGTATGCCCGCCTCAGGGACCTCGTCGCCGCATCCGTGCCTGGCTTCCTCCCATCACTCCGCGCCCTCGGTTCCGCACCGTCGACTTTCGCCGAGGCCGATTCGGAAGCTGTCCCAAGCGGATCCGACGGCGCGGAGCTCTTCCCGCTGACGGCCCTGCTGCTGACGATGCTCAATCCGGCAGCTGCTGCACCTGCGGCCTGGCTCGGACTCGACCGCCTCGCCGCCAACCCCGACGCCGGCCGGGTCTTCACGTCCTTGAAGCGTGTCTTGTCTTCCGTTTCCGCCCCAGACGGCGGGGGTTCCCTGTTCGAGCTGTTGGAGCTTCCGGTCCGCCACTCCCCCGACCGCCTCGACGAACAGCTGCTGATCGTCGCCGACGCTTGGCGACCCTGGCTGGGGGATGCCGCCGACCACTGTGCACGGGCCGCCGGCGTGCTGCGCGAGGAGTCGCGGCCCCGCTTCGACGGCCCGGGCGACATTCCCGTCTTCCAACCATCCGCAGAGACAGTCAGCACAGAGGCCACGACGTCGGATAAGCCGCACCCCGAACCCGATATCGAACGCTTCAGTGATGACCGGGACTGGATGCCGCGCCTGATCCTCCTGGCCAAGAACACCCATGTCTGGCTCCACCAACTGACGCAGCGTCACGGACGCGACATCACACGGCTCGATCAAGTGCCCGACGAAGAATTGGACCTCATGGCCGCCCGCGGCATCACGGGTCTCTGGCTCATCGGTCTCTGGCAGCGCAGCGCTGCGTCGCGAGAGATCAAGCGTCGCTCCGGGAATCCGGAAGCCCTGTCGTCGGCCTACGCCGTCGATGACTACCGTATCGCCGACGATCTGGGCGGCGACGCCGCCCTCGACGAGCTGCGGGAACGTGCTCTGGCAAGGGGCATCCGCATGTGCGGCGACATGGTCCCCAACCACACGGGTGTCGACGGCCGCTGGGTCCTCGAACGCCCCGAATTGTTCCTCTCCCTCGACCACAGCCCCTACCCCGGCTACACCTTCGACGGACCCGACCTCTCACCCGATTCGAATGTGTCGATCCGTCTCGAAGATCACTACTGGGAGCGCAGCGACGCCGCCGTCGTCTTCGAACGCGAAAACCGAGACACCGGCGAGATACGCTATCTCTACCACGGCAACGACGGCACCTCCATGCCCTGGAACGACACCGCCCAGCTCGACTTTCTCAACCCGGAAACCCGCGAAGCCGTCATCGAAACCATCATCGCGGTGGCCCGCCGTTTCCCGGTCATTCGCTTCGACGCCGCCATGGTCCTCGCCCGACGACACCTGAGACGACTCTGGCACCCCGCCCCCGGCCACGACAGCGACATCCCGACCCGCGCCTCGCGGGCGCTCTCACCCGAAGATTTCGACCGGGCCATGCCCGCCGAATTCTGGCGAGAGGTCGTCGACCGGGTGGCCGTCGAGGCCCCCGACACGCTCCTGCTCGCCGAGGCCTTCTGGTTGATGGAGGGCTACTTCGTGCGCAACCTGGGCATGCACCGCGTCTACAACAGCGCGTTCATGCACATGCTTCGTGATCAGGACAATGCGAAGTTCCGTCAGGGGCTCAAAAACGTCCTGGCTCACGACCCCCGCGTCCTGCAGCGGTTCGTGAACTTCATGAGCAACCCTGACGAGGAGACGGCCGTCGAACAGTTCGGGACGGGTGACAAGTACTTCGGCGTCGCGACGCTGCTGGCCACTCTGCCCGGACTACCCCTGATCGGGCACGGGCAGCTCGAGGGCTATGCCGAGAAATACGGCATGGAGTACGCCCGCGCCTACCTTGACGAACAACCCGACACCGGATTCATGGAGCACCACGACCGGATGATCAGTCCGCTCTTCCACCGTCGGCAGATCTTCGCCGGAGCCGATTCATTCCGGCTCTTCGACGTCCGTGACGACAACGGGCATCTGGTGGAGGATATGATCGCCTACGCCAACCGGAGCGGGGACGAAGCCGGGCTGGTGATCGTCAACAACTGCCACCAGACGCGCCGGGGACGACTGCACCGCGGCTGGTCGCCGGACGGAACCCCGAGCGACAGCCTGAGCGATGTCCTCGGCCTGGACACCGCCGCCGGCGGCCTGATCAGATTGCGCGACCCCCGTACCGAGCATGAGCTCACTCTCGACGCCCACGACCTGCACGACGCCGGCTTCGAGATCGAACTGCCTCCTTACGGCGCCGCCGTTTTCCTCGAGTGGTACACGGAGGCCCGGAACGCTTGACGTCCCGGGCCTCCGTATCGGTCTGCTCTCGGGTCAGCGTGTTGCCGACCTGATGAAACCATTCAGCTTCTTGGCCACGCCCGATCCACACTCCGCTGCCAGAGTCGGATACTCGTCCGTCTCGCCCGTGACCGCCGTCTGCAGGTAGTGGTTCATGGTCTTGGGCATCACCACGGGGCCGCGGATCCCGTTCGACATCATCCACGCCTTGAAATCGGGAGCTTCGTCCACCGAGACTTCGCGGTCGAGGGCGCCGTGCAGGACGATCATCGGCAGCCCAGCCTGCTTGTACCACACACGAGGATCGTAACCGTCGGCTGTCGGCAGAGTGGACGCTCCCAGCAGCGCGATGCCGCCGACTCCCAGACTGTCCGCCACCGCGAGCACGGCGGCCTCGCCGAGGCAGGCGCCGGCGCTGCCATGCCCCAGAACCACGAGTTTTGAACCATCCACATCGGGATGATCAGCAAGCACCCGGCAGGCTGCAGCGACGTCGGCGGCGAGATCGCTCGGCGTTCCCGCCCTCGGGTCGATGCGGAGGGTCGCAACTCCCATGGTCGACAACTCGTCGGCCAGGTGGGAGAACAGCGCGAATGATCCATTGCTCGCTTCGCGGTCCTGGCCTGCGGCAGGGACCATGATTACGCCGGGAAAGGGTCCGACCTGATCCTTCGGCACGGCGAGCACGCCAGCCAACGCACCGCCCGCCACATCGATGAGGACCTCGGCGTTGTCGGACACGGCCGAGTCCGAGGGCGAACCTCCGAGGGCGAAGCAGGTGATGCCCTCCGAAGCGACGCCGAAGAAGGTGCCGTCTTCGTACTGATGCAGCACGACGGCCTGAGGCTCGGCCATCTGTTTGTTCTGCACCGTCACGTCGAAGGAGCGCACCGGCACGGTCTTGCCCCTCACTTCGACTTCGCCGACGCCTTTGCCGCGCACCGTAATATCGAATAGATTCATGCCGTCGGATGCTTTGCCGTCATAGCTGTATGTCGCAGCATCTACATTCGAGAGCAGATCGGAAAGCGGTGCGAATCCGGTCGGCGCTCCCATGGGCGCATACAGCACCTTGGCGGGCAGCTTCTCGACCGGGGCCGGCACCTTATTCCCGTTGTAATAGAACACGAGTTCCGGCTCCCCACCCTCGGGCTTGAGTGTGCTGTGTCCCTGGATTTCCATTTCACCCCGGTGCACGTACATCGTCGCAACCAGCAGTCGGGTCAGATCAGGGGACATTTCCGCGCTCCAACGCAATTTGTCGGTCCCGTTGAGAACTGCGCTGCCACCGTACACGACGTTGCCGTCGTCCTTGGTTTCCTGCCATAGCGAGAAACGGCCGATGGATCCTTCGGGAGTCTGAGCCGGAAAGAGCACGGAGTCCCGGGGAGCGTCGGCGGCGAAGACTGCTGCACCGGTCAAGGATACAAGCGCCACGAGCGCAACGAACAGGGAACGAACGGCGGCATACCTCTGCATAGTCATCGTCTCCCAGGGAGAAAGTGGGGAGGTGAAGTCCGCCGTGAGCATACGGCGTGTCGGTTGCCGTGTCACCCTGCGGATCGTCGTCCGCTCATCCAGCCAGCAAAGCGGCGCCTTTGAGGGTCCAGTCCTGATCGACAAGCAAGTCGTCGGGCAATCCAGCGCCGGCGGCGGGATCGGCCACCAAGCCGGCCAGCCCGCCGGTCAGCACGACGGGCGGGTCACCGAGAGACCGGCGCAGGCTGATCAAGACCCCGGACACACCCTGGATGCCGACATGGAACGAGCCTGCACTCATGGCCTCGCTCGTCCCCCGGCCGGGCACCAGTGGCATGAACGCAAAGGGTACCGGTGTCAGTCTTGCTGCTCTGTCTCCCAGCGCTTCAGCCGCCATGGCGGGACCGGGAGCGATGAGTCCTCCGACGAAGACACCGTCACGCAGGACATCGAACGTGGTGGCGGTCCCCACGTCGACGACCAAGGCCGAAGACCAACCCATCGCCGCCGCTGCGGCCATGTTGGCGAAGCGGTCGGCGCCGGTGGCCGTGGCGTCGTCCACACCGACGGCGAAACCGCTGACATCGCGATGATCCACCACTCGGACCTCGGCAAGTCCAGCGAGCAAAGCTTCGGTCACGGCCGGGACGACCGAGACGACCACGACGGCCTCGTTCTCACGGCGGACATCCGTCACCGCACGGAGCAGATCTTCGTAGCCGGCGTCTCCGGTGGGTGTCGGTCCTCCACCGAGGCGGAAGCAAGGCGTGATGTCGGGACGTTCGCCGACAGTGTCGATTCGGGCCATCGTCACCGAACTGTTGCCGACATCGAGAACGATCATGACTCCTCCTGTCCGTCGCCGAAGCCGGCAACATGGACATCCCCGGCCAGAACGGTTTGAAGCGAGCCGTCCTCTGCCTCCAGCAGCAGGGCGCCGCTGTCGTCGATCCCCCGGGCGCGACCCGAAAGCGTGCCTCCAGGGGCGGACAGCACGACATTGCGGTCGCGCAGATGGTCCAGCGCAGCGTAGAGATCCCGGTAAGGGCCCCACCCTTCGTCCAGGAAGCGCGGCAGCTGTTCGTCACAACTGCGAAGCACGTGCTGGGCCAGCATCGCCGGTGTCGTCGCCGGTCCGGATCCGAGGCTGATGGCGACGGCGCGGACCTCCGCCGGTGTCTCGCTGGGCCAGGGGCCCACGTTCAAGCCCAGCCCAGCCACGAGCAGTCTATCGGGACCACGCTGGACGAGATCCAGAATCATGCCGCCGAGCTTACGGTCCTCAAGATAGAGATCGTTGGGCCATTTCAGCCGCACAGGGCGGCCGCTGAGTCGACCCACGGCGTCGGCGGTCATCAGTCCCGTCCACACCGCGAGTCGTGATACCTGATGACGAGGCAGCGGCGAAACAACCCAGGACATGGCCAACCCACCCGCATTGAACCACCGTCGCCCCTGCCGACCACGGCCGCTGGTCTGTCTGCGGGCGATGGCCAGGCTCCCCTCACGAACGTGTTCGGGAGGATTGATGATCTGACGATCCCCACCATGCCAACCCCAGCCGTCCCAGCGGCACAGACGACCGGGAGCCGGATTCCCCCGCCCGAGCAGGAAGTCGCTGGTGGACCCGACCTCGTCGAGCAGATAGAGGAAGCCGCCTCGGCGTCGAGGCCCGGGGTCGAAGCCCGGCAGACCGAACCAATCGCGGGCGGGGCCGGTGTTCATGCCTGGGACTCCCGATCGATCGGCTCGAGGTCGAGTCCCAGATCCAGTGCCGGCACCGAATGGGTCAGCCGCCCCACCGAAGCGGCATCGGCTCCGGCGAGAGCGTGGGCGCGGATCGTCTCCAGATCGACGTTGCCGCTTGCCTCCAACAGAGTGCGCCAGCCCTCGGGGTCCAGTTCATCCCGCAGACGCACCGCTTCGGCCACCTCGACGGGCGGAAAGTTGTCGAGCAGGATCCAATCCACCTTCAAGGGCAGCACGGTGCGGAGCTGGACCAAGGTGTCGACTTCGACCTCGATGGCCAACTCGGGGTGCAGCGCTCGACCCCTGGTCACGAGTTCGGCCAGGGAGCCCTTGCGTGCAGCCCAGTGGTTGTCCTTGAGCAGGATGCGGTCGTGGAGCCCCATGCGGTGATTGTGACCGCCTCCACAGCGAACGGCGTACTTGGCCAACCGACGATATCCGGGCAGGGTCTTGCGCGTGTCCAGGACCCGGCAGGACGTGCCGGCGGTTTCCTGAGCATAGCGACGCGCCAGAGTGGCGATACCGCTGAGATACTGGAGGGCGTTCAGAGCCGTCCGCTCTCCGGTTAGAATGGGAGCCACTGGTCCTGCGATCCGAGCGACCGGCTGCCCGGCGACAACATGCGATCCATCCCCAACAAGACAATCGACAACGACTTGCGTGCTCAGCTTCGCGTAGATCATCATGACCACAGGCAGTCCGCAGATCACTCCGTCCTGCCGCGCGACAATCATGCCTCGAGCCTGCACATCCGGGTCAACCGCCACTTCGGTCGTGACATCACCGGATCCTACATCTTCGCTCAGGGCATGCGACACCAGGGCCTCAAGCCAGGGCTCATCGGGAAATCCGGCGGCGCGGCCGTCGATTGTGCTCATGATCGTTCCTCTGGCTACTGCGACATTCAGACCGAAGGCAGCCCCCACTGGGCCCGCAGGTCGTCGATGCGGTCACGCAGGCTGGCAGCCGTCTCGAACTCGAGTCGCGCGGCGGCGGCCTCCATCTCGTCATGGAGCATGGTGATCAATCGCTCCGGCGGCAAGTCTCCAGCGACAATCTCATCCCATGGTTGCGCATCGGCGACGACGTAGGATCGATCCTCCCCCGCGGCCATCGTGGCCTGGATGATCTCGGCCCGGCTCTTGCGGATGGTCTGGGGCGTGATGCCGTGTTCCTCGTTGTAGGCGGTCTGTTTGACCCGACGTCGATCCATCTCGCTGATGGCCCGGCGCATCGAGTCGGTAATTCTATCGGCGTACATGATCACCCGGCCGTCGGCGTTGCGGGCGGCACGGCCCGCGGTCTGGATCAATGATCGCTCTGAACGCAGGAATCCTTCACGGTCCGCGTCGAGGATGGCCACCAGAGACACCTCCGGTAGATCCAGACCCTCGCGCAGGAGGTTGACGCCGACCAGGACGTCGACATCTCCGAGGCGCAGCTTGCGCAGGATCTCCACGCGATCGAGGGCCGCGATGTCGGCGTGCATGTAGCTCACGCGCAGGCCGAGACGCTGGAGGTACTCCGACAGGTCCTCGGCCATCTTCTTGGTGAGTGTCGTCACAAGCACGCGCTCGCCCCTGGCCACGACCTCACGGGCGCGGCCCAGCAGATCGTCCACCTGGGTTGCAACCGGCCGGATTTCAATGATCGGATCGACCAGACCGGTTGGACGGATGACCTGTTCCACGAACTCGCCCCCCGTCTTTTCCATTTCATAGTCGCCAGGCGTGGCCGACACGAAGATGGTCTGGGGCATCATGTCTTCGAGTTCGTCGTAACGCAGGGGCCGGTTGTCCATGGCGCTGGGCAGGCGGAAGCCGTGCTGCACAAGGGTCTCCTTGCGGGAGCGGTCGCCACGGTACATCGCCGCGAGCTGCGAGATGGTCACATGGGATTCGTCGACGATCAGCAGATAATCGTCGGGAAAATAATCGAGCAGGCAGGCGGGCCGGTCACCGGGGCTGCGGGCGTCGAAGTAGCGGGAGTAGTTCTCCACGCCGTGACAGAACCCCACCTGGCGGATCATCTCCATGTCGAAGCGCGTGCGTGAGGCGAGCCGCTGGGCCTCGACCACGCAACCGTCGGCGTCGAGTTCGCCGAGGCGGACTTCGAGATCGCGGCCGATATCGTCAAGGATTTCCTCGAGCCGATCACGCTCGGTGACGAACTGGCGGGCGGGAAAGATCCGCGCCTCGTCGACCCTCACGATGGGCTTGCCGGTGAGTCCGTCGATGAAGGTCAGCCTTTCGATCACGTCGCCGTACAGCTCGATGCGCAGCACGCGTTCATCGAAGGCGCCGCGCACTTCGATGGTGTCGCCGCGGGCGCGGAAGGTGCCGTAGCTGCCCGCCTCGGCCCGCGAGTAGTGAATGTCCACAAGACGTTCGAGGAGCAGATCGCGGTCGATGCTCAGGCCGGTTTCCAGCTTGAGGATGTTGCGATGGAACGTCTCGGGATTGCCCAGCCCGTAGATGGCCGAAACACTGGCCACGACGATCACGTCGCGGCGCGACATCAGCGACGACGTGGCCCGCAGACGCAAGCGCTCGATCTCGTCGTTGATCGACACGTCTTTTTCAATGTAAGTCCCCGAAGAAGGCACGAAGGCCTCGGGCTGGTAGTAGTCGTAATAGCTGATGAAGTACTCGACGGCGTTGTCGGGGAAGAAACCCTTGAGCTCGCCATAGAGCTGGGCGGCAAGGGTCTTGTTGTGGCTGAAGACGATGGTCGGCCGGTTCGTCTCGGCGATGACGTTGGCCATGGTGAAGGTCTTACCGGACCCGGTCACGCCGAGCAGGGTCTGGAACGGCAACCCGTCGTGGAGCCCCTTGATCAGGGCTTCGATGGCTGCGGGCTGATCGCCCTTAGGCGGAAAGGGAGACTGCAGACGGAACGCTCCGATGGCCGACCTCAGTTCCTCAGGCGAGTGGAGTCGAGGACCCACTCGCGGCCCAGATTGCGCTGGCGGATGGGCTTGTCGATACCGTTGAGGGTCAGCTCCACACCTTCGCTCTCCTCCAGCCTCACGACGAAGTGGTCCTGAGCCCCCCAGTAGACCACGTAGCGTCCGCCGACGCGGTAAGGCTGCCCCATCTCGATGCCGTCTTCAGGCACGCCGGCCCGGGCCGAGCGCCAGTCGACGCCGTGGAGAGCGGTGTCCGCGTCGACGGCCACCGCAGCCCCAACCCGCGAACTGCACACCAAACGGAGGACGAGGGGGAAACGACCCCCTCCTGCGAAAATCATACGCTCGCTGCCCTCCGGAATCGATGCCGGCAACGGCGCTGAGTCTTCTCCGCTATCTTCGTTGACTTCATTCGGTGTCACACTCGAAGTGTCCACGACTGCTGTGGTAGCGACGTCGCCCAGTTCCGCATCCGGATCCGGAGACGATATCACCGGAGTTTCTTCGCCGCCTGTTTCGGTTCCGGTCGGCAGGGCGGTCGCTACGGATTCCTCCACACCCTCCTGATCGTCGCCGAGGAGGCTCAACCCTCCCCAGATCAGCAGGACGGCGGCGAGTACCACGGCCCCGCCGACGATGATCTTCAGCCAAGGCAGCCCCTCCACCCGTTCAACGCTGGTTTCTGTTTCCCAGGTCGTCTCGTGGTCTTCACTCGAAGGATCTTCCGGCATCACCAGACGGTCGTATCTCTCGATCAACTGATCGGTGTCGAGATCCAATTCAGCGGCAATGGCCTTCAAAAAACTGCGCACATAGAGGGGTCCGGACAGGGCCTCGTAGTCGTCGCTCTCGAGGGACGACAGAACATGCTCGGGGATGCGTGTCCGGGAGGACAGATCCCCGAGGTCGATGTGCGCACCTTCGCGTGCGGCCTGGATCAGCTCACCCGGCGTGCGGTAGCGTCCCGTTTCTTCGGTCACGTCCGCTCCTCTCTGTCTCAAACGTCCAGAGCGCTCAGCCGCTGGCGAAGAGTCTCGGCCTTGGCCTCGTTCTCCGCGAGCTGCTCCCGTTCACGCTGGACGACATCTTCCGGCGCCCTCGCAGCAAAGCCCTCGTTGCTCAGTTTCTTGTGTCCGCCGGCGATCCAGCCCTCGACCTGGGAGAGCTCCTTGCCCAGACGCTCGCGTTCCTTGGCCAAATCGATCAGGCCCGCCATGGGCAGGAAGACTTCGATGGTTCCCGCCATGCCGATACCAGCCGGCGAGGGAGCCTCGCCTTCGAACATCACCTCGACGCCCTCGAGCTTCGCCAGCAAGGCGATGGCTTCGGTATCGGCGCTCAGGACCGCCGCCTGGTCGCGGCTCGCAGGACGGAGCACGGCGCGGCCGCGGCGGCCGGGAGGTACGTTCAGGTCCGCCCGCAGAGACCGCACGGCGCTCACCACGTCGGCGAGCTGCTGGAAACGGGCGGCGTCGGCGACGAAGGGTGGCTCCGACGCCGTCGGGAACGTCGAAGTCATCAAATACCCACCGCTGCCGGGCAACTGGCCCCAGAGTTCCTCGGTGATGAACGGCATCACCGGATGGAGCAGCTTGTAGCTCGCACCGAGGGCGGCGACGGCCAGACAGGCGGCTTCGGATCGTCGGTCGTCGTCACGCAACCGAGGCTTGACCGACTCCAGATACCAATCGCAAAGCTCATGGCGGAAGAAGTTGTAGGCCGCATACGCCGCATCGTTCAGACGCCGCCGTTCGAGGTTGGCGTTCACCTCGGCGGTAACCACGGCCAGGCGATTGAGCAACCAGCGGTCCTCCAGCCCGATTTCTTCGTCACGGAACTCGGTGGGCGCCTCGGCGCCGAAGATCTGTCGCCACAGCTCTGCGGCGGCAGCGGCGGGACGGTCGGCAGCGGCGGTCACGGCGTCGAAATCGCAGGTACCATCGCCGCCCGCGACGGCTGCGAGGCCCGTTTCATCCCAGGCTCCCAAAACGAGTTTGGTGGCCTGAAAGACCTTGTTGCAGAAGTTGCGGCCGACCTCGAGGGTCTCCTCGCCGAAGAACACGTCCTGGCCCGTGGGCGTGAGCATGATCATGGACATCCTCAACGCATCGGCGCCGTACTTGTCCATCAGTTCGATGGGGTCGGGGCTGTTGCCCAGGGACTTGCTCATCTTGCGGCCCTGATCGTCCCGCACGATGCCGTGGAAGACCACCTCAGCGAAGGGCGCCTCGTCCAAGAAGTGATACGAAGCCATGATCATCCGCGCGACCCAGAAGAAGATGATGTCGGGACCGGTCACGAGCACCGAAGTCGGGTGGAAGCGCTTCAGGTCCTCGCTGCCGTCGGGCCAGCCCAGAGGCGAAAAGGTCCATAGCCAGCTCGAGAACCAGGTGTCGAGAACATCCGCGTCCTGGACTGGGTCGGCGGCACCGCAGCTCGGGCACGCCGTCGGCGTCTCGATGGTGCAGATTTCCTCTGAACAGGCGCTGCAGGTCCACACCGGAATGCGGTGGCCCCACCAGAGCTGGCGCGAGATGCACCAGTCGCGGATATTGGTCATCCAGTTGTGATAGACGCCCACCCAGCGCTCGGGCGTGAGAGTGACAGTGCCATCCTCGACGGCGCGGCTCGCCCGGGCTGCCATCTCCCCCATTTTCAGGAACCACTGGTGGGACAGGTAGGGTTCGATGACCGTGCTGCACCGATCATGGTGGCCGACCTGATGAACATTCTTCTCATCGCCGTCGAACAGACCCGCCTCTTCGAGGAGCTTCAGGGTGGCCTTGCGCGCCGCGAACCGATCGAGACCCTGCACCGGCCCGGCTTCGTCGTTCATCACGCCGTGCTCGTCCATGCAGATGATCTGGGGCAGATCGTGGCGACGACCGACCTCGAAGTCGTTGGGGTCGTGAGCCGGCGTGATCTTCACGAAACCCGTGCCCTTTTCAGGGTCGGCGTGGTGGTCCCCGATGATGGGGATCTCGCGGTCGATCAGGGGCAGCACCACGGTTTTGCCGATCAGGTGCCTGCGTTCCGGGTCGTCCGGATGCACGGCCACAGCGGAGTCGCCGAACATGGTTTCGGGCCGGGTCGTGGCCACGGTCACATGGCCGGAGCCGTCGCTCAGGGGATAACGCAGGCGCCACATGGTGCCCTGCTTTTCCTTGTGTTCCACCTCGTCGTCGCTGATGGCCGTCAGGCAATGGGGGCACCAGTTCACGAGGTACAGATCCCGGTAGATCAGACCTTCGTTCTTGAGGGTCACGAAGGCGTGGGCAACGGCTCTTGACCGCGCCTCGTCCATGGTGAAGGCCTCGCGGGGCCAGTCCAGGGAGCAGCCGAGGCGCCTCAGCTGACCGGTGATCACTCCGTGAGTGTGTTCCTTCCACGCCCAGGCCCGCTCCAGGAATCCGTCGCGTCCGAGATCCTGCTTCTTCTTGCCTTCCTCGCGGAGCTGCTTGGATACCACGTTCTCGGTGGCGATGCTGGCATGGTCGGTGCCGGGAATCCAAAGGGTCGGACGGCCGCGCATGCGCATCCAGCGGATCAGCACGTCCTGGACCGAATTGCTCAAACAGTGCCCCATATGCAGCACGCCGGTCACATTGGGCGGCGGCAGGGTGATGACGAAGGGATCGCCTACGGCATCGGTTGACGGAGCGAACAGACCGGCCTGTTCCCAGGTTTCGTACCAGGTCTGTTCCAGCCCAGCAGGGCTGTATTGAGCCATCTGACGGATGTCGTTCACGCAGATCTCCTGGCGGTGCGGCATCGCCCGCGCGGGTCCTGGCCGATAGCATAAGGGGCCGGCTTTTCTGAAAGTCGGCGCGAACGTTGAAGTGTAAGCAGAGGTCGGGGTTGGGTCAACAGATGTCGCATCATCCTTCTCGCACAGGCGTTCCTCTGATATGCTCTGCAGCAGGAGGCCACATGCACGGACCCAGACCTCAGCCCCAGAGTCGTACCGGACGCATTCTGCGCGTTCTCGCACTTTACGTCCTCGCCCCCCTGCTCCTCCTCCTCGAAATCCCTGTCGCCGTCCACGTGGCCCAGAAGCCTTCGTTCGGTTTCACGGTTCATCAGCTCGAGATCCGCGACGTGCGGTCGGGCGGCCCGGCTGACCAGGCCGGTCTGCTCACCGGCGATCGCCTGTTGGCCGTCGATGGCGAACCCCTGGGCACGATGGTCGACTGGTACGTGGCTCATGCCGGCCGCTACGAACTCGGGGCGAGAACCTACCTCGTCCGCCGCAACGAACATTTCGTGACCGCCACGGTCGCGCCCATTCGCCCGGGGCGCCGCGATGTCGTCTGGTACTACGGCCTTTCCCTGGCCGGTCTCTCGTTCCTGGCCATGGGCTGGCTCGTGCTCGCCCGCCGCCACGACATGGTGTCGCGCTACTTTTTCGGCCTCTGCTCCCTGTTCGCCTTTTTCCTGATGGATGTACCCGACTGGCCTTCTTCCACCTATATGACCATCAAGGACATCGTCCGCGACCTGGCTCAGTTGGTGCTGCCGGTGGCCTTCCTCCGCTTCTTCCTCTACTTCCCGGAACGGACCCATCTCACCGCGACGAATCATCGACGTCATCGGCTGCTGTGGATTCCGGCGTTGATCCTCTTGAGTGTCAGCCTGGTGATCCAGGCCGCCCGTCTCGATCCTGCTTCACCGGCTGTCACCGTGGCCACCCAGGCCACAGGGCTGTTCCTGGTGGCCTACTTCGCCTCGGGCCTGGTGGTTTTCGCCCGCAAGGTCTTCCGTCGCGACCGACCGGTCGCCCACTCGAAACTACGCATTGTGCTGTTGGGCTTACTTGCCGGCTTCCTGCCCTTCCTCGTCGGAGCGGTGCTGCACATCGTGGGACCGGAACCAGCTCCCTGGTGGCAGCACTGGCTGGTATTCTCACTCGTCCTGGTCCCGGTGAGTTTTGGCCTGGCCATCCTGCGCTACGGTGCCCTCGATATGGAAGACCTGGTCCGACACGGTCTGGTGTACGGCGTGTTGACCGTTGCCGTCGTGGCTGGATATGCCCTTCTGGTGGGAGGGCTCGGCCACTTCATGGCCATCTATTTCCACACCACGAGCACACCGGTCATCCTAGCCGCCGCCGTGGGGACAGCTCTTCTGCTCAATCCCGCCCGACGTCGGCTGCACACCTGGGTCGATCATGCGGTCTACCCGGCCCGACGCGCCACGCGCGAAGCCCTGCACGATCTCGGCCATGAGCTGTCCGGACTGATCGAAGACAGCGACGCGCCCACGACGATGCTCATGCGACTCTTCGAGCTTTACCGGCCCCAACACGTTTCACTGTTCCTCGAACGCCAGGGCCGTCTTTGCCTCCATGCCATCGAGTGTGAGGACGACACGACCCCTGAGCCCTGTGCCTTCGACCCCGACGACACGCTGCCCCGAGTCCTGCTGATGGCCCGCCGCCCGTTGGCGATGGAGGAGCTAGACGGCCTGGACACCGAAACCGAGACCGACGCTGTGACCCGCGTCGTGCTCGACGCCCTCGACGTGCGTCTGGCCGTGCCCCTGATCACCGGCAACCGACTCGTCGGCTTCCTCACCTTCGGTGCCAAGGCCAGTGGTGCTCTCTACACCCAGGCCGATACCTCCAACCTCCACGACTTCAGCGTCCATGCCGCAGCCCTCGTGGAGATCGGACGGCTTTACCAGGACAGCCTTTTGCGGGAACGTTTGGACACGGAGCTGGCGGTGGCCCAGCGCATCCAGCAGAGCCTGGTGCCGGAAGAGCCCCTCGAAACGGCAGGCGCCCGCCTCGTGGGCCGTATGGTCTCGTGCCGGGAAGTCGGCGGCGACTCGTTTGACTACTTCCGTCTCGACCGCGACACCGTGGCCTTCGCCATCGCCGACGCCGCCGGCAAGGGTGTGCCGGCCGCCCTGGTCATGACTTCGTTGCGCGCCACCTTCCGCAGCGCCGCGGTGAACTTCCCCGAACCCGAACGCGTCGTCGAGGAACTCAACAAAGCCGTGAGCAGCATGGCCACACCGGGCCAGTTCATCTGCTTCTTCTATGGCACCTACCACGCGCCTTCGCGTACCTTGCGCTACTGCAACGCCGGCATGAATCCGCCGCTTCTGTTCCGCGAAGGCCGCACTTGGGCCGAAAAAATGAAGAAGGGCGGCCTGGTCCTGGGCATCGACGGCGACCGCCGCTACGCCCACGGCACCTTCCACCTCGAAGACGGGGATCTGCTGGTCCTGTATACCGACGGCATCACCGAGCAGACAGATGACAAGGGCGAATTCTACGGCGAACAACGACTCGAGGACGCCGTCCGCGAGGCTCGATCCTTGCCCCTCGATACCCTGCTCGACAGGATATTTGCCACGGTGGAGACGTTCGGAGGGCCGATTCAATCCGACGACCGCACCTTGATGTTGCTGCGCACCAACGCATTGACCTGATCCCGGGTGGTTCCGGCACGATAATGGCTCAAGACGGTTAGGAATCCGCCGAAGGGTGGATCATCAATCCGCCGTCACCTAGGGCCGACCCGGAGGAACGACATGGACGTCATCAGTGCCATCATCGCCCTCTCTGTCATTGACATCTTTTGGTGGTTGAGGAAGTAAAATTAACCACAAGTGGGAGTTGCATTGACAGACGAGAAGTGAAGCCCGGGTGGCGTGCTTAAGTGCCGGCCCGGGCTTCTGCTTTCCTACCTGAATCATATTGTAATGTCATATTATCCATAATCTTCTACCATTTCGTCCTGTATATCTGTTATCTTGAGCTTACGTAGCCCAATCGCCCAGGGTCTTTTCATGACATTTTTTACACAACAAAGGACACGACTCATGAAGTTGATCATGACTTTGATTGCTCTGTTGGCGCTGGCTTCTCCGGTGCTGGGCTTGAACTTCGATCAGAACATCACACCTGATGTGATTTTCGGCTCGGGCAACCTCAACGGTTCGTTCACCACCGATGTCGCCGGCGGAATCGAGCTCGGTCTGCGCGGCAAGCTTCGCTTCGATGCCGCCAACCAGCCACAGAATATCTTCAACAGCAACGGCGACGGTTCCTACTCGTTCATCGCCGGCGCCGCCCCGTCTGGATTTTCCTGGATGCCCGGCTCCCCCACAACACCCGTCTGGAACTTCGAGTTCTCCGTGAACACCGACAACACCGGCACCAGCGGCCTGAAGCTCGACGCCCTGACCTACGAACTGGGCCTCGACTTCGATCCCTCCCCGGCCGGCACCAGCTTCCTGGTCTTCGATCCGATCTCCGCTGGCGTATCTGCCGCTTTCTACGACCACTCCCTCGGCACCAACGCCACGACCTCGGCCACGGACCTGGTTGCCGGCGACGCCGTAACCTACGCGTCCTATCTGGCGACACAAAACGTCGCCCAGAACTCCTGGAGCTACGAATTCTTCAATGACGCTCCTTTCAACACCTTCGATCCCGCCCTGGACGGCGTCTACGAAATCTACCTCCGCGCTTATGACGGCAGCGGTGCGTTGGTGGCGCAGACTTCGATCTCGATCGTGATCGGCAACGCCGTGTCAAACGAGGACTCCTCCTGGAGCAGCATGAAGACGCTGTTCCGTTAGAACGGTCTTGGGCCTCGACACAGCCCAACAAGAGAGGAGCATGCCCGATGGGCAGGCTCCTCTCTCATCGGTCACCAAAATCGGCAGCGGCATGGCGTGACTCCAGGTCCCGTCCGCGTGAGGCGCGGACGGGACCTGGAAAGGCACTAGGGGCCTTTGGCGGCCAGGGCAGCGTCGATATAGACCTGCTTTTCCTGATAGCCCACGAACTTATCCTTCACCTTGCCGTCGGGCCCGATGATGAACGTGGTCGGGATGCTGCGGATGCCCCCGAAATCGTGGCTGAGACTCTGAGTCACGTCGGGAACGACACGGAAGGTATAGCCGCTCTTCTCGATGAACGGCCTGACGATCTGGGCTCCCTGCTGATCCGTGGCCACGGCCACGACATGGATACCCTGATCTCCGTATTCCTCGTGGATATCCTGCAGGTGCGGCATGGCGCGCTTGCAGGGCGGGCACCAGGTGGCCCAGAAGTCGAGAATCACGACGTCGCCCGCGTACGAGGCGAGGGTGAAATCCTTGCCGTCGAGATCCACAGGCAGACCTGCAGATGGAACGGCCTCGTCCACGGCTGCATCGTCGCCGCCGGCACAGCCGGCCAGCACCACAGCGAACAACATTACGGTCAAAACAAGTCTGCGCTGCATGGAGTCCTCCTAGAACATGGCGTTGATCTTCTCGATCATCTTATCCTTGGACGTCAGGCCTATCTGCTGGTTCTGCACCTCGCCGCCCTTCATGTAGAGCACCGTGGGCACGGACATCACGCCGAATTTCATGGCGTGGGTGCGGGCCTCTTCAACGTCCACATGGGCGACCTTCAACTTACCGGCGAACTCGACCGCCAGCTCTTCCACGATGGGCTTGAGCTGCTTGCAGGGACCGCACCAGGTGGCGCTGAAGTCGACCAGCACGGGCACGTCGCTCTGCATGACCTCGGCTTCGAAGTTCTCATCCGTCACGTGGATCATCTCGCTCATGGTTCCTCCCGGCCCGCAGGCCAGCTCAGGGGTTGGCGAAGGGACATCCCTTCTACTCGACCGACGAGAGCACGCGCTCCATCACGGCGGCCAGGTCGTCGGCGTCCTTGAAACCTGAAAAACGTTCGATTTCGTTCCCGAGGGAATCGAAGAAAATCACCGTCGGCATGCCGATCACGCCGAAGCGACTCGTGCGTTCCTTATTGGTCTCGTTGCTCTCGGTCATGTCCATCTTAATCGACGTGAACCGTTGCGCAAGATCGAGGATGCGGGATTGGTTGTAGGTCTGATGGTCCAGCTCGACGCAGGCGGCGCACCATTCGGCCCAGAAGTCCATCATCACCGGCTTACCGTCGGCTTCCGCCCGAGCGAAGCCGGCCGTCTCGTCCCAGATCCAGGCGGGCTCCAGAGGCTCCGCCGACACACCCACGGCCGGAGCGCCCGCCGGCAGGAGTTCCGGCGCGAATCCTCGCAAGCCGCCCAAGATGACCAGGACCGCCCCGAGGAGCCAGAGGAACCGCAAGAATCCCTTGTCGAGGCCTTCACGAGCACCGGCAGAACCCGCCAGTGGCAGCCAGGCTCCCCAAGCGCTCACACTCAGCAGCAGGGCCAGACCGAAGAGCCCGCTCAACAGCCACGAAGGCAAGTAGGCCCGCACGAACCACAGAGCGAGAGCGAAGAGCACGACGGCGAATCCATGCTTCACGATGTTCATCCAGCCGCCGGCGCCGGGCAGAGCCGTCAGCAGCCCGCTGAAGGTGCCCAGAGCCAGGAACAGCATGCCCATGCCCAGGGCGAAGGTGAACAGCAGCCAGAAGCCGAGCATCATGCTGCCAGTGGTCGCGACCCAGGTCAGCAGGACGATCAGCACCGGCCCCACACAGGGGGCGGCAATCAAGCCCATGGCCATACCCATCAGCAGCGGCCCCAGGAAACCCGTCCGGCCGCCACCGACACGGCTGGTCATGCTGCTCGGCAGTTGAATGTCGAACATGCCGGCCATGGACAGAGCCATCGCGCCGATCACGACCGCCACGACGCCACCGAAGATCGGGGTCTGCGTTGCCTGGCCGAATGCGCCTCCAGTGGCCGCAGCCAACAATCCGAGCACTGAATAAACCACCGCGATGCCCAGCACATACCAAAGCGAAAGGATGAAGCCCTTGACGGGATTGCCCTTGGCGCTGCCGCCGATGAAGCTGATGGTGATCGGGATCATCGGATAGACACAAGGTGTGAAGCTGGCGAGCACACCGCCGAGGAAGACGAGTAGGAACGCCATCCAGCTGCCCTCGCTCAGGGCGCGTTCCAGCCGCCCATGCAGGCCGCCGCCTTCGCCGGATGGAGGGGTTGCAACTGTGGCGGCGCCGGCGTCCGTTGCTGCACCGACGACGATCTCCAGACTGTCGACCACGTCTGCCGGCGGATAGCACAGTCCGGCATCGCCCTCGCGGCAGAGCTGGGACTGGGCCGTCACGGTCAGCGTCAACGGCCCGGCTTCGGCCGGAAGCGTGACCGGCAACAGAGCCATGACGTCGCCCTTCCAGTAGGGCAGCTCTCCAGGGACGCTCAGGGGTGGGAAAATCGGCTCTCCCGATTCTGCCCCCGTCAAGGTGAGGCCAGTGAAGGTGCCCGTCATGTGGGTGCCTTCGGGTACGTGGTAGAGAACGCCGATCTGCACGGTGCCCCCGGCGGGGAACACGTCGCCGAGGGTCTTGAGTTCGAGAACGACCTTGGGCACGGCCTCGGCGGCGGAGCCGCCGCCGAGCGGGCCGGCGAAGACCGTGCCGAAACACAGAAGAGCAAGTACCAAGCTGAGTGCAAGGGCAGTGCGGTGGTACCGCTGGCCGCGGCTGGTCGTCATCGACGGTCTCCTCGTGTTCCAAGTTCGGCGATCGACAGGCGGAGTCGACCGTAAGTGACGTTCCTCGCGCTCCGCTTACTGGAGAATTTTCTCGCGCTGATGATCCACGTCGAAAATCCGCATCACCGTGCCGTCGCTCTCGGATAGGACCTCGGGGATCCCGTCACCGTCCATGTCCAGCAGCATGATGCGCGACCCGAAGACTTCGCCCGCCCATTCCACATCGCCGCTGCGCACATCGACCACCTGTCCCGTGTTCAAGACGATCTCGGCAGTGCCGTCGCCGTCCACATCACCCACCGCGAGTCGTCCCGCCTCGTATTCCATGGGGCTGGTCCACTCGCGGTTGAAGGTCAGTCCGTCGATATAATGCAGGTGCTGATCGGCGTTCACGACGATCTCCAGGGGCGCGTCGTCGTCGACCTGACCCAGACTCACGCAATGGATTTCCCTGAAATCGTTGTTGAGCGATTCCCAGCGCAGGCGGCGGTCGGCCGATGACCAGACATAGAGGATGCCGCTGCCCGTCCAGGCGATGATCTCGTTCTGATCGTCGCCGTCGAGATCTGCGCTCAGAACCTCGATCACCGCGCCGGTCAGCTGCTTGCTGGTCCACACGTCGCGGCTCTGACCAGCGACGAGTTGGATCAGACGTACCAGACCGAAGCGATCGCCCAGGGCGAGGAAGGGACCGAATTCGTCTTCGAGAGTGTCGACGGTCGTGACGTGATCAAGATAGTAGGCGGCCTGCATGGCCGACTGGTAATCCCAGTAGGGCAGCGGTTGCTGGGCCGAGGCGACGGCGGTGCAAACGACAACGACGAGGAGAATCCTGCGCAGCAGGACGTTCATGGCGGTCTCCCTGGTTTACGGATCCTGCAGGGGGCTATGGACCAACAATAATGGCTCCACCGGTAGGCGTCCACCAGCAACGCCCGGATCACAACCAGGAAGATGGCGACAAGGTTCCCTTACCAGGGAATCGGGATCCCTACCAGGACATGGAGGGTCCAACTGGAATAGTCGAGAGGACGTTGGATATAGCTGCGCCAGCGCCCCTTGATCGTCACAATGACATGGTGGGCCGGTTCCGCTTCGTAACCGATCTCCATGATGGCGGACCACCAGCGCTGCTCGGCCTTGACCCATGTGGGAGCAGCGGGCGTACTGCCGTCCTCGGATTCCGTAACGACGGCGGAAGGATAGGAAACCAGCGAACGTCCCCCTCCGAATCCCGCGAACAGAACCGCCCCGTGGTCGATTCTGCCCTGATCGACGAGGTATTTTCTGAAAACGACGTCGGCGGTCTTGGCATCGCGGCCCTGGGCGAGGGGGCGCCACTCCATGTCCAACAGGAGTCCCGTGTTCCAGTGGTAGAGCGTCGGCGAGAATTCCGCGGCCCGGGATGGGCGGAAGAGGATGGAGGCATTGAATCCGATGGTGCCGGAGCCCCAGTCGGGGCTGCCGCCCAGAGTCGGACCCAGGCTGATGAACACCGGATCAACGCGGTCCGGCCGATCAAGGGCAGGCCTCAGGACACCCGACGCATCGGCCGACAGCGAACTGCCGATCAGCAGGGCCATGGCAGAAAACCGGATTATGAAGTCGCGCCGCACCTTCATCGGGAACCTCCTATCCCGGAACACACAAGCAAAGGGAATGCCAACTCCACTCTGTCACAACCCGTTGTCACGATTAGAGAACCGGTTTATGATCAGTCCCTGTCGCCGGGGAAGGCGACGTCGATCTGTCCGTATCGGTCCGTTCCCAACCAGGAAGGCTACCCGTGTCCGCACCTACCGACGATGCCGCCGAAGGCCCCGGCTACGACACTCTGGTCGGTCCGGTCACCTCCGAATTGAAGGTGCAACGGTCGCGCTTTCTGGCCGAGGTCCACCCCATCGTCGACGAACAGGAAGCCCGATCCATCGTCGCCGCTGCGGCCAAGCAATATCACGACGCCCGTCACGTGTGCTTCGCTTGGCGTCTCGGTCCCGTCCACGCGCGCGTGGAGCATCGCAGCGATGCCGGCGAACCTTCGGGCTCCGCCGGCGAACCGATCCTCAACGCCCTGCGCCAAGCAGAACTGTCCGACACCGTGGCCGTCGTCGTGCGCTGGTTCGGCGGCGTCAAGCTCGGCACCGGCGGACTCGGCCGCGCGTACAGGGACACCGTGGCCGCCGCTCTCGATGGAGCCGCCAAACGTCGTATCCATCTCGGCGGCGAACTCGAAATCATCTTCCCTTACTCCCTTCAGAAGACTGTGAACCATCACCTGGAGCAGCACGGCGGCCGGCGCGTGTCGGAAGTCTACGCCGACGATGTCGTGTGGCGCGTGTGGCTTCCCTCCCACACCCTCGACGCCTTCGATGCAGCAGTCACAGAGGCTGGTCAGGGTCGCCTACAAACGAAAACCCCGGAGTAGCTCCTCCGGGGTTCCGTGCACTCTGTTCTGTCGGTCTCACTCACATGGTCACTTGCTCAAGCTGTCATGTCCTTCATGTCCTGGTAGTCGTGCATGTAGCGGAAGGTCTTCGAATTGCGGATCTTCTCGAAGGCCTCTTCCTTGATCTGGCGGATGCGCTCGCGGGTCAGGCTCATCTGCTGGCCGATCTCCTCGAGGGTCATCTCATGATCGGTGCCCAGACCGTAGTACATGCGCAGGACCTTGGCCTCGCGGGGCTTCAGGTCGCAGAGCATCCGCTCGATGCTCTCGATCAGGTCTTCCTCCAGCACGGGCGCATCGGGAGCCTTGCTTTTGGTGTCCTCGAGGAAGTCCATGTAGGTGGAGTCCTCGTCGTTGCCCACGAAGTCGTCCAGGAAGAAGTTGTCCTGCATCAGGGGCAGGGTGTCCTTCACCTCGTCGACGGACAGGCCGAGCTTGGCCGCGATCTCGTCGGGCATGGGCTTGCGGCGCAGCTTCTGCTGCAGTTCGCTGCTCGCTCGCTTGATCTGGTTGAGCACACGGGCCCTGTTCAGGGGCATCCGCACGATCTTGGAATGGTTCGCCAGGGCGGCCAGGATCGACTGACGGATCCACCACACGGCATAGGAGATGAATTTGTAGCCTCGGGTCTCGTCGAACCGCTGGGCCGCCTTCAGCAGGCCGAGGTTGCCCTCGTTGATCAGGTCTTCCAGGGGCACACCGTAGTGGGCATATTCCTTGGCGATCGAGACCACGAAACGCAGGTTCGAGTTGACCAGCTTGTGGAGAGCGGCTTCGTCTTCCTTACGGATGCCGCGGGCCAGCTCGCACTCCTCTTCGCGGGTCAGCAGGGGGAACGCCTTGACCTCGTGAAAATACAGATCGAGGTTCGACATGAGCTGAGCACTGTCGCGCCGGGGCTTACGGGCCATCGCCTTGGGCTTGCGGGCGGTGGCGGCAGCGCGGGGCTTGCGGGCCTTGGCGGTGGTTTTGCGGGTTGTAACGGCCATGTCAAACCTTCCAAATTTCGTTGATTTCTTCGTGGTTCCATACACTCTACAACAAGTCCCGTGCCAGGGACTGGATAACTAGGATCATTGAGATCCTGCATTCACAACTTATTCATATTTCACACGATAGACATCCCAGGATCATGACCGACTCCCATGGATTTCCCCACCAAAAGCGCCGATATTGACATTCTGTCAAGATCGGCGCGAAAGCCAGGACATGGTGTCAATACGAATGCGATCAATTCGAGGTGCGGATTCGGTAACGCAGAACCGATATTCCGTCAGCCGGGACGGAGACGTCGAAACGAGCCTGAAACGCCTCAAGTTTGGCAAAATCGTGGCTCGTTTCCAGCACCGTCCACTCGCCCGGCATTGCCTCGAGCACTTCAATGACCACGTCGTGATCCGAGCGGTTGCGGAGTTCGATCTCCCAAACCGATTCGTGGGTCCGCTCACCCATGCTCCGAAATTCCATGCGTTTGCGATCGGCCACCAGGTCGAACGCGTATCCCGTCTGCAGGTGGAGTGTTTCGTCGCGGGGCGTGTGATCGATCTGGGATTCCCCCAGCAGTTGCCGCGCCCCCGACGACGACGTGCCGTAGATGCGCACGATGCCGGCCGGCAGGGGAACGCCCAGGTGATCGTCCTCAGTGTTCTTCACTTCATGCATGACGGCGATTTTCTCAGTGCCCCGCTCTCCACCGCGACCGAAGAAACGGCCCATGTTGCCGGACTCGAGACGATAGCGCTTCTGGACAGGAACGCCGGACGACGTGAACAGCGACACCTGCTTGATCTCTTGGTCCCGCAGGCTGGTGTGCCCGGGAACGGTATAGAGGTGATAATCACCCACGCTCTCCTGTGCCATGTTGCCGTCGAAGGTCGCCATGGCCATGAGCTCGGGCTTGGGGCTTCCCCGTCCATGGGTTTGCTGGACCCTATTCACGTCGCCTGCCAGAAGCATGAGGCCGGCATCGTCGAACGTCGTGCCGCTGCGGTTCTGAACGGTGACCCAGGCCTGGACATCGGCCTTGTCACCTTGATCATCAAGTTGGAAGACATAGTCGGCCGACCACGACAAACCACCGGTCAGATAGGAGACGTCGATGGCCCTCTCACCTTCCCGATCAGCGTCGAGACGCCAAACCATGGTGGGCCGGGCCCTCAGGTTTTCCGGCAGGCTGGATAAGGCCAGGCGACCCGGCACTTCGAACACGATCTCGCCATCGACCTCGTAGACCGGACCTTCCGCTGTTCCCAGCAGCTTTCCGGTCAGGCGACGGCCGTCTTCCTGGATCCAGGTCAGCTCCCTCCCCACGTACTTCTCGAGGATCTTGGCCCGGGACATCAGATCGAACTCGTAGCTCTGCTCGATCAACCTGAACGGACGTCCGTCGGATTGATCGACGATCAGGGAACGGGGATCGATGCGGGCCGGTACGCCACGGAACTCCAACCAGCTCTCCCCATCCGGCAGCTTGACCGTCCTGGTTTCGCGCACCAGGGCCAGATCGCTATTGTAGACCGTCAGTTCGAGTCTGGTGCGCTCCTCGGACTCGGAACTCGACACGTTCCGGTCCGCCCCTGCGGCAGGAGCGGCGGCGAGGATGGTGGCGGCGGCGAGGATCAGCCATTTCATGGTGGTCATGATGTCTCCCTAACATTCGGCACAATTGCAGATCTCGGAGTCAAGAAGCGTCCCATGTTGCCGATGACAAGCGGGATCGTCGTCCTCTCCGCGATGCGCCGGGCAGTTGAGTCCGTAGGCGCGTCCCGTCATCGAACTGCCGTCGTTCCGTTCGGGTTCCCGTTCGGCCCGGCCGCTGGAGGCCCCGTGCAGCCAACCGTCCTGATCGCCGACGACACCAGCTTCATGCGTTTCGTTCTCCGTGAACTGCTCGACGAGATCCCCCTGGTGCGGATCGCCGAAGCGGGCTCCCTCGAGGAAGCCGAAGATCTGGCAACGGCACTGTCACCTGACCTCGCCGTCGTCGATACGACAACCGAGAAGTTCGACGGCTGCGAATTGATCCGCAGACTCGTCGTCGGTGACCATAGTCCACGGGTCGTCGCGATCATCGGAATCGACGATCTCGCCGCTGAGCTGGCGGCAAAGGCCGCGGGCGCCGAGGCGGTCATGATCTGCCCCTTCGATCCCGATGTCGTGCTCACCATCATGGAGAACATGCTGCAGCCGGCGATGCCGGTCTAAATCGGTCTGTCGGCTCGATCAGTCCAGGATGACGAACATCACCAAGCCCAGGGGCACGCAGTAGAAGGCGAAACGCCAGAAGTGGCGCTGCACGACGAGCAGCGCCGTGAGCCGTATCGCCGCCAAACCAACCAGAAACGCCACCAACACTCCGAGGACCAGCCCGAACGGCGTGGCTGCGGTCGTAGGCAGACCCTTCATGGTTTCCAGCAAAAGAGCACCGGCGATGGCCGGCACCGCCATCAGGAAACTGAAGCGGGCCGCCTCCTCGCGGCCGAGCCCCAACCACAACGACGCCGCGATGGTTGAACCGCTCCGGCTGATACCGGGCGTGATGGCCATGGCCTGGGCGAAGCCGATGAGAAACGCCTTGTACAGCGGGGGCGCAACGGGATGCCACTCGCCACGAATACGACGCCGACCATCGGAGTCCTTGGCCAGTCGCGTGGACAGCAGGATCAGACCGGTGACGACCAAACAGACGGCAGCGACCCGCGGATCATGAAATAGGCGGGTGACGGTGTCCTTGAAGATCAGGCCGACAATCACCGCGGGCACTGTCGCGGTCGCCAAAGCGACCATGTACTGGACCGCCGGGGCGTCGAAGGAAAGCAGGCGCCGGATGTCCTTCCAGTACGCAACCACCACTGCGGCCAAGGTCCCACCATGCAGCACGACATCGAGGAAAACATCGCCGGTGAAGGTTGAAAACCAGTTCTGCAACAAGACAAGATGACCTGAACTGCTGACAGGCAGGAATTCGGTCAGGCCCTGAACGACGGCCAGAATCACCAGTTGAATCATATCCACGACGAACGTGTCCTTCCGCTCAGTTCCCTTCACCCCGCGCCAGGCGATAATGTCGGCGGGCCTCCTGGTGCATCATCAAAGCGTCGAGTGTGAGCGCCAATTGATAGTGCAGGCGACCGTCGTCGGGAAGATGATCCAAGGCACGGTACAGCGATGCGAGAGCGTCCTCGTATCGTTCCATTTTGTGGAGACAGACCCCGGCATGGAGGTGGCTCCTGACAAGCCTGTCGTCGAGCCGGAACGCCTTTTGAAAACGTGCATAGGCTTCGTTGTTGACACCCTTCTTGAGCAGGGCGAGTCCGGCGAAGTAATGCGACCGAGCCGAATCCGGTGAGGCGGCCGATGCAGCTTCGAAGGACTCGAGGGCGGGTTCGAGATCGCCCGCGTGATAGTAGACCAACCCCAGGTTGATATGACCGTCGGCGTCAGGCCGCTGGTCGAGGGCGGCTTCGAAGCTGCGGATCGCCTCACGGGTCCGTCCCTCCTCGGCATGGATGGCTCCCATGTTGTGGTGGGCGTCCGCTGTATCTCCGCCGACGTTGACGGCGCGGGTGTATGTGGCGACCGCTTCGTCGCGGCGTCCGAGATCGTCGAGAGCCGCACCCAGATTGGTCAGGTACCGAGTCTGCTGGCCGTCGCAGGCGACAGCCTCGGCAAAGGCGACGGCCGCATCCGGCACCCGCCCGCTCTTGCGCAGAACACATCCCAGCCGATAGTACCAATCGGCACGAGTGTCGTCGAGGATCAGAGCGTCACGGTAGGCCCGTTCGGCTTCCTCGAGCTCACCCGCCGATTCCAGGGCTCGTCCGCGGCTGAAACAGCATTCGGCGTCGCGATCGGCAATGGGACCGCCGTCGTTGATTCCATCAAGGTTTCGCATGGAGCGCACACTACGAAAACCCCGTCCAGGGGTCAACGAATTGTTCGCTTCGGCGCCTGCGGAAGTGACGGCAACCCCCAATCATCACTCAAGTTCGCCGATCAGCGGTCGATATCTTCAGCACGACTCAATCTGGGACCCACGACCGGAGATATCCGATGACCGCCACGAACACCGACCGTATCCTCAAAGAGATGTTCACCCGGCTGTTGAACATCGAGCTCGAATCCGGCATCGTCGACAAGCTGATTCCCGTCGTCGACGGCGTCATGGAACGCCTTGCGAACACTTTAGACACCGACACCGTCCAGGGTCAGAACATGATGCGGGCCCTGCTCTGCTCCATGGTGGCCCATGGCTGGGGCCTGGGCATGCACCCGCACAACAACCCCGGCCAGAACAAGGACGGCGAAGGGATCGAAGTCAGAGTCTGCAAGGACATCCTGATGCCCATGGACGACCTGCGTTCACTCCGTTACATCAAAAAGGACCCGGACGGCCGCGTGAAGAAAGCGCTGTTCGAACCGGACCAGAACATGCGGATCCGCAACCACATCGATGCGATCCTCAACGACGTCAGCGAGCACTGGGAAGACTGACCACGCACCGATGAATAGAATGAGGGGGCCTCCTGGGAGGCCCCCTTTTCCATATCGGCGCAGCAGGTTAGAGCAGCGGGCGTCCGGCGGCGAGGATGGTGTTGACTGCATCACGAAAGAGATGATCGTAGGTTCCGTCCCCGGTTCTGTCCCGGAAGACATCCCAAGCCACGGCCAGGTCCTCGGCGAAGACATCGAGCAACGTCCCGTCGGACAAAGCGGCATCGCGCCGTGCACGGTGGTAGATCACCATGTCGGAAATGAGGGTGCGGGCTACACGGCGCGCCCACACTTCATCGGTGCCGACCCTGTCTCTACTGGACGATCTGCGTGCTGCATCGGTCAAGTCGATCCTGAATTCGTGCTCACACGCCGCACAGCGCAACCTCATCACACGTCGGGGTGTGAGGGCGCTTTCGAGGTGGTAGCGGGTGCGGCAACGGGGACAGTGGATGTCCATGGTTCCTCCGGATGAGTGTCTCCGGAAGTTATCGGCGGGTTCCACAAGTTCTAAAGCGGATCAACCGACTGTGCCCAGTAAGAGCCGACCGTACTCTCGTTGCAGCATGATCCCGAGGGCGCGATGATCAGGCCTGCGGAACATGGGATCAGCATCGAGGATCGCGCGGGCATCGGTCCGGGCCAGCTCCACGAGTTCGACGTCGCGGAGCGGATTGGCCAAGCGGAAGGCCGGAGCCCCATGTTGACGCACACCCATCACGTCGCCGGGGCCACGCCGGCGCAGGTCCTCTTCAGCGAGACGAAAACCATCGCCGGTGGCACAAAACATCAGCAGGCGTTCCCGGGTCTCGGCCGCGAGCCAACGATCGCTGACCAGGAAACAGGACGAGGCGTGTTCGCCGCGCCCTACGCGACCCCGCAGCTGATGAAGCTGGGCGAGTCCGAAGCGATCCGGATGGTGGATCACCATCAGGGTCGCATTGGGAACATCCACCCCCACTTCGACGACGGTCGTGGCCACCAGGACCTGCAGCTCACCCCGCGTAAAACTGTCCATGACGGCATGCTTGTCCTTGGCCTTCATGCGACCGTGAAGCAATCCCACTTCGAGACCCTGCAACGGTCCCGTACGCAACAGATCGTATTCCGCTTCGGCTGCTTTGAGGTCCTGTCCTTCACTCTCCTCGATCACCGGGTAGACCACATAGACCTGTCGTCCGGCAGTTGCGGCGGCGCGCACGGCGGCGTGGATGCGGTCGTCGTCCTTGACGCCCAACAACTCTGTCGTGATGGGTTGACGGCCGGCCGGCAGTTCGTCGATGAACGAAAGATCGAGGTCTCCGCAGAGGGTCAAAGCCAATGAGCGCGGGATGGGCGTGGCGCTCATTACAAGCACATGCGGCGCAGGGCCCTCGCCGCCTTGGCCGGCGCGGCTGCGTTGGCGAACGCCGAAACGGTGCTGCTCATCGACGATGGCCAGACCAAGGCGCGGCAGATGGACCTCATCCTGGATCAGGGCGTGGGTCCCCACCAGCAGGTCGATCTCGCCGTCGGCGGCTCCCCGCAAGAGAGCCCTGCGCTCCGCCGCGGGCGTCGAGCCCGTGAGGGTGGCCACAGAGACGTCCAGACCGGCGCACAACGAAGCCACAGCACGGCCGTGCTGACGGGCCAGCACTTCGGTGGGCGCCATCAGAACCGCCTGCAGACCCTGCTCGATCACGAATAGTGCGGCGATCAACGCCACGAGGGTTTTACCCGAGCCAACATCGCCCTGGACCAGGCGGTGCATCGAACGGCCTCCCCGCATGTCCCGCAGGATTTCCGCCAAGACCCGCCGCTGGGCGCCGGTCAGTTCAAAGGGCAGATTCGCCACGAGACGCGTCGTCAAGTCGCCGGGAGCTTCGAGGCGGATTCCCGCCACATCACCGTGACCCCGTCGACGCAGACCCATGGCCAGCTGCAGAAGGAAGATTTCATCGTGGGCCAGCCTCCGTCTTGCACGGTCGCGGGCAGCGGCGTCGTCTGGGAAATGGATGGAGCGCAGAGCTTCGCCCAAACTGCAAAGATCGCGTTCGCGCCTAAGAGCGGCGGGAAGCGGGTCGATCAGTGAAGGCTCAAGCAGGTCGAGGGATTCATGGATCCGTTGGCGCAGCCAATGTTGACCGATCCCGGACGTCAGCGGATATACGGGCACGAGCCTGCCTGTGTGCAGGCCGGGGCCTTCGTTGTCGAGGATCTCGTAGTCGGGGTGGACGATCTGCTTGCGACCTTGATGCACCTGAATCGTGCCGCTGATCAGAACTTTGGTGCCGTTGCGGAACTGTTTCAGGAGATAGGACTGGCCGAACCAGATGCAGAAGAGGACACCGCTGACGTCGCCCACCGAGATCGTCTGCATGGCGCGGCCGCGCTGTGTCGGCCTGCCGCCGCTGGTCAGCACTTCGCCGGCGATGGTGACGTCGTCGCCCGGCTTGGCGGCTCCGATCGACGTGACGGAGCTGCGGTCGAGCCAGCGGCGCGGGTAGTGCCGCAGGAGGTCCCCGGCGGTCCGGATGCCGAGACGATTGAGCGCACGGCTCCGCACCGGGCCGACGCCCTTGAGGAACTGAACGTCGCTGCTCCATTCGACGGCCGGCATCACGATCCCTCCATCACGGGTTCGCGACGCATCGTAGACGGTCGGAACGGAGTTGACAACCTCGTCAACGGCAGGGACTCAACGCACGCGCTTGAAGAAATGATAGAGACCCTCGGACGGGATCGCGCGGCTGACTTCCTGGATTGCGAGGTCCTTGATCGGCCGCCGCAAATCAGCAGCCATGTCGTCGGGATCGACCCAGCCGATGTCGCCACCCTGTCCGGCTGTGGAGCCGACGCTGTACCGAGTGGCGATAACCGAGAAATCAAGCCCATCGAGCAGATCCTCTTCGATCAAACGGACGGCGGTCGAGTCAGGAGTCACGATGTGAAACAGCAGCACCTGCCCGGCGTGCATCTCCCCCGTCGTGATTCGTTCCTCGACGCTGAGGCGCCACGCGGTCAAGCCCGCGGCGTCTCCCACGCCGCGGGCCAGGAGATCATCCAGGGCCAGGATCAGAGCAGCATCATCTCCGAGCTTTTCGAGCAGGCCGGCACGGAACAGGGACGGCGTCTCCTGATCCGGTGCCAGCATCAGCGCCTGTTCGATCTGACGCAGGGCCTCGGACGTGAGCCCACGCTTGTCCAGATGGACCGCAAAGTTGAAGAAGCCCGTGGGATCATCGGACCTTTGGGCCGTGTAGCGACGGAACTCGAGTTCGGCGTCCTCGACTCGTCCGACCAACTCATAAGCATTGGCGAGATGAAAATGGACCGAAGCGGCGGACGGATCCATGACCAGCACCTGTTCGAATACAGGAATCGCTTCTTCGAAACGCCTCGCGGCGAACAGGGCTTCCCCCAGGACGCCCCAGGAGGAAGGGCTGGGTTCCAAATCGACCGCATCACTGGCGCTTCGCATCGCATAGGCCGTATCGCCGGCCAGGATGGCCAGCTCTCCTGCCATCCTCAGATCCCCAGCATCCGGGGCTGAAACCCGCAGCGCAGCATCCCAATGAGCCAGGGCCTGCCGCCAGAGACCGTTCTTGCGAGCCAAGTTGGAGAGGGTCTTCAGAGACCAGGGGTCGGGACCGTCGACCATGATCAGATGATTGAGCAGGCCGTAGGCCGGCCTTTCCTCGCCGAGCGACAGCAACAGATTAGCCAAGGCGCGAAGAGTCGGAGCGTGATTCTGGTTCAGCTGCAGACCCTGTTCCCAGCAACTCCGCGCACCTTCGAGAGAACCGGTCACCGTCAGGGCGCGGCCACGCCAGTAGTGGGCATCGGCCGAGTCGGGGAATCCGTCAGCGGCCCGGCTGCTCCAATCGAGGGCCTCGGCGTGTCGATCCTGGTCGAGGGCCATGGCCGTCAGGGCGATCAACGGCTCCAAGGCCTCGCCCTCATCCTCGAGGCAGGCCACAAGAACTTCGCGTGCCTCTTCGTAGCGGCGCTCGGCTGCCAAGCGCATCCCTTCACGGCAAGGTCCGCCCCCGCTGGATGCATCCGACTCGGTTTGAGCCTCGACGACGCCGCTGAAGAGCAGTGCCAAGACGGCACCCAACAGCACGGAGCCGCGGCGTCCGGTCCTGCGGAATCGCTTGGAGTTCATGGTGGGCTCCGATGGAGGAGGCGACTGTTCAGCCGATCCAACGACGGATCGGGTCCAACCAGAAGGTCGGATTCAGCCAGATCCAACGCAAGTCCTCAGGATGGAGTTCCTGATGGTGACGGACCAGGGCCAAAGCTCGTCCGGTCCGTTCCTGACGGTGCAGCAGGCAGACACGGTCTTGAAGAATAGAGTCCGGCACGACGTCGGGGGTCACGGCATCGCCCGATTCATCCACGGCAAGATAGGCTTTGTGGATAAGACTGGCGAGGCGCTCGGTAGCCTCGCCTTCAGCCGCCAGTTTGCGCAATTCCAGAAGAGAATCGATCCACTGATCTTCGAGAGCCAGGGAGCGCGCTGCGAGAAAACGCCAGCAGGGCTCGTGAGCCACATCTTCAGGCCCAGCGCCGGCGGGTAGGGAGCGCCCTTGGCCGAGGGTCCATTGGGCACTCAGATACTCCCGGCGTCGGTGCGGATCGGTTGCCGACTCATTGCCCTCAGGCCATTTCTCGAGGGTTCGCTGCAGACCGTCGAAATCCATGGCGACCAGCTCATGACACCCGAGATAGTAGTGATATTGCTCGTCGAGAGGCCAACGATCGGCCAGTGTCTGCAGACGCACCCGGGCCTTGTTTCCCCGGCCGTCGAGATCGTCGGCCGCCGCCCGCAGGAGTTCAGCGGTGGGGAACGTCATCGTCAGATCGCTCCACCGTTCGAGCTGGACATGAGCCTCTGCGAAGCGGCCCGTCAACAACGACATCGCCGCACCCAGGTAGGAGCAGAACAGCTCTTCACCCGGATGTGCATTGATGGGATCGGTCAGCGATTCCTGAACCTGGATCACTTCACGTGCTTCGGAAAAACGGTGCTGGTCGGCCAGAATGAGAGCCTTGAGATGAGCGGCCGTGCGGTAGCGGGGATTCAGGGTCAACGCAACGCCTACTTCGTTCAGCGCCTCGTTGTTGCGGCCTGTCTGGAACAGGGCCGCCGCCAATTTGACCCGGAAGTCCGGGTAGGTGGGATTGTCCGTGGCCAGCTGCCGCATTTTCTCGATGCCCTCTTCCCAGCCTCCCTCGCGACAGATCGCAACCGCTTTGAGGATCTCATCGCGGCCTGAATCATTGGTGCGCGATTCCTGCAGCAACGACATCAGATCGTCGGGAATGGTCTCGAGCGTGAAGGGCGAACGAGCCTCGAGATAACGGATCAGGGAATGTTCGACCCGTGCACCCGAAGCAACCAGGGTTTCGAGGCTTTGGACGGCTCCGTCGTCATCGCCCAGACCACGCAGGGCGCTCGCTTCGAGCAACCGTGCTTCGACGTAGTCTCTGTTCTGATGCAAGGCATTCCTGGCGGCGTCGAGTACGTCGGCCCAGCGATCGTCCCGGGCCAGGGCGAGTCCGTGCCAAAATTGTAGGTCGGGAAAGGAAGGCCAGCGATTTGTCGCTTCGGCGAAGAAGGGAATGGCGACCGCAGGTTGTTCATCGTCAAGCAGACGGCGTCCTTCGCGGGTCAGGGATTGACGAAGGTAGAAGTCCGCCATGCTGCCGTTCTGGTGACCGCTGGCATCAATCACACGCCTGAGGACATCGATGGCCTCAGGGAAGCGCCCTTCCTCATAGAGAGCAATTCCCTCTGAGTACTCGCTGCCGCTTTTGCGGCCGAACATCCGTCCCAGGAACGACATGTCAGTCCATGTACTTCCGCGTGTACGCCGGTTCCGTCAGGTCCCGCCGCAGGTCGTCGCTCCGGAACGGAGAACGATCCTTGGTGCGGGACTGGAGACCCGGGAAGGTGCGGACGTCCGCCATGGGTTCGTCAGCTTGTCCACGGGCCGTCAAAAAATCAGAGGCCGGCAGGTTTTCGGTGCATTCCCGGAGGATCGGGACTCCTTCGGGCTCAGGCCGCAGGTGGTCTTCAGGATCCGTCTCGACCATGGTGAAACGCATCGATGTCGGTGTGGCCGCAGGAGCTTCGAATTCCTCGATCACCGCAGGGCCCCCCGCGGCCGCCGCCATGATCTTCAATTCTGGCGTAGGTGCCGGAGGTGCATCCTCGCTGCCGGGTCCATCCGGCTGGATGGCCTCAAGGGAGTCTTCCCAACCTTGATGTTCGGGGAGTGCCACATGATCGGACATGATCACAGGGGCCGTCGCGAAATCCTCGGCCGGTGTGTCGTCCACCTTGGCGGTGGCCATCCGCACGGGCTTGCGGGCCGGGGTCTTGTCGAAGCCGGTAGCGATGACCGTGACCTGCAGCGTATCACCGAGCTCCTCGTCGATCCCGTAGCCGAAGATGATGTGGGCCTGGTCGCCGGCGGCCTCTTGGACGATGGACATGACCGTGTTGGTCTCCATCAGCCCCACATCGCCGCCGGTGAGGTTCACCAGCACGCCCTGGGCACCGAAAATGTCCACGTTCTCAAGCAACGGCGAGCTGATGGCGGCCCTGGCAGCCGATTCCGCCCGGTCGTCGCCGGTGGCCTTGCCGGTGCCCATGAGCGCCACACCCATACCCGCCATCACCGAACGGACGTCGGCGAAGTCGAGGTTGACCATGTGGGGCTTCATGATGATGTCGTGGATACCGCGCGTGGCCTCGTACAGAACGTTGTCGGCGAAGCAGAAGGCCTCGCTCATGGATGTGTTCTTGGGCACGACTTCGAGCAACCGCTCGTTGGGAATCACGATCAGGGTATCGACGGCTTCGCGGAGTTCGGCCAGGCCTGCCTCGGCCTGGGCCTGGCGAACCTTGCCTTCGAACCGGAACGGCTTGGTGACGATTCCGACAGTCAAGGCACCCATCTCCCGGGCCAACCTTGCCACCACGGGTGCCGCACCGGTGCCCGTGCCGCCTCCCATGCCTGCAGTCACGAACACCATATCGCTGTCTTGGATGATATCGCGGATCACCTGTTCGTCTTCGAGGATCGAGGCGCGCCCGACGCAAGGATCGCCCCCGGATCCCAGTCCACGTGTCACTTCGTGACCGATCTGCACGACCTGACCGGCCCGCGAAAGTCGCAGAGCCTGAAGATCAGTGTTGACGGCAAGGAAGTCGACACCGGAGAGACCGGCTTCAATCATGCGGTTGACGGCGTTTCCGCCTGCGCCGCCGACTCCGGCAACGCGAATTCTGGCCAGGCGATCAGCGGGCTCGACAAGTTCGAACACCATGGACAGCCCCTCTCGTCCTTGATCGGGTAATGCTTCCAAATGACGGCGGGAATCCTTCCCTGTGTTTGTGATTAACACATCCGGACCCGGTCGCCAAGTGGTTTTTGCACTGAGATGAGGCAGTTCAGCGCCGGGGCCAGATTTTTTTCAGAATCCCCTTCAAACCGCCTCCACCGCCCGAATGTCTCGGGTCTTCATCATGGCCGGAATCACCGACCGCCCAGGCTGCCAATCCCAGCGCCGTGCCCCACTGCCCCGGGGGCAGTCGGTCGGTGCCGGCGATATTGGCCGGTAGATAGCGCAACGTCACCGGCAACTGGAACACCTGTTCGGCGAGGTCGTCGGTGCCGGCACAGCGGGAGCCGCCGCCGGTGATCACCAGCCCTCCCCGCAGATCGCCCAGTCCGAGAGCCTGGGCCATGTCCTTTTTGACCAGAGCCAGGATCTCTTCGAGCCGTGGTTCGAGGACGGTAGCGATCAGACCGGGAGACTCGGCCGGGGCATCCTCTTCGAACAGAACATCCGGATCGATCGCATCGGTCAAGCTGCGCAGAACGACACCGCGGGAGCGCTTGACTGCTTCGGCCTCCGGCATCGACACCCGCAACCCGTGAGCCAGGTCGGCCGTGAGGTGTTCCCCGCCCCAGGGCACCTGGCCGCAGCCGGCGATTTCGCCGTTGTGGAACAGCGCCCACTGGGTGACCGAGCCGCCGATGTCCACCAGCGCCGCACCGGCGTCTTTAGCCGCATCGTCGAGCAGGACTGCGGAAGACGCCAGGACGTCGACACACCAACCCACGGCCTCGCGGTTCAGCTTGCCGATGGCCGATTCGATGTTCTGGAGCACGGTGCTCGACCCGGTGACGATATGAACGTCGGCCTCGAGATGGCTGCCGGCTCGACCGACGGGATCGACGACGCCGGCGATGCCGTCGACGGTGAAGCCCACGGGATTCGCCACGAGAATGGCATGGTCGAAGGGAATCCCCATACCGTGGGCCTTGTCGATGACGAGATCGACGTCCTGCGGCGTGATGGGGCGGCGTTCAGGGCCGATCTGCTGCTGGCACCTCGCCCAGACCGAACGCAGATGGGAACCGCTCACGCTGAAGAAGAAGCCGGAGATATCTACGTCGGCAGCTGATTCGGCCGCCGTCACTGCTCGTTCGAGAGCCCGGCTCGCCGAGGTGAGATCCACGAAATCGCCGTCGCGGAAGCCGACGGACTCGGCGCTTCCCGCCCCGACCACCCGCATCCCCTCATGACTCACGTTGACCACCAGAACCCGGAACGCAGTGGTTCCGAAATCGCAGGCGACGATCAGCTGTCCTTGTTCCATCCCCACCGATCCTCCGTCTACTCCGCGTGCTGTGCGGTTTCTAGTTCCTTGACGTAGACCTGTCCGTCGAAACGCAGATCCACCGATGAAGCCGGCGGCAGATCATCGGCCACGGCCAAATACCGTCGGAGGCGCAACATGAACGACTCGCGACCGACGAGCAGGCGGCCCGTCTCTGCTCCCAGATCCAGGATCAGGCCCGTACCGTTCTCGGTGATGCCGACGACGTTCCGTCGGGCATCCAGACCACTCTCGGCGACAGCGTTGATCAAAATCAACAGAGACTCCAGATCTTCGTCCGTAGGGGTCTGCTGCCCATGGCGGAAGATCGGCAGTTCAGGTGCCTCCACATGGGCCGGCAGCTGCAGAACACGATGGTCCGCCAGCAGTGCGTGATCAGGATCGCCTCCGGCGGCCGCCATCAGCAAACGTGGTCGCCACTCTTGAAGACGCACTGCAAGAGTGCCCGGCGGGCGGCGCGTGATCTCGACGGAGCGGACCCAAGGCAGTTGTTCCAGGTCCTCGCGCAGAGAATCGCGACTGCAGGTCCAGATGTTCCGCCCCAACCGTTGCAGCAGTACGCCCTCAACTTCGCTCACCGTGGAGTAGCGGTAACGTCCGGTTTCGAGGCGAGTCACCGCGAAGGCCGGCGAGGTCCTCATCCAGTTCACCAGCACCACGGCACCCCCCGCGACCAGGACTGCGGCCACGCCCAGGGCGATCTTGATCCAGAGGCGGCCGGAGGTCCGGGTGCGGGCCATGCCCCCGTTCCCACCTCTGCGCCCGAGACTCAGGGCACGCCGGCTCACGAGGCCTCTTTCCCATCGAGCCGTTTGCAGATTGTCGCGACAGACCTGCCGATATCTCCGGCTCCGAGGGTCAACAGGAGATCGCCGCTTCGGACTTGGGCGTCCAGCCAGCCTGGCACCTCGTCATGACCGGCGAGCAGGGTCGGTGTCGCACCCTTGCGGACGAGAGCCGCAGCAATGGCCTCGCTGTCACCGCCGGAGCATGGATCTTCGCCCGCCGCATAGACAGGCAACAGGCCGATGACGTCCGCGGCCATCAGCACATCGGCGAACTCGGCGCGGAAACGTGCGGTGCGTGTATGGCGGTGAGGTTGGAACAGCACGACGACGCGACGGCCGTCCGCTGTGGCCAGGGCGAGCGTCGCCGCCACTTCCGTGGGATGATGGCCGTAGTCGTCCACAACGAGGATGTTGTCGCCGTGAATGCCGTGATCCTCATAACGCCGGCCGACGCCAGTGAATGAGGCCAGAGCCGGAGCCGCCACTCCGAACGACACGCCCAGCTCCATACCCACAGCCACCGCTGCCAAAGCGTTGGTCAGGTTGTGCAGACCACCGGTGCGCAGGCTCAGTTCGCCAAGTTCGCGACCATAGGCCAGGACACGGGCACGGCGGCCCACATCGTCGAGAGGTTCTCCGCGCACGTCGGCGTCGGCACCCAGACCGTAGGTCACGACTTTGCGGTCGAGGCCGGGAATCAGTGCCCGCACCTCGGGGTCGTCGGCACAGAGGATGCAAGCGCCGTAGAAGGGCACTTTTTCGAGGAAGATCCGGAAGGCGTCGCGGACATCGTCGAGTTCGGCGTAATAGTCCACGTGCTCGTGGTCCATGTTCGTCACCACGGCGATGGTCGGCACGAGTTGGAGGAAAGAGCCGTCGCTTTCGTCAGCCTCGGCGACCATATACTCCCCCCGGCCCAGAATGGCGTTGGCACCCGTGGCCAGGGCGCGGCCTCCGACCACGACGGTGGGATCCAGGCCGCCCGCCGCGAGGACCACGGCGGTCAGCGATGTCGTCGTGGTCTTGCCGTGAGACCCGGCAACGGCGATGCCGTACTTCAGGCGCATGAGCTCGGCCAGCATCTCGGCCCGTCGGATGACGGGGATGCCCGCCCGTCGCGCCGCTTGGATTTCGGGATTGGCCGCAGTCACGGCCGAAGAGTGGACCACGACGTCCGCTCCGCCGATCTGCGAGGAGTCGTGGCCGATGAAGATGTCGGCGCCGAAACGTTCGAGACGGTCGGTGGCCTCGCTCGAACGCAGATCGCTGCCGCTCACCTTGAAGCCCAGGTTCAGCAGGATCTCGGCGATGCCGCTCATGCCGATGCCGCCGATGGCCACCAGGTGGATGTGTCGCGTGTTGCGGAACATGCTCAGCTCCGATTCTCGTCGGCGGGCAAGGCGCCGCCCAGTCTCAGGATATCCACAGCGATCTCCGCGGCGGCATCGGGCCGAGCACGGCGACGGCTGGCGAGGGCCATTTCGGCCAGTCTCGAAGGCTCCGTGCAGAGGTGATCGACCAGCGCGATCAGCGCTTCGCCCGTACACATGTCGTCGGGCAGGACCTCGGCGGCGCCCGCTTCGGCCACGCCCCTGGCGTTGCGGGCCTGGTGGTCGTCGGTGGCGTGCGGGAAGGGCACCAGCACCGCAGGACGTCCCGAAGCCGCCAGTTCGGCGAGGGTCATGGCGCCGGCGCGGGAGATGACGAGATCCGCCCAGCGCAGGGCCGCAGCCATATCGTCGATGTACGGTTCGACCCTCAGCAGGCGCTCGCTGCCGCGCCAGGCGTCGTAGCCCTCGGCATAGGCCAGCGACACGCGGTTGTAATCCGTCGGCCCCGTTTGGAACCACAGCTCGAGATCATGACGACCGATCAACGGTGCCGCAGCGGCGATCAGTGCCTCATTGAGACTCCGAGCCCCCCTGCTGCCGCCGAAAGCAAGCAGCCGCAGGGGCCGACGTCCGTCCCAATGGTCATGATCATCTCGGCTCAAAGCCTCGCTGACGTCGCGTCGCACGGGATTACCCGTGACCACGGTGGGACGGCCGGAAAAACACGGAGCGGCTTCGGCAAAGCCCAGATAGATTCGGCGTGCCCAGCGGGCCGCCCTTTTGTTCGTGCTGCCGGGAACTGAGTTCTGTTCTTGCAGAACGATGCATTTCCCAAGGAGCCGCGACGCCACCATCACCGGAACGCTCACATAACCACCGGTACCCATGACCACGGCCGGGCGGAACTTCAACAGGATCACGAGCGACTTCAACACGCCGAACACCAGGTTCAGCATGAACAGTCCACGTGCACCCCAACCCAAGCCCCGCATTCCCGATGCAGGTACGGTGACGAACGGCCAGCCGGCCTTGGGCACCAGGGTCGATTCGAGCCCGCGCGATGTCCCGACGAACAGGACTTCGCTCGCGGGATCGAGGGTCATCAATGCTTCCGCAACGGCGAGGCCCGGATAGACATGGCCACCCGTCCCGCCACCGGTGATGAGGATCCTCATGGACGGCGCATCCTCTGGAGCCGCGCCTGGATGTCCCGCCGCTGCATGTCGATGTTCAGCAGGATGCCCACCGCGGCCAGGTTCGTGATCAATGCGGAGCCGCCGTAGCTCACGAAGGGCAACGGCAGGCCCATGACTGGTAGGAGGCTGGTGACCATGCCCAGGTTGATCAGAGCGTAGATCACGATCATGGACGTCAGGCCGGCCGCCAGCAGGCTGCCGAAGCCGTCCCCCGCCTCGCGGGCGATCTTAAAGCCCCGCGTCGCGAAGATCACGTACATAAATACCAGGATGAGGCTGCCGATCAAGCCTGCTTCTTCCCCGAGTACGGCGAAGATGAAGTCGGTATGGGCGTCGGGCAGGAACGCCAGGCGCTGATGGCTGCTGCCGAATCCCTGTCCGAACACGCCGCCCGCCCCGATGCCGATGATGCCCTGCCAGACCTGATAGGTCAGGTCGTCGCCCTGCAGCCCGCTCCACCAGATCACCAAGCGATGATGCACCCTGGGAATGAAGAAGAAGCAGAGGATTGCGACCGATACTCCACCGCCGGCGATCACAGCGAGCCAACGGCCCGGAATGCCGGACAGGGTCAGGATCAGAATCGTCAGCAGCGAAATGACGATGGCGTTGCCGAAGTTGGGCTGCAGCACCAGAGCGAGGACGGTGACGGCCGGGACGGCGAGGACACGGGCCAGGCGGCGGGGATCCCGTGCGAGTCGGTCCCACCCGCCGGCCAGTTCATGGGCAAGAAAAACGATCAACGCGATCTTGGCGATCTCCACCGGCTGTACGAAAAGGAACCAGCGGCCCGCACCGTAGCGGGCGCCGACCAGCCCGGTGGCGGCGAGGACCACCGTCATGACCACCAGACCCGCCCCGACGATCAGCAGAGCCAGCCGCAACCAGCCGTTGCGCAGCTTGTTGTAATCGAAGCGCGCAGCGCCGATCAAGGCCAACGCGCCCAACAGAAGCCGCACCACATGCTTGAACAGATAGGTCGTCGAAGTGCGGGCCTCGCTGCGGAAAGAGCCGGCGTCGTAGACCATGACCACGCCGACGATGCAGAGGACTCCGACCGAGAGCAGGAGGCCGCGGTCGTACTCGCGGATGCGGTGCAATTGTTCGCGGAGTCTCCGGGTCATGGACGGGTCCCTTCCCGGGTCGCGGCCCAGGCCCGCGCCGCGCCGGCGAAGGCTTCACCCCGATGGTGATAGTCACGGAACATGTCGAAGCTGGCGCAGGCGGGGCTGAGCAGCACCGTTCCCCGGCCGTCTGCCAGGGCCGCAGCCGTGTGCACGGCCTCATCCATGCTCGAGGCGCGGACGATGGCCACAGCCCCGGCAAGAGCCTCGGCCATCGCGTCGGCTTCGGCGCCGATCAGAACGGCGTGGGACACCGATCCCATCGCGTCGCGCAAGGGGGCGTAGTTCTCTCCCTTGCCGCTGCCGCCGAGGATCACCACCACGTCGGCATCGTATCCCGCGAGTCCTGCGCACACAGCGTGGACGTTGGTGGCCTTGGAGTCGTCGACGAAACGGACGCCAGCCGACTCGATCACCAATTCCTGCCGGTGCGGCAGGCCGCGGAACGAGCGCAGACCTGTGGCGAGGACCTGAGCATCCACGTCGTAGACTTCCACCAAGGCGACCGCCGCCATGGCATTCAGAAGATTGGGGCCGCCCTTAAGACCGAGGTCGGCGATCGGGAGGATGGGTTCCTCGTCACCGCCCCGGAGCCTGACGAGCCAGCCGTCTTGAAGAAAGACCGAGGCGCCGTCCCGGCGCGCGCCAAAAAGGGTGCGCCGTGCGGCGGACCAGGACAGCGCCTCGATACAATCGGTCCAGGTGACGAAGAGTCCCTCGTCGCCCAAGGCCTTGATCAGGTTGTGCTTCGCTTCGAAATAGGCATCAAGATCGGGATAACGGTCGAGGTGATCGGGAGCCAGGTTCAGAACGGCTCCGGCCCGCGGTCGGAATGTGTCGATGGTTTCGAGCTGGAAGCTGCTCGCCTCGATCACCGCGACGGCATCGGGCCCCAGGGCATCGGCGACGTCGCTGAGGGGCCGCCCCAGGTTGCCCAGAGCGTAGGCGTCGTAACCGGCCTCGCGCAGCAGATGCGCCACAAGTTCCGTGGTCGTGGTCTTGCCGTTGGTGCCGGTCACAGCCAGGGCTTCCCCGGCGAAAACCCGCCAGCCCAGTTCCAGCTCGCCGATGATCGTTGTCCCCGACGGCAGGCTCTTCAGAGCTGGATGATCACCGGGGACGCCGGGGCTCAACACCACACCGTCCAGGGCGGGCAGATCGAGCCACCAGTCGGCACCGGTCCGGATCTCGTGGTAGGCAGATGCCGCGGCGTCCATGAGTCCGCCGTGTTCCCACTTGGCTTCCAGTGCGGTGCGCTCGGCGTCGTCGCCACCCACGACACGGGCGCCGCACCGTCGCAGCAGGGCCCCGGCCGCACAGCCACTGCGGGCGAGTCCGATGATCAGCCAAGTGCCTTGCAGGTTCCCCACTGCGGCTCCCTATTGCAGCTTGATGGAGCTCATGCTGAGCAGCAGGAGCAGAATGCCCACGATCCAGAAGCGCACCACAACCTGAGTCTCGGACCAGCCGTTCAATTCGAAGTGATGATGCAGGGGCGCCATGCGGAAGATCCTCTTGCCGCCGCGCCATCGGAACGAGCCCACTTGGAGCATGACGCTCAGGGCCTCGGCCACGAACATGCCGCCGATGATCACCAGCAGCAGCTCGCGCTTGATCAGGATGGCCACGGTGCCCAAAGCGCCCCCCAAGGCAAGGCTGCCGGTGTCGCCCATGAAGACCCGTGCCGGATGGGCGTTGAACCAGAGGAAACCGAGCGCAGCGCCCACCACGGCGGCGCAGTATACGGTCAGTTCTCCGGTGCCCGGCAGGTAGACGATGTTCAGATAGTCCGCAAAAATGACGTTGCCCGTGAGGTACGCCAGTGCCGCGAAACCCAGAAATGCGAAAGCGCTGAGCCCGATGGCCAACCCGTCCAGGCCGTCGGTCAGGTTCACGGCGTTGCTCGTACCGGTCACCACCACCACCACCAACGGCAGGTAGAACCAGCCCAGATCGAGGAATGCGTTTTTGAGGAAGGGCAGCGCCAGGGTCGTGCGGGCCGTCGGCTCGCCGCCCAGCTCCCGGATCACAGCGTAAAGGACAAGGCTGAAACCCACTTGCCCGATCAGCTTCACGCGGCCGATCATGCCCTTGGGCCGTTTCTTGACCACTTTCAACCAGTCGTCGATGAAGCCGATGGCACCCATCCAGACCGTGGCCAGCAGACAGAGTTGCACGTAGCGATTGGTCAGATCCGCCCACAGCAGCGTGGGGAGAACCACGGCGGTCAGCACCAGCACGCCGCCCATGGTCGGAGTGCCCGCCTTGGCGGCGTGGTGGGATGGGCCGTCGGCGCGGATCGTCTCGCCGAGCTGGAGGGTCTGAAGACGACGGATCACCCAGTCACCGAACACGAAGCTGATCAACAGAGCCGTCACCGCGGCGTAGGCGGCGCGGAATGTGATGTACTGAAAGACATTCAGCACGGACCAATGCTCGTGCAGCGGATAAAGGAGGTGGTAGAACATGCTAGGACCTCTCGAGATGCGACATGTCGGGCTCGCGACGGGTTCGGAACAGCTCGACGACGCGCTCCATGCCCGCCGACCGTGAGCCCTTGACCAGCACGTGGTCGCCGGCGACGAGTGTGACGATCATCATGGCCGCAGCCTCCTCCACATCGCGTGCGACGCGACCTTCGGCCCCCGCAGCTACAGCGCCCTCGGCGGTGTCTGTGGCATGGAGACCCACCGCCCACACGGCGTCGAATCCCAACTCGGCCAAGGCGGCGCCCGTGTCTCGGTGCAGCTCTGCAGCCTCGGCGCCCAGTTCTGCCATGGACCCCAATACGACCACGGTTCGACCTGTCCCGGAGAGTTCCATCAACGCTCTGCCTGCCGCCAGCACGCTGGCGGGGTTGGCATTGTATGTGTCGTCGAGGACAGTGATGCCGGCCACTGTCAGCAAGCGGCTCCGGTGGGGCGACGTGCGAAGATGACTCAGCCAGCCCGCGATGTCCAGATCCGGACCCGCCAACGCCCTGGCGGCGATCACGGCGGCACAGAGATTGGCGGCATTGTGCCGTCCAGGCAAGGGAAGCGGAATGGCCTCGCCGTCGATCGTGAGCACTCCTGTGTCCGACGCCGCCGCTGGTGACCACGACCAGCGATGATCGCCGGCTGTTTCGCCCCAGGAGACGACGGAGCAACGGGCGCGCCTGCGCCAGGCGTCGAACCCCGCACTGTCGGCGTTGAGTACAGCGACACCGTCTTCAGGCAGATGGTCCAACAGCTCGCCCTTGGTTCGTACGATTGTCTCCAGATCGCCGAATCCTTCGAGATGGGCCCCCGAGGCATTGGTGATCACGCCGACGCGGGGTGCGGCCAGAGCGGCCAGGTCGGCGATTTCTCCGGGCCCCGAAGCGCCCATCTCAATGACGGCCCAGCGGTGCTCCGCCCGCAGTCCGAGGAGGGTCAGCGGCACGCCGAGGGCGTTGTTGTAATTGCCGGAGGTGGCGAGGGTCGGACCGTCGGCGGTCAACAGCGCCGCAAGCAGGTCCTTGGTGGTGGTCTTGCCGTTGGTTCCCGTCACCGCGACCAGGCCCACGGTGCAGCGGCGTCGCCAACAGGCGGCCAGGACCGTCAGGGCCGCATCAGGATCGTCGGACAACAGGATCGCCGCATCGTGTCCGGGGTCTCCGGACAGCAGCGGATCGGCTCCGGCTTCGGACCAGGGGCGGGTCAGTGCAGCGGCGGCTCCCGCTCTCAGGGCTACGCCGACGTAGTTCCGGCCATCGACGCGCTCCCCCGACAGTCCCAAAAACAGCTGTCCAGCACCGACGGCTCGAGAATCCAGGACCGCACCGTGAAACGACAGATCGCCCACAGCGTCGTGAGCCCCCTCGACTCTATGACGCAGCCAGGCTCCTCCCCTGAAGACCAGGACACTGCTCAGCAGATTTCGCGCAATAAGATCCTGTACGGCCCACTTCAGCTCATAACGACGATCCGGGGTCACGATGCTCCACCTCTCGTCGCGATCCATTGGCGCACGACGGCCCGATCATCCAGATCCAAACGCCGATCTCCGACGATCTGATAGTCCTCGTGACCCTTCCCGGCGATGACCACGACATCGCCTTCGCCCGCCCAGTCCAGGGCTTCGGTGATTGCTCGGGTGCGGTCGACCACGACACGGCACGCGTCCCGGTCCACGCCGGCTACCTCGCGGTAACCGTCGAGGATCATGGCGCAGATGGCGTCCGGATCCTCGGTGCGCGGATTGTCGGAGGTGATCCAGGTCGCGTCGGCGCCGCGTGCGGCGACCGCACCCATTTGGGGCCGCTTGCCTGAATCCCGATCGCCCCCGCAGCCGAATACAGCGGCAAGGCGTCCGGAACTCAGTTCGCGGCAGGATTCCAGCACGGCGTCCAAGGCGTCGGGCGTGTGGGCGTAGTCCACGACGGCCAATCCACCGCCGGGCAGTCCGAAACCTTCCATCCGGCCCGGGACCTGGCCGGTGGCCGACAAAGCGGCGCAGATGTCGGCCACGTCGTAGCCAAGCGCCACGCCTCCAGCCACGGCCGCCGTCAGGTTCTCCACATTGAAGCGTCCGACCAACGAGCTCGTGATGCGGTGGGTGCCACCACCCGCCCCGATCGTGAGCTGTGTTCCCGTCATTTCCAGATCCGCATCGAGCAGGCGCACATCAACAACCCCGGCCGCGGTTCCCCGCCACCCCGTCGACCAGCGCACGACCCGCAGCCCCGGCGCATCCACATCGGCGAAGGCCGGATCGTCGACGTTGATCGCCAGCGCCCCCGGCGCCTTGATCCGGCCCGCTCCGCACAGCAGTTCTCTGATCCTTAATTTGGCGGCCAGGTATGCATCGAGAGTGCGGTGGTAGTCGAGGTGATCGCGGCTCAAGTTCGTCATCAAGCCGACATCAAGCTCCAGACCAGCGGTCCTGTCCTGGTCCAGGGCATGAGACGACACTTCCAGCGCCGCCGCCCCCAAACCGGCATCGCGCATTTCGGCGAGCAGACCGTAGAGACTCGGACCGTCGGGAGTCGTCAAGGGAGCTGGCACGATCGTCGTGCCCGTTTCATAGCGGATGGTTCCGAGCAGGCCGCAGCCACCCTCGAGGGCGGCGAGCATGTCCCGCAACAGGAAGGCGGTCGTCGTCTTGCCGTTGGTTCCGGTCACGCCGGCCAGACGCAGCGACGTGTCGGGGCATCCGTGCAGGAGGCGCGCCGCGAGCGCCGGCACCGGACGCGTGTCCGCAAAAGCGAGGACGGGAACATCGAAATCCCTCGGAGCCTCACCCATGACCGCTACAGCCGCACATCCTGCCGCCTCGGCGTCGGCGAGCCAACGGTGCCCGTCGGCTGAATACCCGCGAACAGCGACATAGAGGTCACCGGGAGCGACCTCTCGAGAGTCGACGGTCACCCTGCGCACCATCGTCTCGAGGTCGCCCCCTGTTGCGTGTGCTCCAAGTTCTCCGGCCAACTGCCGTACACTCATCGCCATGCCGTCACCTGTGACTGCCCTTCGTCCGTCCGCCAGGCGCCCTTGCGTACCGCCACGCCGCTGAGCCACGACGTGCTGCGGCCGATCTGTTCGACCACCCGCGCGAACAGCGGTGCGGCGCTCGCTGATGCGTAATGATGGCTCTGATCGGGTTCGTCGAGGATGGTCAGGATGAGCAGACGCGGCTCGTCGGCCGGGACCATCCCGAGGAAGCTGGCGATGTAGACGCCGTATTCGTAACCCGTAGCTCCTTCGCGCACCTTCTGGGCGGTCCCTGTCTTGCCGGCTACCGTGGTCCAAGGCACTGAGGCCTTGCCGCCTGTCCCCTCGGTGACGGCACGAAGCATGGCGCCGCGGATGACCTCGGCCAAGCGTTCGGACATGACCTCCTGGTAGACGACAGGCTCGCGCCGCTCGACCACCGATCCGTTCTTGGTGCGGACTTCCCGCACCATCATCGGCGCCATGAGCCTGCCGCCGTTGGCCACAGTCGCCCCGGCCAAGGCGACCTGCAGAGGACTGGCGGTGATCTCCTGCCCGAAGGCGATGGTCGACTGGGTGCGTCCGGACCAGTCCTTCACCGGTTTGCATAGGCCACGGGTCTGCCCCGGATAGACGGCACCGGTCGGTTTCCCGAAACCTAATAGCTGCAGATCACGGAAGAATTCGTCGCGGCGCAGATTCAGGACCATGCGCGCGAAGTAGACGTTGCTGGAGTGGGCGAAGGCGTCCATGAAGCTCATGAAACCGAAATCGTGGCCCTCGGAATTGCGGATGCGGTACCCATCAAACTGCTGATCATCACAGTCGATGGCCAGAGTGGTATCGACGGCGTCGCGGGCCAGTAGCGAGGCTGCCGTGAAGATCTTGAACACGGAGCCCGGCTCGTAACTGCCCGTGAAGTTGTAGTTGTCCCAGAACCTCTTGTGCTCGGCGGCTTCGGTACGATCGCGTATCACCGGGGTATCGGCCGCCGCCAGCACCTCGCCCGTGTTGGGATCGATGATCAGCACAGCACCGCCGATGGCGTGGCACTCCGGCACGGCGATTTCGAGACAATCCTCGGCGATGGCCTGGAGATCCGCATCGATGGTCAGTACGAGATCGAGCCCGTCGCGGGCAGGCGTCACGACCTCGAGTCCGTCGCCGGGCCCGCGATGCGGCGTCTTGTGTCGCCAGGCCTCCCCCGGAGTCCCGGCCAGCAGTTCGTCGTAGGCCTGCTCGAGGCCGTTGGCCACAGCACCGTTTCCAGTATCCCGGAAGTGGCCCAGCAACGAGGCGCCCGTCCCCCCCTGTGGATAGACCCGGTCATGCTGCACATCGAAGGTCACACAACCGAGACGCCGCAAGGCCAGCAGGGAGTCGCGGTGCAATACGGCGCGGCTGGCCAGAACGATGTGCTTTCCACCCGCCTCAGTCAGACGTCGGCGAGTTTCTACGGGGTTCAAATCGAAGATACCAGCCACACGATCGGCAATGGCAGCGCATTCTCCGGGGTCTTTGCCGCGGAGACTCGTCGTCGAAACGCCCACCCGCCAGGTGGTCACCGAGAGCGCCAAGGAGCGCCCCTGCCGGTCATAGATATTGCCCCGTTCCGCCGGAACCGGTACGGCGTCGAGCCACTGGTTGGTGCCGATTTCTAGGAGCGTCTCGTGCTGTCTGATCTGCAGATCGCCGAGCCGCACCGTCAAGCCCGCAAATAACACGAACGCCCCCGTCTGCAGCCAGCGGAGGCGCGTCAGGAGCATTCGTTTGCGGGTCACGGCCCGTCACCACCCACTGCGGCGTGGGCCTCGCGAGCACCGACGGCGACCATGGCCCGTGCCAGGAAAGACGGGCCGTCACGTTCGGATGTCTCGTCGAGGACCATCAGTACCGATGGGTGCGTCGGAGCGACAAGGCCGATCGTCACAGCCTTGGCGGCGATCTCGTCCCGGGACGTCTGTCGGTTCCATTCCTGTTCCAAGAGCCCCAGTCTCGCCTGCAGATAGTCCCGGTCGGCATGAAGATCGGAAATCGTGGTGCGTTCCCTGATGATGCCGTTGGACAGGGCCACCTGTCCGGTCACGACTAACAAGGCGGCGAATCCCATCAGCCCGACCAACAACGCTCCGGTGTCGAGCATGCATCGCGAACGGGCCATGGCGCCGCCGCCTGTCCCCGTCGGAGCGGCATAGCGGAACGTATTGCGGATTCCCTGACGTCGTCGAGTCATCAGATGACCTCCGCCGCGCGCAAACGGGCACTCCGGGCGCGCGGGTTATCCTGAACTTCCCGTGCATCGGCCTTAAGAGGACGACGCGTGATGACATTGAGGGAGCGTTGGTGCCCGCAGACACAGATCGGAATCGTCGTCGGACACAGGCAGTCCCGCTGTTCCTTCGTGAGCCACTGCTTCACGATGCGGTCTTCTAGGGAGTGATAGCTGATGACCACGAGCCGCCCCCCGGGACGCAGGACTTCGGGAACGGCGGCGAGAGCTTCGCGCAGCGCTCCGAGCTCGTCGTTGACGGCGATCCGCAGAGCCTGGAAGACGCGACTCAGCACCGCGTTGAGGTGAGCGCCGGTGCCGACGGCCTCGACCACGGCCTCGCGCAGGGCTCCGGTGGTGGCGACGGAACCATCCTCACGGTCGCGCTTGATCATTGCGGCGATCCGACGGCTGCCCCGTTCCTCGCCGTACTCGAAGATGACGTCGGCCAGGGCCCGGGCATCGAGACGGGCGACGAGCTTCGCCGCCGATTCTCCGCTCGTGCGGTCGAAGCGCAGATCCAGGGGCGCATCGGCCCGGTAGGTGAATCCCTTTTCCGGTTCGTCGAGCTGAAGCGAACTCACGCCCAGATCGAGCAGCAGGCCGTCGGCCCCATCCCAACCGGCATCCTTCACGACCGCGCCCCAGTTCCGGAACGACGCCGTCACCAGGGTGAAGCCGGGGGCCTCATCCGCAAGGGCTTCTCCGGCCCGCCGGGCGTCGTCGTCGAGATCGATGCCCAGGACTTCGGCGCCAGCTGCGAGCATTTCCCGCGCATGTCCACCGAAACCGAAGGTGCCGTCAACGAGACGCTTGCCGGGAGCCGGCTGCAGCAGATCGATCACGACATCGCGCAGCACGGGAATGTGGGGGACGCCGGTCATGAAGCGGCTCGGCGTGCGGGCACCGAAGAAACGAGGCTCGGCGATACATCGCCGAGCAGCAGAATGGTCTTGAGATAGGTGCTCCAGCCGGAAAGCAGAAGCTGATGACCGTATCCCCGCAGCTGATCGCTCCAGGCGATCAAGGGGGCGACGGCCCGGTAGTCGACGTGGTGCAGCTGCCGGCCGTCGAGGACGATCCTTCGTCCCCGTTGGACAAGCCTGGGCGCGATCCATCGCTTCAGCCGCACCACCGTGTCGCGATCGAGTTCACCGAGAAGAGTGACCCGCAAGATCGACCCACGTTCCTGGACCTCAAAATCGATCCCTCCCTCGAGAAGGGTTAAACATGGCGTCCAGCGGGTCGACTCTCTCGGCATTGCGGGCTCCGTCCCTGGCTGCCGACCGTCCTTGGTCGGCGTGGCTCCGTCCTACCTACGGCCTCGATCCGTCGAGACCCAACGTCTAGGAGAAGAATTCATCCATGAATTCCGAATCCGGCTCCGCCAGCGTCTGCTGGCTCTGAACGAACCGCTCCGGCTCCCAGAGCTCCATGTAGTGCCCCATCCCCACGACCTTGACACGCCGCCCCACCCCGACCTGCTCGAGGAATGAGGCGGGGATCATCACGCGCCCTTGGGCGTCGGGATCGAGCTTCGCGCTGTTGTCGCTGATCTGACGAACCCGGGCCCGCCACTCGGCCGAGGACGACCGGCTGCGGATACGGTTGAACGCCTTCTCCCACTCTTCACGCGGAAAGAGCGAGAGGCTCCCGTCCGGACCCACCGTCACGACGTACTGCTCGTCGTCGGCCGCTCCGCCACCCCGCCGGAATCGGAACGGCAGGTTGAACCGACCCTTGGCATCCACGGCGCGTTCATAGGAGCCGTGGAAGCAAAAGCCTGTTTCCTGGTTCGTTCCGTTGTCTGGTGTCGGGTTCATGCGGTCTCCGGTTTGGGAGTCTAGTTTCCCCAATCTTCACCATTTTTCCCCACTGAGATCCACGAGACAGTAATTCACCACCAGGGAGAGTGTCAACTCCCGTAATCGAACTATTTTTTGCCTGATGATTCGCTCATGAGAACGTTGTAGAATCTCCGCAGAGGGAGCCTTCGAATGGCTCAGGAAGGCAGAATATCAGAGGAGCGGGGGCGTAGAATCTCCCACCAGGTCAGATTGGTCCCATGACGGAAGCGGATGAGCATGAGCATCGTACCGGCCAGATAGGCGGCCGTGGATGCCCAAGCGGCGCCGAGGGCTCCATGGGCGGGAATGAGCCACAACCCGGTTCCCAGATTCACCACAACGGTCAACAGACTCGCCTGGGTATTCCAGGCGGGTCTCCCCCGACCGATGAAATCGCCGGCCAGCACGGCACCGGCGGAAAAGCCGATGATGCCCGGCAACAAGGCGCGCAGGGGTGCGATCGCCCCGGAGTAAGCGTCGCCGAACAACAGACCCAACAGGTGCGGCGCGACGATCCAGAGCGAAACTCCGGCCAGGGCGGTCACGAAAAAGCCAAGGCGGACGGCCCGGGCGGTGGTCTGGTCGCGCCCTTTTGGATCATCGACAGCACTGGCGGTATAGACGAGGATCGGCTGCAAGGCCCCGGAGATCAGCCAGAGCAACTCACCTACCATCACAGCCACCGAATACACCCCGACGATGCCGATCCCGTGCCACCAAGCCACCAGTGCCAGATCCAGTCGAAGATGGAGCAGGGACACGACCGACGAAAGCTGCCCGACCCAACCGTGTCTGACCAGACTCTTCATCAACGCGGTAGCCGGCTCAGCCGTGGGCGTCGCCGGACGTTCCGCAGTGCTCCACACCCGGATCAGCACCACGACCATGGCGAGGGTCTGCGCTCCCGCATAGACCACCAGGACCGACTGCCAGCCACGACCGGGCTCTCCTCTGCCCAAGAGCATCGATACGGCGGCGAGGAACAGGGCCGCACGGCCGAGATTCACCAGGGGGCCGTCCAGGACCCGCCCACGCGCATTGAGATTGTAGACAAGCACATCGAAGAGAAGCAGAGCACCGACCGCAACTCCGGCTGTGACGGTTTCGGTCGGCCCCCAGCCCAGAGCCGAATCGAGAGCGGCATGCGCACCCACCCGCCAAGCGACAACTACGGCGACGCCGAGTCCTGCGCAAACAGCCGTGCACCAGAGAACCTGGGCTCGGATCACCGCCGCAAGGGATGCTTCGCCCTTGCGCAGGACAGGGACGGCGGCTAACCCCACGCCCCCGTTGACGACCGATGAGACCACCATGATGACGAAGATGGAGAGCGTATAGGCGCCCTGGGCCTCGGGACCCAAGCGGCCGGCCACGAACCAGCCGGCAAGGGCGTTGAGGGCTGCCTGACCGAGGCGGGCGGCCAGCACGCCGCCCCCGCGGCGCAGGAGCATCAGGCCCGTCCCCGTCGGGTGACGAGGCCGTGGACGCCGCGGAGCAGCCGCCCTGACCAGGGAGCCAGACTCCAGGCTCCGCGCTCCCGTTCCTCGGCGCCGAGCAGCTTCTTGAAGTTGGAGACGCCCTCCAACCCTCCGCTGCCCCCGAGATCGAGCCACGAAGCACCGCGTCGGCACGCTTCTTCGAGATCGTTCCAGATCAGCAACGTTGCGGGAAACTTGTCGTTGTGTTGAGGCAGGGTAGCGCCGAGCCAGGCGAAAATCTCGTCACCGTCGTGCCAACAGAAATGGCCGCCGATCAGTCGATCCTCGAAACGCACCAAGGACAGGAACACCTTACCCGCTCCTTCGCTGACGAGCTGCCGGATCATGGCCGCTGGCACCGTAGGCACACCCCAACGCCGGGCTGCCTCGGCATGAATCGCCTGGAAGGCGTCGAGATCTTCGGGAGCCGTGCTGATCTCGGCCTTGCAGCCCATTTTCAGGGCGCGGTTCCGTTCGTTGCGTCGGTTCTTTTTCAGGACGGTGCGCTCGACCTGGTCGATGCCGCCGATCAGGGGCAGGCCCGCGGTGGAGACGGCGCTCCTGCGAAAGCCAAGCCCGTGGAGATCGGCTCCCAGAGACCCATCCCAAAGCGGATCGAGATAGAGGGAAAACGCCAGCACCCGCGACCCAAGAGCGAGCTGCCGGCAGCCGTCCAACAGGGTCGCCAGCACAGCGTGACGGCGTTCCGGAGGCAGGTCCTCCGCCAGCAACGGCGCCGTCGGCACTCCCTGATGGTGTCCCTCCCAAAGGTTCAATGGGCCTTTACGCGAAACGACCAACGGGATACCGGCGACGGGGCGTCCGCCCTGCTCCACCAACAACCAACGACCGTCGTGATCGTCGAGATGGTCGCATACCGCGCGGGTCCAGAAGGGTTCGTGAACGAATCGGACCTCCCCCGCCGCCGCCATCAGGTGGGTCCAGCCGTCCGGAGGCACGGCGCCCTCGCCGAGTCGCAGTGTCGGTTGAGAGCTCAGATCGCGAACTGAAGGCATAGGGGTCACCGTACGACCGCCAACGGCTTGACGATCACATGTCCCTCGAGTTGGGCCCGGAGCAGATAAACGCCGGCGGCAACCGGAACGTCGTCGAAGTTCAGGCCGTCCCAGAACGCGACGTCCTGCTCCACGTTGCGGTTGCGATGCACGAGCTTGCCCTCGATGTCGTAGATCTCCACCCAGGCGCCGCCGTTGGTGTGCAGGGAAGTCTGTGTCACCTCGGAATCGAAACCGCCGATCATCAGGCCGCCGGACTGTTCGTTAGGCCGGAACGGATTGGGGTAGACGGTCAATCCATCGAGGGAGTTACCTGCATCGCCCTGCCCCCCTCCCACTTCGATGAGGATGGCACCGTAGCCGCCTCCCGCCACCAGAGTACGACCGTCGAGGGACCGGTCCAGCTCCCGCACGGGGCCTTCGACGATGCCGCGGATGGTCGAAGCGCCCACCACGCTGTCCAGTCCGAAGCTCTCGTAGGCGTTGGCATTTGTGAAGCCGTCGATCTCGACGATCTCGCCGTTGACTCTGATCCTGTCGAGGCCCGCCTCGTGGCAGACCCAGGCGTCGCCGTTGGCATCGATCTCGATGTCGTTCACGCTCCCCCGCAACAGGCCCGGCGAGGTGGGGGCAGTCTTTTCACGCCAGTGGTTGAGGATCTGCACATGGATCGCCGCGTCGTCGTAGCTCGTCAGACTCAGCCGCACGACGCCGCCGCCCCCACCGGCCCACAGGTTTCCGCTCTGATCGACGGCCAGACCCTTCGTGCTGCGGAAGTCGTAGGTCTCCGGTGGTTGGCTGATGATGGTCGGTGTCCAGATGTCGTCGGTGAAATCGCCGAGGGTCGGATCCGCAGATGAGTCGGCGAATCCATTGGTGTCCCAGAGCACGAGTCCGCCGTCGTCGGATGTGAACCATACAAGGTCGTCCTGGGCCTGAACGGCGTCGCGTACGATCAACCCGTTGAGGCCGCTGGCGTCGGTGGGCAGCGTGCGCCAGGAATCCGGATCGGCCCAGCTATCAGGGTCGAGCAACAGGTCGACTCCCGCATTGTCGCTCATGAAGAGCATCGCCCCGCCGGACAACGCGAGCATGCGCACGATCCGGTTGTTGCTCAACGGCGATTGGCCCGGAACGAGAATGTCGACGTCTGCGAGCCAGGGCCGGTAGCGGATGATGCCGCCCCTATTGAACTGTGTGATCCAGAGGGTTCCGTCTGAGCTGGACTCGAGGTTCAGCAGGTTGCTGCCGAAATTGATCAGGCCGAGGGAGTCGTTGTCGGTCGACGCCAGCTCGGGGAACTGGGTCCAGGCTTCGCCGTCCCAACCCGACCAGCCTGCGGCGACCCGGGATCCCAACCATACTGTTCCATCGGGGGTGATCTCCACACCGTCCACCTCGTTGAACAGTAGATCATCCCAGGTCCAGGTGTGCCAGTCGTCGACGCCGTCGCGAACCGCCAAGAACGCTTGGTTGGCTTCGACGTTGTCGTCGACCGGACGGATCTGGCCAGCGATCCACAAACGGTCCGAGGCGGCCAGCGTCGAAGCGCGGGCTTCGGGGATGTCCTCGCTCTCCCAGGCCGTTCCGGTCCAGCGGCGCAAACGCGACATGGTGGTCGTGCTCAGGGTCAGCGCCCAGAGATCGCCGTCGAACTCCGTGAGGGAAGCCATGGGCGTGGTCGAGGCGCCCAGCAGTTCCCAGGCCGTCGTGGTCTCGGACCAGCGGTACACGCCGCCGTCGGTGGCGACGAACAGACCGCCAGCCCCGACGAGCATGTCGCGCACAGAGCGGGTCGCGAGGCCGGCGCTACGGTCCAGGAAGATGCCCTCGCTGTAGACCGAGACGCCGTCGGCCGTACCGATCCAAAGGTCGTCGCCCTCGAAGACAAGGGCGCGGATCTGGTCGTTGACCAGTCCCGCGAAATTGTCGGCGCTGAAGATGTTGCCGGCGAGGCCGTCGTTGATGATGCCTACGCCACCGTCGGCGAGGCCGTAGAAGACCCGTTCACTGCCATCGACAGCGCGGCCGACCACCACCGCGACGTTCAAGGAGGACAGTTCCCCCAGCCCGGTGTACTGGCGGAACTGCGGCCCGCCGACGCCGAGGGTCACACGTGTCAGGCCGCCGCCGTTGGTGGCCACCCACAGATGCTCGCCGCTCCAGTAGAGGTCGTTGATTCGGTTCGAGCTCAGACCATCGAAGGTCGTCCAACGGGTCAATTCGGTCGGATCGTCCTCGGACCAGACGGCCACTCCACCGGTGGACAAAGCGCCGTAAAGCATCCCATCGAGTGGCTGAACCGCGACGCACTCCTGATCGCTCAGCATGAGCGTGAATTCGACCGTGGGAGTCGCCGCCAGGACGCCGGCGACCGTCACCGTTGAAACCAGCCACAGAGAGATCAGGTCTCGCCTGATGGATGTCATATCATTCCTCCCGACCATACTGGTTCACCCTCCCGGCCAAGCCGGCGGGGTGATGAATGGGATCATTCCATGTGCCGTCGGGCAGAAGACCCGCCCGTGATACTTCGAGTCGCCAGGGGTCGTCCAGAGGATCGGCGTCATGGCTGCAGGGGGCGTCCATGAACACCAGAGGTGGCCCCTTGAGTTCCAAACGGCCGCATATCAGAGCCACGGCCAGTGATGCCTGCCAGAATAAGGGACGTGGCGAGCCCTCGCCATCGAAGAGCAGCCACAGTGACCAAACCACCTCGGGACGTCCCCTTGTCGCAACGTCCCGACGCTTGCGGTCACCGCCGCCCAGCGTGCCCATGAGCCAGGGCAGGGCACTGAGCACGAGCAACAGGACACCGCCCGCGAAGGCACCCAGCCGCTGCGCCACTGCCGCCGCCGGATTGGCCGGGCCGGGATTCAGGACGAGGCCCTGGGTTTCACCCAGACGGGAATGCCGAGCACCCGTTTCGAGCAGACCGCCTTCGGGAACGCACCAGCGAAGACGGATCCGGCTCTCGCGAAGACGGGCCAGGGTTCTCAACTCCCGCAGGTCGCCCCGCGGCAGGCGCCAGAACACAACCTGAGCGATGCGGTACCTCTCGACGATTTCAGCCAGGTCGGACTCCTCGCCTAGGCAGGGTACTTCGCCCCCGCCGAGGGGCGTGTCGTCGTCGTCGGCATGAGCCCGGAGCCAACCCACGGTATCGAGCCCCTGAGCCCGCGGATCACCCTGCCCGGCGAGCCAATCCGCAACCGAAGCACGGTCGCCCACCAGCAGGCTCCGTTCCAGAGATAGCCAGCCCTGCTCCATGCGCCCGCGCCCACGACGCAGCAGCCGTTCCCCCAATTCGGAACAGAGGGCGAACAGGGGCACGAAGAGCAGCAGCACGGCGCGGCTATAGACGTCCTGATGACTCAGGAAAGTGCTCGCCAACAGCAGCAGCGACACGACGCCGACCAGTTCCACACGCGACACCGCCGAGGTGGCGGCCCGGCTGGCTTCGACGCGGTATCGGCCGCGCCAGGCGAACGTCGAGGTCATCAACAGAGTGGCGAAGATCTGCAGTGGTCGGTATTCGGAAAGCGGAAACAAAGGCTCCGAGAAAAGAGGATTGAGCAGAGACCGGATGCCCCAGGCTCCCGCGAAGGCGGCGTTCAAGGCGACCGTATCGGTCAACCAGAGCAGGAACGACCCCACAGGATCGCGCCAACGTTTCACCAGCCACACCAACATGCTCCACTTCTCGAAGAACGAGAGCAGGCTGCCGAGATGGAGCCAGAAGCTGCGGCCGGTCACGCCTTTGGCGGACTCGCGGCGATGACGGTGGACAAAGCTGGCCTCGGGCGTGTAGAGCACGTCCCAACCCGCCTGACCCATGCGGTAACACCAATCCACGTCTTCGAAGTAGAGGAAGAAGCGCTCGTCCATGGGACCCACGCGGGCCAGGGCGTGATGGCGCACGAGCATGCAGCCGCCGAGCACCCAGTCCACCGAACGGTTCGAGGTGTGATCGAAGTCGCGCATGAGATGGCGGTCCACGACCTCGGAGTTGCGGACGATTCGGCCCAGGAACGTCCGCCTCATCAGCAGGGTCGCGAGGGTGTAGAAACGTCGGCACGACTCCTGGATCGATCCGTCCTGATTCAACAGCTGGGGTGCGATGATGCCGCCGCGGGGATGGCGGTCGGCGTGACCGAGCAAGGCATCGAGAGCGCCCGGCCGCACCACGATGTCTGGATTCAAAACGAGATAGTAGTCGGCTGCGGCCACGGCGAGACCCGCGTTGGCCCCGCGGGAGTAGCCGGTGTTCTTCTCGTTCATGATCCAGGTCACGTCGTTGTGGGTCGCGCGCACGGCGGCCAGACCGGAATCCGTCGACGCGTTGTCGACGACGACCACCCCGTAGTGGCAACCGGGCGGATGACGGCGGATCGAGGTCAGACAGCGTTCGAGGTCTTCGCTCGTGTTGTAGTGGATGATGACGATGGACAGCTTCAAGCTTTGCCTCACGGGATGCGGCGCAGGCGCAGGGCCCACACCATCCACATGGCTTCCCAGACGATGCTGTTGGACATCTTCGAGGTGCCGACCTGACGGTCGACGAACATGATGGGAATTTCCTTGATGCTGAACTTGCGCCGCCAGCAGTGGTAGTTCATCTCGATCTGGAACGAGTAGCCGTCGCTCTTGATCTTCTTCAGGGGCAACGCTTCGAGCACCTCGCGGCGAAAGCATTTGAAGCCGCCGGTGGAGTCCTTGATGGGCATGCCCGTCACGAAGCGGGCGTAGATGTTGGCCCCCACGCTCAGAATCACGCGCCGCAGCGGCCAGTTCACCACCGTGATGCCGTAGAGATAGCGGCTGCCGAGGACCACGTCGTGGGTTTCGATCTCCTTGAGGAACTCGTCGATGGCGATGGGATCATGACTGAAATCGGCGTCCATCTCGAACACGGCTTCGGCGTCGGTATTGGCGAGCACCCACTGGAACCCGGCGATGTACGCGGCGCCCAGGCCCTGCTTTTCGGGGCGTTCGAGGATCTTCACGCGGCCGCCGAAGTCGGGCAGCGCCTTGACGATGGCGGCGGTGCCGTCGGGTGAGCTGTCGTCCACCACCAGCACGCTCAATTCGGGATCGCGGGCGAGGACCTCGGGCACGATACGGCCGATGTTGTCCGCCTCGTTGTAGGTAGGCATGACGACGATACTCTTCACGCGTTGATCTCCCCACTGGTGGTCATGCCGCATCCGTTCGTTCGGACAGGTCATTGGATTTTTCACGAACCCCGATGAAAAGCAAGATCGAAGCCAGCGCCAGGCCTATGAACGAGAGCATCAGCGAGCGGCGCAGGCTCGGATCATGATACACGAATCGCACTTCATGGTCGCCGGCCGGAAGGGCCACACCGCGCAGGATGTGATCGACGGACAGCAGGACGCCCGGCTGTCCGTTCACCGTCACGCTCCAGCCGGGGTGGTTCATGTCCGCCAGGACCAGGATCGCCGGCGTGGTCGG
>CALEMW010000220.1 GCA_937910695.1 uncultured bacterium
GGGATGGGCGCGGTGTCCGGCGCGCAGTCCTACCTTCCAACGGTCGTCAGCCGTGCGGTTCGACTTCAAGGCGAACGTCGCCCGCAGATCATCGCGGCTGACTTCGAGTTCCGAAGGTGCATCATAACGCAGGGAGGCGGCGTCCAGCCTCAGGTCGGCGGCACAGACGTCGAGTTCACGTCGCCAGCGCAGATCCAAATCGGCTTCGCGCCAGTCGCTGCTGAGATTCCAGGCAGTGGTGCCGCGGTAATGGACATTCTGCAGATCCGCACCGAGTTCCCACCGCGTAGGGCCCCCGCCGGGATTCCATTGCCATTGCGTGTCCAGCTCCGTGCGCACGCGCTCGGAACCGACGGCGAGCTGGGGAGCCAACCGCCAGGCACCCGCGGAGGTATCGTGTGTCTCCCCCACAGCCGAGAGGATCAGTTCATATTCGGACAGGGTTTCGGATGTGTCTTCGAGGGCCAGGAAGTATGTCTGCACATAAGTGTCGTAGCCGGTGGCCATCGAGCCGGACCAGGCCCAGCCCGTCGGAGTTCCGACAGACGACGGCGCGGGTTTGAGCAACGCAAGCAAGCTGTCCACTACGGCGCTTTCGGCCTGGAGCAGATCGAGCCAGAAATCCAAGGAATCGTCAGCGGCCACGGCGACGGCCGGACCGTTGGACGCGGCGAAAACCTCGCCGGTGAAGGTGAAGACGCCCAGGGTAAGGGCGAGGGCCGTCAAGAGCCCTTGCATGCGGGCATGACGGCTCACGGTAGGAGCTCGGCCGCCTGGCGTTGGAGATTCAGGGCCGAGCGGATGATCCGCAGAGCATCAGCAGGACGACCATCCTCGAGTGCCCGACCGGCGTCGTGGCGCAGACCGAGAGCGTGCCCCAAGGGGCGTGCCGCGTTGGCGGCACGGGCTTCAGCGACACGGGCCGTCAGGTCCTCCTGGCGGGCGTCGAAACGCTCGAACTCACGTTCCACGGCTTCCGTTTCAGGGGCGCCGCCGGATTGCCGCAACACCTGTTGGGCGAGTTGACGGGAGTGGCGTGCGCGGCGCAGGGCCAGCAGGGGATTGTCGGCGGCCAGGGCTTCGCGTGCTTCAGAGAGTGCGCGTTCCGCTTGGTCCAGTTTACGGCCCAGGCTCGGGTCCGAGGTGTCATCGAGCCGGTCCCGGGCTACGGCGATCAGGTTTTCGGTGCGGTCCAACTCCTGCTCGAGTCCTTCGGCGTCCCCGGTGTCGAGCAGAAGTCGGGCCGCACGCCTCAAGACCGTCTCGGCTTCTTCGAGCAGACGGAAGGCGCTTTCATAATGGGTCTGGTTGAACTGGTCGCGGGCTCGCACAAACAGTGTTTCGGCGCGGTGCACCAGGTTCATTGCCTGCTGGTTGCCGGCCTCCTGGGCACGGTCCTTCACATCCCGATGCATGTCCTGCAACCGCTCCAGATAGCGGCGAGCGCGTTCCTGATGATTCTGAGAACCCAGAGCGATGCGCTCGGCCTGCCGTCCGATCTCGCGCGCCTTCAGGGACAGCCGGACCGCCATGGCGGGACGCTCGGCTGCGAGCTGCTGCACCGCTTGGATCTGCTTCGCGACGGCGTCGCGGAAAATGCGCCGGGCCTGCTCGCTGTCCGACTCCTGCACGATCACGTTGATATCGCGGAGGATTTCTTCGGTGCGCTGCAGCACATCCGAAGCGTCGACATCGGAGCCCTGGGCGGCGACGGGAGACACTGCACCGACGATCGCCGCGAGCGCGAAGGCCAGCAGGATCGTCAGGCGGCGGATGTTCATCTCGGTGGTCATGATCGCTCTCCTGAGGTCGGTGTTCGGCCTATTTCGAGCAAGGGATGGGCCAGAGATCCTGAGGCGCTCAACATCCGCGAACATATTGTTATTATGGATGTTACGCATCCCATCGGCACGGTACCGGCCGCCGGAAGCGTCGAAGTGTCCCTCCGGGGTCACACCATCGTCCCAGTAGGGCCGCCTGGATCCGCAGATCCGTCGCCGTCGAGTCCCAGCAGATTCAGCCGCGAATACAGGGTCCGTCGCGTGATGCCGAGCAGCCGCGCAGCTTCGGTCTTGTTGCCTCGTGCCCGGCTCAGGGCCAGACCGATGAGGCGACGCTCATGGTTCTCGATATTCAAGTCGTCGGGCTCGGCGGCTCCCGCAGATCTGATCCGCGCCGCGTCGAGGATGATATGAGCCGGTTCCACCGGGCCTGATCCAGCCAGGATCCGCGCCCGCTCGATTACGTTGCGCAGCTCGCGGATATTGCCCGGCCAGGTGTAGGCCGTCAGCAGCTTGAGCACCTCTGCGGACGGAGTTTCGCCAACGCGGCCGGCCTCGTTCAGGAAGCAGCCCGCCAAAACGGCGATGTCGTCACGGCGTTCGCGCAGGGGCGCCACTTCGAGTGGAAACACCGCCAGTCGGTAGTAGAGATCTTCGCGGAAGACGCCGTCGCGGATCGCCTCTTCGAGGGGCCTGTTGGTCGCCGCGAGAACGCGCACGTCGATGGCTCGTTCGCGAGGATCGCCGACAGGATTGATTTTCCGCTCCTGCAGCACCCGCAACAGCTTCGCCTGCACCGCCGGGGCGGCCTCGCCGATCTCGTCGAGGAAGATGGTGCCGCCGTCGGCGGCCAGGAAAAGGCCGTCGCGGTCGGTGTCGGCGCCGGTGAAGGCGCCTTTGCGGTAACCGAAGAGTTCGCTCTCGAGCAGCGAACCGGTGATGGCCGCGCAGTTGACCGCGATGAAAGGGCCGGCGGCGCGTCCGCTCGAGGCATGGATCGCCCGCGCCGCCACTTCCTTGCCCGTGCCGCTTTCGCCGTGGATCAGGACCGTAGCTTCAGTGGCTGCCACACGGTCGATCATATCGCGCAGCTGGACCATGGCGGGCGACGAACCGATCATCGGGTGGGTCGCAGCAGCAGAGTTCTGGCGGCGCAGTTCACGGTTCTCGCGTCGGGTGCGCACATCACCCACCGAGCGGGTGATCAGCAGGCTCAGTTCGGCGAAGCTGTAGGGCTTGTTGAGGTAGGCCACCGCTCCCTTCTCAAGGGCCGCCACGCCCTCCTCCTTGGAGCCATGTCCTGTGAGCATGATGACCGGCGTGTCTGGCGAGGCGGTGCAGGCGGCATCGAGCACCGCCATGCCGTCGACCGGCTCCATGCGCAGATCGGTCAGCACCACGTCGAAGGTCTGTTCCTTCATCAGCGCGATGGCCGAGACGCCGTCGAAGGCGCCGGTCACCACGTGGCCCTGGTTCTCCAGATAGTCACGGGCGACCGTGACAAAGGAGCGTTCGTCGTCCACCATCAGCACGTGGGCCATCTCAGGATCCTTCCTCTGCGGGACCGGCGTAGGGCAACGTAACCGTCACGACCGCGCCGGAGCCGTCGCCGCGGTCGGCGATGCGTACGCGACCGCCGTGGTCTTCGGCTACCTGCCGCACCACCGACAGGCCCAGGCCGCTGCCCTTCTCCTTGGTCGTGTGGAACGGCGTGAACAGGGTTTCGGGGTCGATGCCGCCAAGTCCCGGCCCCGTATCGGTCACCGTCATCATCACCGAATCCCCGGCGTGGTCCAGCACGATCTCCACACGCGGGTCTTCCGCTCCGGTCACGGCGTCGCGGGCGTTGAGCACCAAGTTGATCAGGAGTTGCTGGATCGCCGCAGGATCGATCGTCACCGGACGGAGTGCGTCGCGGACGGTGCAAGAGGTCTTCACGCCGGCCTTGTCCAGCTCCTCGCGGAGATTGCGGAGGGTCGAGCGGATGAGGGTTTCCAGATCATGAGGCGCACAGGTCAGTCCGCCGCCGCGGCCGAACGTCAGATAGCGCGTGAGGATGCCGTCGAGGCGGTCGACTTCGTCGATCACGAAACCGGCCAGAGTGGCGTCTTGGCCTTGTCCTTCAAGACGCTGTTGGAGGGCCTCGCCGGCGCCGCGCATGATGCCCAGGGGGTTGCGGATCTCGTGGGCGATGCCAGCGGTCATGCGGCCCATGGCGGCCAACTTCTCCTGCTCCGCCAACGAGGCGCGGTAACGCACGATGTCACGGAGCAAACGAGCCAGGGCGATCAGAAGAATCGAGAGGACCACGAGCACCACGCCCCCGGTCAACCAGGCTCCTCCGCGCAGGGTCGTCAACGCCCCGAAGAAATCGGCCTCGGCCTCCACGCTGACCACACCGATCACGGTACCGCGGTCATTGATGACAGGCGCATGGGCGCTCTTCTGCACCAGGCCGCCCTGGTCATAGAGCATGCTCGAGGAAGCGAAGCCGCCCTTCGCCACATCGACGGCCCCCTGGTCGAGGGCCCAGAACGTATTGTAGTCGCCGCGGATGATGCTCCGGCTGGCGGAGATGATCACGAAGCCGTCGGCGTCGCAGAGCGAGACTTCGGCGAGTCCGTTGTCCCGGCGGATCCGCTCGAAGCGTTCCCGGAGCCGGGCGAGATCGTCGGTGTCCTGGGGATCGAATGACCAGACGAAGACCGAATCCGGGTCGGCCAGATAAGCCGCCGTCACAGCGATCCCTTCGAGCCGCTGGCCGAACGTTTCGTCCAGACGCTCCCGTGCGGCGCGGTGCAGACTCACGAGCCCGACGGCCACGGCCGCCAACACGGCCAGTGCCAGGAGAACGGCGCTCAGCAGCCAGCGCCGGGAGCGGTCGTCGCGTCCTTGGGGGTCTCGATCGGCTCGATGGGCCATGAAGCCTCCTGATCATGCCCTTCGGCCTGCTCGCGAGCATGATAGCTCGACCGCACCAGTGGTCCGGCCTCTACCCAACGCAGGCCCAACTCGCGTCCTTCGCGAGCGATCTCCGCAAATTCCTCGGGAGTCCAGAACCGTACCACCTCGTGATGGCTCGGCGTCGGCTGCAGATACTGGCCGACGGTCAGGATATCGACACCATGAGCCACACAGTCCCGCATCAAGTCCACAATCTCGACGAGGGTCTCCCCCAACCCCAGCATGATGCCGGTCTTGATCCGCATGCGCACACCCTGGGCATCGGCCCAACGACGGGCGGCCTTGAGGACCGTCAGCGAACGCTGATAGCCGGCCTGGGGGCGCACCTCGTCGTACAGACGAGGCACTGTCTCGAGATTGTGAGCGAACACGTCGGGGCGGGCCTGCAAGACCTTGTGGAGCTGGAGCGGCAGTCCGAGGAAGTCGGGCGTCAGGACCTCGACCCCGCATTCGGGATTGAGGCGGCGGATCCAGCGGATCGTCGCCGCGAATTGGGCCGAGCCGCCGTCGGGATGCTCGTCGCGGTTGACCGAGGTGACCACCGCGAACTTCAGGCCCAGATGGCGTACCGTCTCGGCCACGCGCCGCGGCTCTTCGATCTCCAACGGCGCCGCCGGACCGGTCAGCACGTTGCAGAACGAACATTTTCGCGAACAGACATGGCCCATGATCATGAACGTGGCGGTGCGGTTGCTGAAACATTCACCGCGGTTGGGACAGGCGCCGCTCTCGCAGATGGTGTTGAGCTTGGCGGTCCGCAAGAGGCTCTTCACCTCCTGGTAGGTCTCGCCGCCCTTGCTGCGCACCTTGAGCCAGGCCGGCTTTTCGAGATGATTGCGGCGGACGCTCTTGACGGTGTTCATGAGGTTCTCTCGTCCAGGGTGTACGGAGGATCGGCAGTAAACCTGCCGTCCTTGTAACCGACGCCGCAGCACTCCACCAACGGATCGTGCTCGAACACGAGAGTGAAATCGTCTTCCAGCGCCCGGCTCAAAAACCGCTTCTTCTCTTCGAGTGTCAGCAGCGGATTGAGGTCGAAGCCCATGATCCATGGTACCCGCAGCTGGCTGGCCAGGGGCAGCAGGTCGCCCACGTAGGCCACCACGCCATCGTCCGTATGAAATTCCACAACCTGTTGGCCGGGGGTGTGGCCGTGGACGGGAGTCACACGGACGCCGGGCATGATCTCGCCGGCACCGGCGATCTTCTCCAGCTGGCCCTGAGTTTCGAGAATGGCGAAATCCTCGCTGCGGAAACTGGCGCGGTCGCGTTCCGACGGTAATTGAGCCCAGCGCCAGTGTTTGTCCTGAACCCAGTGCTTTGCCCTGGGAAAAGTGGGTTCGAGGCCGTCGCCGTCGTCGCTGATGGTGCCGCCACAATGGTCGAAATGGAGGTGGGTGAGGATCACGTCGGTCACGTCCGAGGGCTCGACGCCGAGGGTGCGCAGCTCTTCGACCAACTGGTTGGGGCGCCGCTTGATAGCAAAAATGCGCCGATGCTTCTCTTCCCAGCGATCGCCGATCCCCGTGTCGACCAGGATCTTCCTCTCACCATGCTCCACCAGCAGGCAGCGCAGACTCAGTTCGATGCGGTTCTGGTCGTCCGGCTCATGGTGCTGCTCCCACATCACACGGGGTACCACGCCGAACATCGCTCCGCCGTCGAGCCGGAAACAGCCGTCGCTGACGGTGCGGAATGTCCAATCACCTCGCTGCATGCCCACACTCCCGGAATCGGTTTGAGACGCCCGACAGCATAGCCCCAGGGGCCCGGGCGGGCAAGGATCGAGGCCGCTCAGTCGGGGCCGCGCGTCGAGAAGTGTGATACGAGCTTGATCGACCAGACAAGACCGTAGAGAAGAAATGCCCCCGTTGCCGTCCAGAACGGAGCTGAGGGCAACAGCGGTGGCACAACCAGGTTGGCGCTGATGGTCAACTGGTGGGTCCAGAGTAGGAAACCGTAGGTGACCAGGCCGAAGGCTTCTAGCTGACCGGCAACGTAGGCGGCGGTCTGCTCCCTACGCTCCGGAGCCAACCAATAATCGCGGTGGGGTACGTTGATCCCCTTGCCGCCCATGCGGCGGATCATCCAGGAGAGGGCGTAGAACAAACCGAGTGTGAAGGCCATCATGAGCATGAAGGCGCCCAGAAACGATCCCTTGTCCGACCAGCCGTTGGCCGTGCCGTCGTAGTCGAAGTTCGACACGACCTGATCCGGCAACCGCGGTTCATACCAGCCGATCTGAGCCGCCGTCACGACCAGCAGCAGCAGCAGGACATGATGCCGTCCGATCCTCATGGCCACCTCCCACAAGGAAGGTAACCTCTGGATGTAGACGGAGTCGAGCAATTGCACGGCTTCCGGCGATCCGCAGAAAACCGACGATCAGTGTTTCCAACCGTCCAGGAGTTGGGCCCGGAGCTCGGCGGCTTCATGCACGGGCTGTTGGCAGATCCCGAGCACGCAGACGTAGGCCGTCGCTCGCCCGTCACGGGCCGTTTTGCCCGCGGCGGCAGGCATCAAAGCCAGCGTCGCGGCATCGGCTCCGTCGGCAGGGACCATCGCGAGTACGGCGTGGGAAGGCGCAACGGTGCGGAACGCTTCGTGAAGTGCACGGGTGTCTGCAGCGGTGGAATCACCGGCGATCACGACGTCGTAGAATGGCGCCGTCCGCCACAGCAGCGCATCGGCCCACCAGGCCATCTCCATACCGGCGCGTGACATCAGCCCGGCCTGAGCGGCGAGGGCCCGGTCGGCCTCGGCGATCAAGGCGGGATCACCGACAAGGCTGCCGAGCGTAATCAGGACCTGGGTCATGACTGCTGCGCCTGAGGGCTCTACGCTGTCGAATATCTCTACTCGACGCCCGAGAGGCGCGGCCACGTCCGCGGCAGTGAGGAAGAAGCCCGACTTGGGATGAGTGAACGTTGCGCGGGCGGTCTCAACGAGGTCGTGGGCGCGTGACAGGGAAACGAGATCTCCGGTAGCCTGATGCAGGTCCAAGAGGCCGGCGGCGAAGAAGGCGTAATCGTCGAGGATGCCGGCGCCGCTCACTTGACCATTCGTCGAGGAGCGTGCCAGACGTCCTTTGGTATCGCGATGGACGCGCCAGAGGAAGTCGGCGGCACTCTCAGCGGCGGCGCGGTAGCGGTCCTCGCCCGACACGGTATAGGCCCGGGCCAGGGCAGAGATCGTCAAACCGTTCCAGGCCGTCACGACCTTCTGGTCGAGTCCCGGCCACGTGCGTGCTGCGCGTGCCTGGTAGAGGGGCTCGCGCCAAAGTTCGAAGAGAGCGGGTACGGCGGTTTCGTCGGTGCGCCGGGTGAGGATCGTCTTGCCTTCGAAATTACCTCCGGCCTGGACCCCGAGCAACCGCATCAAGGCAGGGCCGTCCTGCCCCGCCACCGCGTCGATCTCCGCCGGCGTCCACACATAGAAACTGCCCTCCTCGCCGCCGCTGTCGGCGTCGAAGCTGGCGTAGAAGCCGCCCTCGGGGCTGTGCATGGCCCGGAGCAGGAAATCGAGCACACCCAGGCCGGTACGCACGTGGCGCTCTTCGTCAAAGACCTGGCCCGCCTCGAGGTACAAGCCCGCGAGCTGGGCGTTGTCGTAGAGCATGATCTCGAAATGGGGCACCAGCCAGGTACGCTCTGTGGTGTAGCGGTGAAAAGCGCCGCCGAGGTGGTCGTGGATGCCGCCGGAGTCCATGGCCTCGAGGGTATGACGCAGCGCCTTGATCATACGCTGGTCGCCTGTGCGTCGGGCGTGGTGGAGCAGAAAGCGCCAACGCAGGGGCGTGGGGAACTTCTGGCTCTGTTGGAATCCGCCCCACTCGCCGTCGTAGGACTGCATGGCGACAGCGGCCACGGCGTCGACCAGCGCGGCGTCGGCGGCCGTGCCGTTGTCGCCCCGCGGTACGCGGTTCACTTGGCCGGCCAGTTCACCGGCCTGCTTCAGGATGTCGTCGCGGTGCGTCGACCAGTGCGTGACCACCGAGGTGCAGAGTTCGAGGAAGGGATCGTGGGGCACGTAGGTGCCGCCCCAGAACGGTTCCAGGTCCGGTGTGAGGAACACGGACATGGGCCAACCGCCGCGGCCTGTCATGGCCTGCACCGCCTCCATGTACACCGCGTCAAGATCGGGTCGCTCTTCCCGGTCGACCTTGATGCACACGAAGTGCTCGTTCACATAGGCGGCCACATCGTCGTGCTCGAAGACTTCGTGCTCCATCACATGGCACCAGTGGCAGGAACTGTAGCCGATGGAGAGGAATACGGGCTTGTCTTCGGCCTTGGCCTTGGCCAGCGCCTCATCTCCCCAGGGGTACCATTCGATGGGATTGTGTCCGTGTTGGCGAAGGTAAAGCGAGCCCGCGGCAGCGAGACGGTTGCCTTCGGAACGGATACGTTCGGGCGTGCGGGGCTCATCGCCCGCGGAACAGGAGGCGTTCATGAACAAGACCGCCAGGAAAGCGGCCAGCAGCCGCGTGGGTGTCGGGTGTGATGAAGTCATGCCCGACACCCTACGCCTGAATCACGCCGTCCGCACCCCGACCATGATTGCGGAATGCGGCGGAACGTCCAGCCGCTCGATCGCGCTGAAGCCAGCGTCGGTGAGCATCCGTCTTGTTTCGCCTACGGAGTAGGATTTCCCCTTCTCCGTCCCCACCAGCATGTTCACGGCGAAGCGCGCCGCGTAGTGGGGGGACGTCATGCTGTCATCGAGGAAGAAATCCTTCACCAGCAGCCGTCCGCCGGGCACCAGCGCTTCGCAGCACTTGGCGTAGAGGGCCGACGTCTCCTGATCGCCCATGCTGTGGATGATGTTTGAGAGGTAGACCACGTCGTAGCCCCCGCCCAGATCGTCCACGTGGTAGTCGCCGGGCATTACGCCCACGCGCGCGCCCAAACCCGACGCCTCGATGCGTTCGCGGGCGATGGCGCAGGGCGCGGGAAGATCGAAGACGGTGCAGCGGAGGTGCGGCCACCGCTCCGCGAAAGTCAACGCGGCGGTGGCCGGCCCCCCGCCGAGGTCGAGCAGGTGCCTCACAGCGGAAAAATCGACGACATCGAGAACACCGCGCAGGCTCCGCTTCTGGATGTCTTCCATACCACAGATGAAATCCCGCAGCTCGGACTCGGATCGTTCGCCGTGTGGTACCGGTCGGCCGTTGGCCAACACCTCGTCGAGACGGGCCCAGCGTTTCAACAGGTGCTCGTGATGCCCGAAAATCGAGACCTGGGTGTCAGCGCCGTCGCTGCGCAGGACACGGGCACGGTCCTCCAGCAGGGTGAACCCCTTCCCTTCCTTGACGAGTACTCCGGTGGCGGCCAAGGCATGGAGTACCATCGAGACGGCGCGCACATCGAGCCCGCGGGCGGTGGCCACGTCGGCGGCGGTGCGCGGGCTCGTGTCGAGTTCATCGAACAGGCGGTGACGGATCGCCGCGAGTAGAATCGCCGCATCCTGATATCCCGCCGCCATGGCGTCGAGTCGTTCATTCCAGTTCATATGACCTCCTTCGATGACGTTGAGTGTACCAGCTCGGCTAATGTTGTGTTAGCTTGTCGGGCATCGATCCGGAGGAAATATGCAGCTTCCCAGCATCAGCGTCGTCATCCCCGCCTGGAACGCGGCGGCCACCCTGCCCGCCACACTCGAGTCGGTCCTCTCCCAGGACCACCCCGACGTCGAGGTCATTGTCGTCGATGACGGTTCGACCGACGGCACCCCCGAATTACTGGCCCGCTGGGCAGCCCGCCATGACGGTCGTTTCCGATACGAACGGATCCCCAACAGCGGCGGTCCCGCACGGCCCCGCAACGTAGGTGTGGGCCTGGCCCGCGGCGAACTCGTAGCGATGTTCGATTCCGACGACATCATGGAGGAAGGCAAACTCTCTGCCCAAGCCGCGGTGTTCACCGCCCACCCCCGCGCCGGCCTCTGCTTCACCGATTTCATGGTCGTCGACGAGGACGGAGATGTCCTCAAGGAGTGCATGCTCGACGATTACCAGGCCTTCCGCGAGCATCTGCAGCCGGCCGGATCCAATCCTGAGCTGCCGCCGGTCGCCCTGTTCACCGGACCACCCCTGCACCACGCTCTGATCCACGCCAACTTCATCGGCACGAGCAGTGTCGTGGCCCGCCGCGAACTGCTGACCTTCGAAGGGGGCTTCGACGAGCAGCTGGGCAACGGCGACGACATCGACATGTGGCTCAAGCTGGCACGCTCGGGCGTCGTGTTCGCGTTCCTCGACGCCATCGGCCACCGCTACCGCAAAACCGCGGGCGGCGTCACCGCTCGGGGCTGGCGGCGCTTGCCCGCCGTGGCCGAAGTCCGGGAACGGCAACGGGGATACATCAACGACCCCGACGTGCTCCAATACCTGGACACCTTCATCCTAGGCTGCAAGCTCGGCGAAGCCTGGGGTCTGCGTCGCGAGAAGCGGTACGACGAGTCCCTTCAGACCTACAAGGACGCTCAAGCCTTTCATCCGACATGGACGGGGTTCAAGGGGTTGTGGTTGACCCGAGTGGCCAAGCTGCTGCGCCTCTAGCTGCAGCGGCTCGGACGTGGAACGGGCGACCCGGCAGGGCCGCCCGTTCTTCATTCATCACCCTCGATCCGTCAGTCGGTCACCAGCGGAAAATCGTTGGTGGCCGCAGAGGACCACTTGTGTGCCGTCAGGGCATCGTGGAACAGGGCGTTGCTGCCGAACTTCAGGCTATAGGCGTCATAACCCAGCATGTTCAGATACGCGGTGATCTGGCTGCTATGCTGGCCAGTCCAGCAATAGATGACCACAGGCATATCTGTGGGTATGTGAACCAGCATTTCCTCGACACCCATGCTGGCGTAAGGCGTGTACTGGAATGCACCAGGAATGTGGCCCGGGACACCGCTGGTGCCGGCTCCCTCATAGTCGGCCTCGCCAAAGTAGTTGATCACGAAGTAGTTTTCGAGACCGTTGGTGACCATGTCGGCGTAATTGATGCCCTTGAATCCACCTGTCAACATCGCGGCGACGCGATCAGCCACCGTACCGCTCAGCTCAGGGAAGGTGTAATAAGCAAGATCGCCGTTGTTGTTATCCGTTTCAGCTACGGCCAGCGCATTGCCGATCCCGCCGTCCCAGGATCCCCTGAGGGTGCTGTTCCAACTCGCCATTCCGAATAGCAGCGACTGCACGTTCTCGTAGCCAGATAGCTCCAGAGCGATCTTGGCATGACCCGCAGACTGACCTGTGTAGCAAGCCACCACGATATTGTCGCTCGTGGTCGCATTAGCCGCGACATCAACCAACAGAGTCGAGAGCGTCGTGTTGATGGCCCCTTGGATGTGACCGGCTGCAAAAACGGTAGAGGACCGCAGATCGAAGATCTTGTAATTGGTCGCCCCGTTCGTGTTCAACGTCGCCGCTGAGATCACTCCCGGGCAATCAGCACTGTCGTTCACGTAATCAGAGCCCGCGGCCGCCATCGCCGAGAAGTCGGCATTGGGGGCCAGACCGTACTCCATGTCGAATTCATTAACGGCCGCATCGCCCCACTTATGAGCCGTCAGATCGGTGTGGAACAGGGCATTGCTTCCGAACTTCAGACTGTAGGCCTCATAACCCAGCATGTTCAGGTATGCGGTGACCTGGCTGCTGTGCTGGCCGGTCCAGCAGTAGACGACCACAGGCATATCCGTCGGTACGTGCGGCAGCATCTGTTCGATGCCCATGCTCTCGTAGGGTGTGAATTGGAAGGCACCCGGAATGTGGCCAGGAACGCCGCTTGTGCCGACGCCTACATAATCAGCCTCGCCGAAGTAGTTAATGATGAAGTAGTTCTCGAGACCGTTGAGAGACATGTCGGTATAACTGATGCCCTTGAACCCACCAGCCAACATCGACGCTACCTGCTCGTCCACGGAGCCAACCAATTCTGGGAAGACATAACCGCCGAGATCAGCATTGTTGTTCATCGTCTCAGCGAGAGGCAGCGCGTTGCCGACGCCGCCATCCCACGAGCCGCGCAGGACGCTGTTCCAGCTCGACATGCCGAAGAGCAGCGACTGCACGTTCTCATAGCCCGAGAGCTCCAGTGCGATTTTGGCGTGGCCCGCGGACTGGCCCGTATAACAAGCCACCACAATGTTGTCGGACATCGAGGCGTTCGCCGCCACATCAACCAGAATGCTCCCCAGGCTGGAATGGATCGCCCCGGGGATATGCCCATTGATGTAGGTCTGCTCGCTGCGGATGTCGAAGATCTTGTAGTTCTCCACACCGTTGGCGTGCAGGGTCGCCGCCGAGATCACGCCCGGGCAATCGGCGCTATCGTTCACGTACGCAGCACCGGCGGTGGCCATGGCCGCGAAATCCGCATTCGCGGGCAGTCCATAGTCCATGTCGAATTCGTTGATGGCCGCTGCTGACCATTTGTGAGCCGTCAGGTTGTCATGGAACAGGGCGTTGCTGCCGAACTTCAGGCTGTAGGCCTCATAGCCCAGCATGTTCAGGTACGCGGTGATCTGGCTGCTGTGCTGACCAGTCCAGCAGTAGACGACGATGGGCATGTCCGTCGGCAGGTTCCCAAGCATCTGGTCGACGCCCATGCTTGCGTACGGAGTGAACTGGAACGCTCCCGGGATATGGCCGGGCACGCCGCTGGTGCCGGCGCCCAGGTAGTCGGCCTCTCCAAAATAGTTGACGATGAAGTAGTTCTCGAGGCCGTTGGCCAGCATGTCCGTGTAGGCGATACCCTTGAAACCTCCGGCCAGCATGGCCGCCACGCGGTCGGCCACGACGGTCGCAACATCATCGCTGAGGGTCGGCACGGTGTGAGTCGTCAGCGAGGCGTTGTTGTTGGTCGTTTCGGCGCCGGCGCCAAGGGCGTTGCCGATCCCGCCGTTCCAGCTACCGCTCGTGGCGGTGCACCAGCTCGACATGCCGAAGAGCAACGACTTCACGTTCTCATAGCCCATGAGTTCAAGAGCGACCTTGGCGTGGCCGGCCGACTGGCCGCTGTAGCAGGCCACCACGATGTTCGCATCCATCGGCAGTGCCTTGGCCGCCACGTCCGACAGGATGGTGCCCAGGCCGGCATGGATCGCACCAGGGATATGCCCGTCCAGGTAGGCCTGCTCGCTGCGGATATCGAAGATCGTATAGTTCTCGAGGCCGTTAGCGACCAGGTCGGCCGCGGAGATCACACCGGGGCAGTCGATGCTGTCATTGATATAGGCTGCACCAGCTTCTACCATCATTTCATAGGCGGTCTGGGTCGGTGTTACGGGACTATCATCGTCGGAACAACCCCACATGGCGGCCATGGCGACCAGCACCACTGCCAACCAGCTCCTACGTTTCATCATCGCGTTCTCCTTTGGTCGGGACCGAGACCCAAGCTCTTAAATTACGATCGACGACCGTCCTCGGTCCAGCCGGCGATCAAGATCAAGGCACCGTGAACGTGGCCCGACGCGTTTACCGGTCGTCTTCGATCACAATGCCGATATTGGCATCGTAGTCGGAAAGTCTGGTCACACCGTCGGCTTCATACAGATCGCTCTCCCTCAGGAAGAAGCCTTCGGGACCGTCGGGAGTGCCGTGGCAACTGGTCGAACAACTGCCGCCGTCAGGTAGCGTTGTCTGCGCCGTCCAGCGCCGGATGTTGTGGGGCGAGGCGTACTTCCACGTCGGCAAAGACGTGTAGGACGCCGGGTCGAGGGTCAGCCCCCAGTCGGCGTAGGTGCCTGGGTCGACAGGCACGTGCCGAACCACGACGAATTCGTACTCGCCGCGATAGTCGGTTCGAGGGTTCCTGGCGATCTTGAACTGCACCCGGCTCGGCTCGATATCGAACTTCTCCTCGGGATCAGCTATGAGATTGTGGCAGTTCGTACAGTTCTTGTAGGGCTGCGAATGACAGACCTGGCACTGCAGCTCGGGACCGAAGCCGCCGACGTGCGCCGAGTGGTAAGAGTTCGACACGCCGTCGTGGCAGTCCTCGCAACGCGGCATGGTGGCCACCTCGTAGCGATGCTCGTAGTGGTCGCCGACATGCTGGTCGTCGCCGTGGATCTCCTCGGCCGAGTGGCAGGCCTCGCAGCGCATGCCTCGGCTGTAATGAGCGTCCGGAAGATTGCCTTCGATCTGCCCCAGGAAATCCGTCCCCACCCGTGAACCGTGACAAGCCGTGCACTGCTCCGTCATGTGCGGCGTGGGCTGGAAGCTATGCGACAGATAGGTGAAGGTCTTGGGGAAACCACCACCCACGCTGTTGGGCCGGCTGACATGACACTGACCGCAAGTCGTATGGCAGCCCGCACACTTCTGATCGAAGTACGTTTCGTAACCGCTACCCTCGAACGTGCAGTCGCCGCGCTGTTCGATGACCTTCTTCTCCCCCCAGAGGTTCGTATGCAGACTGTTCGCATTGGCAGCGACGATGCCGGCGTGACAGCCGTCACATGCACCGACGGCGCTCGGATCGCGGATCATTCCCGTGTGGGCCTCATCCATCGTCTCGAACGTGAGATCGGCCGCACCTTGATGACAGCTCTGACAGGTTCCGGAGCCATGGACGCTGCCGAGGAACTCTGAGAGCTTGCTGCCCGTCATGTAGACCTTTTCCCAAGCTTCCAGCTCGGGTACGTCGCCGCCTCAGCCGTCGCCCTTGTCGGGTACCGGCACCTTGGATCCCGATTCCTCACCGAGAGCCAATACCAGTTCCGCCTGATCGCTGTGACAGCCGAGACAGGTCTTGTCCGTCACGACCGGATCGGGCCCCGGGTCGACGGGGTCGGCGGGACCGTTCGAAGTGTCGTGTTCGCAGCCCTGAATCAACAGCGTCGCGAACATCGTGATCATCAGAATCGGAAGAATGCGCTTCATGTTCGGACCATCCCTGTCACGCCACTTCTCCCGGAGTCTTCTTCAACAGTCCCCGGGCGAAGATCGGCACATTGTTGCAAACCACGGTCTCGGCTTCGAATGCGACGCCTGTCAAACGGCTCCACACGCCCGAATGCAAAGCGCAATCCATCACCATGCCGACGAAGCAGCGGCTGGTGATGTAGGGTTCCACATCCCTCAGTTCTCCCGTAACGATCCTGTCGGTGATCTGTCCGCTGAGGAATTCGATGTAGGGGGCGCGGATTTCCTGGAAGAGGGTGGCGGTGGCATGATCCGCCTCGAGGCTGCTGCTGAACATCAGCCGCACGAGTTCCGGATCGCGATCCGCAAGGGCCAGGATATGGTGGGCGACGGCGGTCAGGATCTCTTCGATGGTCCGACCGCCCACGCTCTCGAAGAGATCGCCTCTCAGATCGTGCTGCCGCGCCTTGAAGCGGATGACTTCGCCATAGAGATCCGCTTTGTGCTCGAAATGCCTGTAAATCGCGGCTTCAGTGATGTCGCATGCCATGGCGATGCTCCGTATGGCCGTACCCTCATACCCGTGCTGGGCGAAGATAGGAGCTGCCTTTTCAAGGATTTCGAGGCGGCGGTTGGGATGGCGTGCTGTGGCGGCCATGGTGCTCCTGCGTGTCAGCGAACGTTGACCAACACAAGGACGATAGCCGTTGTTTTATGATTGTCAAATACTGTTATATAATTAACTTAGCCGGACCTATCCCATCGATAAAGTGGGAAATGAACGCAAAAACGACGCCCCCAACCAGAGTTGGAGACGTCGTTATTCATGGCTGCCTGGATCAGAACCGAGCCGACACCGAAACCGCATACAAATCGAGGATGTAATCATCCCAGCGGTTCTCATCGAACTCGTACTTGCGGTACAGGCCGGTGATGGTCATCCGCTCGTTCATCACATAACTCGCCTGGGCGAACCAGCGATCGTAGTCGTTGGACACGGAGTCGGTATTGCGCACAGCTTCCCAGTGGCCTTCCAGTCGCCACTTGTCGCCGAAGCTCATCAACATGCCCGGAGCAAAGCGCATGGTCGTAGTGTCGTAGGTCACTTCGGCTGTTCCGGTGGCGGGCGTTACGCCGTCGGGCAGATCATAGACTTCGTGGCCGAAGGACACGTTGCCCAGCAACGTTACGTTGTCCGTGGCCAGCCACGACATGGTCGCATAGCCGCGGTCGGCATCGAAGGTGTTCTCCACGCCCGTGATGTCCGTGCGCTCGAAGGTCTGGCGGATCGTCTGCCCGCCCAGATCCAACCTCAGGCCGGCACGCGGCGCATAATTCACGGCCAACGCAGCCTTCATGCGGTCGCGCTTGCGGTCGCCCTGCCAGTAGCGAAGGTCGCCCGTCTCGGCCTGCACGATCTCCAGCTTGCTCGAACGGATGTCGGCCTTGGCCGAGAACTTCGCCGAGAACCGCCGGCTCGCCTTGAACGAAAGGGTCGTGGTCGTGCGTTCCTGGTCAGTCACCTGAGCCGGATCCAGCGTGCCGCCGGCTTCGACCAAGGTCTCCAACAGGTCGCTCTTGTCGTGGCGGAAGCCCACAATCACACGAGTGCGGGCCGGGGCGGTCCACCTGAGGTCTGCGCGCAGCCCGGTACGGGTGCGCTCGCGGTCGAGGCTTTCGACCTCTCCTGCGTCGGGGGTCGCGCCGTCGGTTTCGACTTTCTGGACGCGCGCGCTCACGGTAAGGCCGAGGCTCGGCGAGGGGCGCCACATGGCGGCAGCCGTGCCGGCCTTCGAAGTCTGTTCGAGGTCGACGTGCTCCTCGGCCGACACTCCTTCGGCAGGAGTCACGTCGAGCTTCGCGGCGGAAAACCGTCCGAGCAGAGCCAGGCCGTCGCCGTTCCAGGCCACACCACCGTTGACCACCGTCGAAACACGGTCATCGCTATAGGCGTGTTGACCGCGCAGCAGACGTGAACCGTCGTCCTTGCCCAACGTCAGGCCGAGGTCTCCGTGCAGACCACCGGCGCGCCAGTCGGCGCCCACGGTGCCCCGCACCGATTTGGTCTCGAACTCCTTCACGCCCGGCGCCGCCAAGCCCCTTGCGGTACGGGCCAGACTGCCCTTCTCTCCGGATCGGCGGATCTCGTCGATGCTCGCAAAAAGGGTGAGCTGACCATTCAGGCGATAGCGGGTGTCCATGCTGCCGCGGGCCCAGCGCAGGTCGGGCCGAAAAGCAAGGTACTCGGGGGCGGTCTCCATGGGATAACGCAGTTCGCTCGTACCGTCGTAGTAATGGTTGAAGCTCTTGTAGGATGCTCCGTAGGTGAATACCCCAGGAGCGCCGCCGTCGAGGTCGAAGGCACCCGCCCCGCCGTTCTCGCCGCGGTTGTTGCCCGCGCCACGCATCGTGAGCCAGCGGCCGCTGTCCCAGACACGGTTCCAGGCGAAGACGCCAGCGAAGGCATGCTCGTCGAACAGACCCCAATCTTCCGCTGATTTTCCCTCGTAACCATAAGCGTCCAAGGTCTCTACAGTTGCGGTCCAGTGGTTGAAAAGGCCTACCTGGTCGCCCGGCTCCGCCCAGGGACGTGCCGTATCGCCGGCCGTCGCCGCTGTGGCACCCAGCACCACTGCGAGGATCAGGAGGCCGTATGTCTTTGCGTTCCTCATCGTCGGCACCTCCTAGCGGTCCTGGAAGTTGGGGTCGAGGTTCGAGCCGTGGATCTCATGATGGCAGTCGTAACAGCGGGACTCCTGAGCCAACATGGCGCCGTGAGGCACGTCGCCGATGGTCGGAAAGCCCGGCTCGTAGTGGCACTGCAGACAGAGCCCGTTGGCGTCCTGCACCAGCAGCTTGTCGTTGATCGAGCCATGGGGCATGTGGCAGGCCGTGCAGCCATCACCCGCGACGCCCTCGTGTTCGAAGACGAAGGGGCCGGCCATTTCAGTATGACAGCGGAAACAAGCCTGATCGGCGCCAGCAATGCCGTAGGACGCCTCGAGTTCGCCGTGGGGCGAATGACAGTCGGTGCAGCCGATCTCGCCCTCGAGCACGCGGTGCCGGTAAGGCATGCGGAAATCGGCCGTGCGGTCCTGGTGGCACTGCAGGCAGAACTCGCCCTGCACCCGGAAGTCCGCAGCAGGACGCACATCGCTCACCGCATGCACAACGTCGGTGTGGCAGGTGAAGCAGTCCAAATCAGCGTCGGCGTGGGGCCCTGCATGCCAGGTGTCGCCCTTGGGCGTGTGGCACTGGGTGCACATGGTGCGGCGCGCGGCGGCGTCGAGACCGGCCAGCAGGGACGGGCCCGCGATGGGACCATCGCCGTCACCGGCCACGTGCAGGCTGCCGGGACCGTGACAGGCCTCGCAGGACGCCACATCGGTGCCTGGAACCGTAAAGCCGCGTTCGACTGCGTGGGGCGTGTGCCGGAAGAAGTCCGCGACGTCGTCGTGGCAATCCAGGCAGGTGGCGGAGCCCACATAGGAGGCTCCTTCGAGGGTCGGGAACTCGGCCGCATAGCCACCGGCAGACATCGCCAGCACGGGCCAGGCGAGCACCAGAAGTCCACAGGCCAAGACGTTGCGTCGCGTCATGGGTTGCCTCCGTGTTCAGGAGTGAACGGTCACTCGTCCATCGGCGGAAGCATAGAAGACTGGTGTTCGCCCGACAAGGAATATGACCATCCTCCGACAATCTCCAGGGCTGAGGTTGCCCCCCGCCCCGAGCGGCTCCATACTTCGCCGCAACGGGAGGTTGAACATGGATACCTGGGGATTCGCTCTCTTTTCTCTATCGTCGCTCTTCGCAGTCATCGATCCTCTCGGCTGCATTCCGTTCTTCAGCGGCCAGACCGCAGACATGAGCCACCGCGCCAAGCGCCGGGTCCTAGTCCGGGCCCTGATCGTATCACTGCTCCTGCTGCTGATGTTCGCCTACGCAGGCAATCTCGTGCTGCATGCTTTCGGCATTACCGTCGACGCCTTCCGCATCGCCGGCGGCGTGATCTTCTTCGGCATCGGGCTGGACATGCTCCAGTCGCGCCCCCGCCGCTGGCAGACGGGACTGCGTCGCGCCTACGAGGCCGATCACGCAGACCACGCTCCCGAACCCGACGGCGACCCTTCGATCACGCCGCTGGCCATCCCCATGATCGCCGGCCCGGGCTCGATCACGACGGTCATGGTGCTGCGCGCCGAGGCGAGCACCGCCGTCGGCCTCGCGACCGTGGGCGGCGCCGTGCTGGTGATCCTGCTGCTGACTGGGTTCATCCTCTGGGCCGCCGACCGCGTGTTGCTCCGGCTCGGACAGACGGGCATGAAGGTCGTGGAGAAGCTGATGGGTCTGCTGGTCACGGTCATCGCCGTGCAGTTGATCCTCAACGGCGTCACACCGTTCCTCCGCGGGTTGCTCGACTCCGCATCCTGATTCCGCGTCCACCACAGGACAAACGAAAACCCCCGGCGCCGAGGCGCCGGGGGTCATCGGTTCCAGCCGGGACTGTTAGAAGCCGAAGGACGACTGCAGGAAGGCCCACTTCGCCGTCGCGGCGTCGGCGCCCGCCCAATCCTCGTTGGCCATGAAGAAGCTAAGGCCGCCCTTGATCTTCATCGATCCGGCCTTCTTCACAAGGGTGATGTCGAGCTCGTTACCGATGCTGGACTTGCCATCCGCGTACTCCTCGGTGCTGCTGAACATGTGAGCGTCAGCCTTCACCCAAAGAGTCTCGTTGATCGGATGCGCAACCCGAACGGCGATGTCGGTCAGACCGTTGTCGCCGTTGCCGTAGCTGCCGTTGAAGAAGTCCATGTAACCGTTCCACTTGTGGCCGGTGTACAGCAGGTTGTTGAAGGCTTCGTACTCGTCGGTCGTGCTGTCGTCGCCGGTGGTGTAGTCGACCAGGGCGGACACCGTGGTGCCGCTCTCCATGTTCATGCCGACTTCCAGGTTCAACATCATGCCGCTCAGATCGGTCGTGTCGCCGCCGGTAGCCCATTCCTCGTACGTGCCGGTCTGCATGGCGACCATGGCGTCGTAGAACAAGTTCGAGCCGAACTCACGGCTGCTGTAGGCACCGAAGGTCATCAGGCTGACGTCGTCGCTGCGGCCAGCGGAGTAATCCGAATCGAAGAACAGGTCAGAGCCACCACTCAGCAAGTACATGAAGAAATCGACGTTCTGCTCCGAGAGATTCAAGTCGAGCATGTAGAACATCGGGTCGGTGGCGTTGTCGTCACCGTTGTCGAAGTTCTGCTCGGCGATCTGCAGAGCGCCACCGATGATCGAGACGTTGTCGTTCAAGCTGCGCTTGAACATGAGGCCCTCGGTCGTCCGACCGACCTGGTCCCAGTTGACCTCGCCTACGAGACGCTGGTTGTGCATGTTGACGCCAAAACGTCCGACCTTGATGGAACCCTTCTCACAGGGGTTGTGCCACAGGTAGGCCTGGCGGACGCCGAAGTCGTTCGCATAGCCACCGATGTTCTTGTAAGGACCATCGTAGTAAAAATTCTCGAAGCTGTTGCCGTTGGTGAACGTGCCGTTCAGCGTACCCGGGGTGTCGCCCAGCACACGGGAATCCTGCACCTCGAACACCATGCCCGAGTTGCCGCGGGAGGCCTTCACGCCCAGACGGGTGCGCATGTACTGCATCCAGTCCATGTTGGCGTCCTTGTCGAACGACTTGCCGTCGATCTCCAGGCGGTGACGGGCACTGCCGTAGACAACGATGTCGGCCTTCTCGCAACAGGCTTCCTTACAGTCAGCACCACACGCACCAGCGGTCGCGAACGGAGCAGCGATCATCAGCATCATGGCCATCAGGATGGCAGTCTTGAGCAACTTCAAGGGAATCTCCTTTTCGACGAATCCTTTCGTGCCCTCCGGAGCGATCAGTTGCTCTCCGGCGGCGGAACCTTGCGGCGAATGGTGCCACCTGAAAAAATGACAATCAAGGTAAATATCGATCTATATGATATTGATTTTCATTTGCCGCCAGGGTTGATAAACGATCCAAAGCCACAAAACTCAGCGAATGGACAGAATTCATCTCGTTTCGCCCAACGTTGACACCCGCCCTTACCTCCTCTAGCTTCAAGTCCGCGATGATGAAGTCGATAGCATAGACTTCGCGCTGGTGCAGGGATGCACCGTCCCGGGACCCCGTTCCCCTGCAGAGGAGCTGGCATGGATTGTATGTTGTTCGTCCGAAGAGCTTTGGGCTTCGCTTCATTACTCATCGTTCTCGCCGCCCTGGTCCTGCTACCCGCTACCGCAGGAGCCACAACACCTCAACACGATGACCAGGCCGCGCAGGTTCAGGTCGACGAGCACGCCGTCGACGCCGTCGACGCCGACGAACACAACAGCGAACAACCCGCCGTCCACGTCGAACACCACGAACCCGGTCTCGGCACGCGCCTCCCGCTGTGGAGCGCCATCCCCTTCGTGGGCATCCTGCTGAGCATCGCCGTGTTCCCCCTGGTCGCCCCCCACTTCTGGCACAAGAACTTCCCGAAGATCTCGGCCCTCTGGGCGCTGCTCTTCGCGGTTCCGTTCCTGATCGCCTACAAGGCTGAGGCGCTGCAGGCGATTCTGCACATCTACCTCATCGACTACATCCCGTTCATCATCCTGCTCTGGGCGTTGTTCACCGTCTCGGGCGGGATCTACGTGGGCGGGTCTCTGCGGGGATCGCCGAAAGTGAACCTCGTGCTGCTGATCATCGGCACACTGTTGGCCTCGTGGATCGGCACCACCGGCGCAGCCATGGTTCTGATCCGGCCGCTGCTGCGGGCCAATGCCTGGCGCCAGCAGAAGGTGCATGTTGTCGTCTTCTTCATCTTCCTGGTGGCCAACGTCGGCGGTTCGCTCACACCGCTGGGCGACCCACCGCTCTTCCTCGGCTTCCTCCACGGCGTGCCGTTCTTCTGGGTCACGAAAGCCCTCTTGCCCGAGATGATGCTGGTGTCGATCCTGCTGTTGGCGATCTTCTTCGTCATCGACACTCTCGCTATTCGCAAGGAAGGCGACGCACCCGACGACGGCGTCAAGGAGCCCCTGAAAATCGAAGGCCTGCACAACCTGATCTTCCTGCTGGGCATCATGGCGGGCGTGCTCTTTTCCGGATCGGTCAAACTCAGCCACATCCCCATCTTCGGTCATGTCTATGTGGAGCTGCAGAATTGGCTGCGTGACGGCTTCCTGATCCTGATGGGCGTTCTCTCGCTGCGCACGACCACGAAGATGATCCGCAAGAAGAACGAGTTTTCCTGGTTCCCCATCCAGGAAGTCGCCTACCTCTTCGCCGGCATCTTCATGTGCATCATACCCGCCTTGGCCATTCTGCAGGTGGGCACCCAAGGTGCCTTGGCGGGGCTCATCGAGTTCGTCAAGACGCCCATGCACTACTTCTGGGTGACAGGCGGCCTGTCCAGCTTCCTCGACAACGCGCCCACGTACCTCACGTTCTTCAACACGGCCTTGGGCAGCTTCGGAATGCCTGAGTCGGCGGTGCCCGGCATGCTGGGTTACGCGGACGTTGCCCTACGCAATCCCGCTTTCATCGCCGACCTGAAGGCCATCAGCGCCGGCGCCGTGTTCATGGGCGCCATGACCTACATCGGCAACGCGCCCAACTTCATGGTCAAATCCATCGCCGAGGAGGCCGGCATCCCGATGCCCAGCTTCTTCGGCTACCTGCTCAAGTACTCGCTCCCGATCCTGGTGCCGGTCTTCGTGATCGTCACCCTGGTCTTCTTCGTATAGGGGGATACCGATGGCGACCCAGAACACGACCACCCGGCCGAGCACCTATTTCGAACTGAGCCTGGCCGGCCCTGAAGACCTGGCCCACGGCTTCCTGACCGGCTTGATGGTCGGCGCCGGCCACGACGGCATGATCGTCCACGGCCCCGACGAGGACATCCCCGGCCCGACCTTCCGCGAGAAGATCAAGGCGGCGCTGCGGGTCCACCCCCACGAGGTCCACGTGGTCGTCGACGGCACAACCCGGGCCCTCGTCAAAAAGCACGCCAAAACGATGTTTGCTGAGACCGGGCTGCAGATCCTGGAAGAGCGCAAGATCCGACGGGCGAAGTTCTGCTTCGGCTATCAGGCCTACGCGCCCCGGTACGGTCGTGAGATCGAAGGGCTTCTCAAGAGCCTGCCCAGAGGCTTGAAGATCGTGAACTACGATCGCAAAGAGACCATCGACCCCTCCGCCAAGGGCGTCGAAGCCTATGCATCGACCCACGACTACGAACTCAAGGGCAAAGGCGAGATCATCGGCCGGTTCGACCTGGTCCTGCAAGCCCGCCGCATCCTCGACACCCACCCCTTGGTCGATGTCGACAACCTCAACCTAGAACTCCTCTAACAGTCTACCCAATGAACGAGGCCCCGGGCATCAGCCCGGGGCCTAAGTTGCCCCCCCCCACCATGAGGAGGAGAGGGGCCGTCCTGAACGATGTCAGGCAGTTTCGTTCAGGACGGCCCCTCTCCTCCGATCACTTGAGGAGGGTCATCCGCCGCACCGCCATCCCACTGTCCGTCGACAACCGGTAATAGTAGGTGCCGCTGGGTACGACACGGCCCCGATCATCACGCCCTTGCCATTCGACGGAATGAGTCGTGGCCGGCAGAACCTCATCGACCAGGGTTCGCACCAGTCGTCCAGCCAGATCGTAAACCTTCAGATCCGCCCGACCTTCCCGCGGCAACGAGAAGCGGATCGTCGTGGAAGGGTTGAACGGGTTCGGGTAGTTCCGCTCCAGAGTGAAGGCACTCGGGGCCTGTTCTCCGGTTCCGGTCACGGTGGCGGTGTAGGTCAGCTTCAGGCACCATTCATTGAGGGGCCCGAAATCGAAGTTGCCGACATCGTGGAGGTGGAGCGTCCACGGACCTGCGACCTGAGTCCCCACCAGCGCCGTCAGGGGACTGCTCGGTGTGATTTCGCTCGGATACCAGCCCAGGATGTTGTCGGCGCCGGCCCCGGTGTTGTGATGGATCGCAACCGTAGTGCCGTCCGGTGCGATCAGATCGATCACGAGATCGCCGATGAACGGGTGGGTGATGTCGAGGTAGAGCTCAACACTCGAGATGGTCTGACTCAGAGAGCCCGCCACCGGGATCGTCACGTCGATACCCGTGAGGTCGCCGTCCGGAATCATGATCGCCGTCTGGTCGCAGAACGTATCGACGATCACCGGCAGAAGTGTGAAATCGACGCCCGTCAACGACTGGTCAGCGACGAGAGTCACAGGAACCTGCTCCGTGCTCCAGTCAGCCATGCCGGCTTGGACCGTGTAGCTGCCGGGGAACACGCCGACGAAACCGTAGTCTCCACCCGCATCGGTCGTCGTGGACTCTCCGCCGGGCAGCAAGGTGACCAGTGCGCCAGCTGCAGGCGATCCGCCCAGCTGGCTCACATTGCCGCTCACCGAGCATGATCCGATCTCGACGCCCAGCAACCATGCCGCTGCGTTCTCGAGCAGTCCGACCCGGGCCGTCGCCTCCATTACGTCGTAGTTGAAGGTGAAAAACACGATTTGACCTGCCTGGGGCAGCGCATTGTCATCGAACGTGACGACGCTGCCATAGGTCGAGTAACTGCTCCAGCGGCCGGGCATGACCGCATCGGCCGTCGCCGTGACACGGTCCTGGTCGCCGTAACCGGAATAGCCCACGCTGATGGGACCGACCACGGTGTTGGGAGTGCTCATCACCGGATGACCGGCATCGCCGACGGTCACACTGCCGCTCGAGTCGCCGTTCCAGGCGCTGACGTGCATGACGGAGTTCTTGATGGACGTGTCGCTGTTCCAACTGTAGGCGACCTCGCCGCCCTCGAGCAACAGATGGCCGCCGCCCTGGCAGTACGACACCAACGCCGCACGGAACGCGGCGTTGCTCAGCGACGATGTGTTCGCACCGCTGGACACGACCAGCAAGTCGTACGTGGACCATGTGCCTGGATCGGTCGTGTCCATGGCCTCGTTGGTCACCGAGTAGCCCATGGCCGTCAGATCGGCGGCCATGGTCGCAGCCGAACGGTCCGCTGCGGCCATGTAGCCCTGGGCCAGCAGAGACTGGTCCTTGGGATTCACTTTGTCCGCTGCGACCCCGTCGCTGCGGCCGTCGTTGATCACCAGGATGTTGCCGTTGGTCACATCGAGTACGAAGTCCTTGGCCACCGTAGGTGCATCGACGGTCACCGCGACGGTCGAAGGTACGTGACCTACGCTGACAACCTGCACGTCGTAGGTGAAGTAGGACAGTGAAAGAGTATAGGAACCATCGAGGGGATCGGTGGCGATCTGGGCCACCAACGACCCATTGTCGCTGCGCAAGGCTTTGACCGTAGCGGCCAATGGTGCGCCGGTGCCAAGCTCGGTCACCGTACCTGAGAGATCACCAGCGGAAGCCGCGGCCAGCCCGATGTCGAAGGTGTTGGCTCCGTAGCCGAGGAAGAAGCTGTTCTCGTAGTGCAGGAATCCGAAGAAGTCGACGACCACCGTATAAGGTGCAACCACCTGGTCCACAGTCACGGTGTAATCACCCGACGCGTTGGTCACCGCCGTGAAGACTTCGGCGGCGGCGCCGTCGAGGAAGCGTACAACGGCGCCCACGGCAGGACCGCCTGCGGCGTCCACGTGCCCGCCCACGGTGCCGAAGGCCGTGATGACATCGAAATCTTCACTGTACAGATCGTAGCCACTCAAGGCGATCAGTCCCGTCACCAAACCTAGCTGCGCCGGCGTCGCGGCCAGCGACGTGCCGACGATGCTGGAAGTGGCGCCGTCGGGCATCACAGCGTGCAAAGTGGCGCCGGGTTCGCCGACGCTGGCATTGAGGATGCCTTCGAGATTGAGTCCGAACTGATCGACCATGCCGAAGGCCGTGCTCACGGTCAGGTCCGGCGACGTCAGAGCCAGAGCGTTCACTCCTAGCAGCTCGCGGAAGAGTTCGTAGGCGGCGCCGCTTTCCTGGCCGACGACGTCCAGGCTCGGCCCATAGGAATACGTGAGCGAAAGGACGACTTGGCCGTTGACGTCGGTCGTGCCCGCAGGAGATGTATAGTCGAGGCCTTCGGCCCAGACCGACACGTCGGGCACCGGCGTTACGCCGTCGGAACCATAGACCGTCACCGTGACGTCCGTGGTCACGTTGGCGTCGATGGCGGTGGGGGAAAGAACAACCGTCGAGGGGTTGATGGCCGACAGAGTCTGGATGTAGGGCACTTTGTTGAAACCGGTCACCGTCAGCGTCACATCTCCGGGCGTCGTGACCGGCGTATCGAAGACGATGGTCGCTGCGCCTGTGCCATCGGTCACGGCAGAGCCGTAGAGCACGCCACCGGAGTACACAGCCGCCGTCAGTCCTGCCTCACCGGGCACGCTCACATCGAAGGTCGGCGCGTTGAGCGGCACGACCGGCGGATGGACGGCTGCAATGGCCGTCGGCACGTCCGAGCGCACGATCATCGAGCAGTCGCCGAAAATGCTGTACTGCTCCACGAACTTCTGGCCCTCGCCGTTCGTGCCAGGGTAACCATCGAGCACCTTCATGGCACCGAAGTAGTAGAGGGCGCCGATGGTGTTGGTGGTCTCGGCTACGAAAAGATCCACGGCCTCGTCCATCATCACCGTGGGCGGCACCCAGGCGCAAGTCCCCCACGACGAGAAGATGGCTACGGCGCCTTCGGGCTGAGCCGTCGTCCCGAGTCGCATCCAGGTTTCGGCCATGCAGGGCTCGAGGGTCATGGTGCCGTTGGAGCACGAGACATCGATGATCCAGGGCTGCATCCAGCCGTTGTTCAGGTTGGGGATCGTGGAGTTGCTGTAGGGCGGGTTGCTCCAGCTCGTGCCGCTGCCGTGGCCGATGTAGTAGAGAAGGCTGCGACCGTTGTCGAGGGCCGCGGTGATCTGTGCCGTGGTGCCGCTCGGCTGATAGATCTGATCCACGTCGGTGAAGTTGTAGCCAAGCAGATCGGTGCGAACCCAGTCGGCGCGCTCGGCGTCGGACGGGCTGCCCTCATTGGACGCCAGCCCCGAGGCCTTGTGATACCAAGCCGCCGATGTGCCCGTATCGGGATCACGCTCATATCGGATGAACTTGTTGGTCTGGATCTGGACTTCGGTGGGATTGCTCGCCGAGATCCTGGAAATGAAGAGATCGGTATAGAGATCCGATCCATCCACCATGGCGTAGAGAGCATCGGAGTGGTTCCCCTCCGCGGTCCCCGTCGGGCTCGGAATCTGCGCCACATCGCCCACCAGGATCACGAACGTCAGTCCCTCGGGCTCGTTGTAACGCGTCGTGATGGCGTTCTGGACGCCTGCCAACGTTCCACCCACCGAGCTGGTGGTGATGACTTCGACGGTCAGACCCTTTTGGCGCTTCCAGGCCACGAAATCGGTCATGGCGCCCTGCAGGGCGTCGTCGGTCACCACGAGCATGCGGCCCGGATGGTTGACCGGCACATATTTATCAGCGCCGTAGTTGGCGAACAAGCCCCGATAGATGCGGTCGAACTGGGCATCCACGGTGCGTGTCGTCGACAGCTTCTCGTTGACGCCGACACCCTTGGTCTCCACTTCGACGACCACACGGGTCAGGACCATCAACACGCCGCGGTCGGCGTCGTAACGGAACGGATGCAGCTGCAGGTTCACGCCGCGCACATCACGCACGATGAACGGGTCGGCGGATTCGACGGTTGTCGTCGGCCACACGCCGCCCTGTGCATAGAAGTCAGCAAACTCGTAGGAGACCATGCCGGGATCGATGTCGCGGCTGAAGTGTCCCTTGGAAGGTGCGACAGGATCGGCTGCGATTTCGATCCATTCCGTATCCACAACTCGGAGGAGAGGCGAACCGGTGCCTGCAATCATGAGACTCGTCGAGATGAAGGGAAGCTCGGGATAGCCCCGTTCCATCATCTGCTGGTGGCCCGGCAGGGTGACGCGGCTGTAGCTTGAGCCCTCGATTTCGACCGAAGAGAGATCGAAGCCCGCAACATCGATTTCCAGAGTGATCAGATCGCCACCACCCGACGTCGTCACCAAAGGGCGGACACTGTCTGGACGTCCGAGGTCAACCCATGCGGCATCGGCCGGTAGGGACAGAACGACAGTTAGAACCAATGCGGTCAGTATGACGAATCTCGAGGGCATGGACGGTCTCCTTCAATCGAACCCATGACGATGTACGGGCGGATCATCAGGCGGGAACCCTATTATACCCTACGGAGATCAAGTCTTCAATAGGCGGCACCATGAATCAAAAGAAACGGCAGGCCGTCCATGGCCTGCCGTTTCCCATCGTGCCCCATTGCGGTTACTCTATGGATTCTGCATCCTCGTCACAGAGTGTCGCCCAGCGACCCGAGAAGAATCCGCCCGGTCGATCCGCGATCTGGACATACCCGCCGCCCAGCACACCTTCCACAGTGCCGGCCCGGTTGATCCACTGGCCGCTGAATGTGCCGTGTCCGTTCTCGTCCATGGCTTCGTACATGCCTTCGAGCAACCCTTTGAATCGACCGGTTCGGGAGATGTACTTGCCGAAGAACACCTGCTCGCCTGCATCGTTCACGCCGTAGCGCCCGCGCATGTGCCCCATGGCCCGGCCCCAAAGGCTCATCCAGCGCCCCTTGAAGAAACCGCCCTCGACCACGGTGCCGTCTTCGAGAACCAGGTCCTCATCGACCCAGATACCCGACAGGAAGCCCTTGGGGCACAGATCCAGATCGGAAAGGTGGAAGCCCTCGAGGCGAAGCGCGTTACCCAGGTCATCGACGGTGAAGGTCTCACTCATGCCTGCCAAGTCGGCTACGTTCAGATCCAGGTTCAGCTGCGGAGTGCGCAGGTGGATCATGTTCGGACCCATGTCTGTCGCCGTGGAATCCGCAGGACCCGCAGGGGGCTCGATGATTTCGAGTACCAAGCCGTCGTAATGCGGGCCGGTATGAGAGACGAAGGCCACCGTGTGACGGTCGATACGGGGTCGCACTACATGGTCGCGAGGCTTTTCGAAGAGAATCAGACGCCGGGCCACGACAATGCCGCGATCGGCCTGGAACAGCCCGCTCCAATCCAACGGTTCATCTGTCTCGATGATGTCTTCAGGCAGTCCATCGAGCTGTCCCCAAGTCAGACGCACGACGGTGATGATCGGTCGCGGCCGGCCGCCGGCGGGATCGGCCTGGCCGAGGTTTTGCTGCTCATAGAGCTCCACCTCGAGGTCGTCCTGCAGGGGGTCTTCGGTTTCGGCTTCGATCTCGACATCTTCGACCGCCACTGTGGCAAAGTAGGGATCGTCAAAGTCGATCTGCTCATCGGTGGCGGTCAGACCGCCGTAGGCCTTGTCCAGATCCATGGTCTCGTAATCGTCCACGGCCACCTGATCGGTGGCGGTGGGGTTCGTCTCACTGCATCCGGTCAGCCCCATGACCAGCAGGATCAGCATGGCGACGATGCCCAGAAGTTTGATGGTCCTCATGTCGTGCTCCTTCCCATTGCCCTCGAAATGTGCCGGAATCCATAAGGTCGCCGGCTCGTCATCACAATGGACGACCTACAGCATTGGAAGTGCCACAAAGGCTATGGAGGTTTATCTTCAATAATATTAATCAGTTATAAAATATGAAGACTTGAACAAGAAGCCCGAACGCAGCCCAAGTGTCCCTAGGAGGACACATCGAGGACGCAGAGGAACACCGAAGAGTCATCCAGCTTCAGGAGCAGATCTGCGGGCGCGGATCTTCAGAGCCATGAGCTCCTCGTGGGACACTCCAAGCAGGGTGCCCACTTTGTGCATCATGGCGTCTTCATGGCTTTCCAGGACGCCATCGCTCCAGACGACGCGCCACAGCGACTCCACTACGGCCAGTTTGTCTTCGCGCGTGAAGTGATCCTTGATCAGACGCGTGAACTGGTACAGGTCGTTGCTGGCGCTCAACTCCTCAGCGGCGAGATCCAAGAGTCGTTCGACGCTGTCCTCGTCCAGATGGAACTGGCGGCGCACCGCCGCGATCACGGCGTTCCGCTCCTCGGGAGCAACATGGTCATCGGCACCGGCCACTTCGAGCAACAAGGCGCATGTTGCAAGACGGAGCCGCAACCCGGTCGAGACGTTTGTGTCCGCAGAACCCATCTCATCGTCGAAGAAACGTCGGATCCCAGAAAACACGTCAGTCGACCTCCTTGCGGGTCCAGCTTGCGCCGGGACCCACTAGAACTTCATAGGGTATGGTACCAAGCCAACCGGCCAGGTCCTCCACCGAAATGTATTCCTCCCCTTGGCGGCCGAGCAGTACGGCCACGTCGTCACTCTCGACATCGGGGATATGGGTCACGTCCACCATCGTCAGATTCATGCAGATCCTGCCGACCACAGGCGCGCGACATCCTCCGAGCAGAACATGAGCACGCCCAGATAGGCCGCGAGGATATCCATCGGCGTAGCCCACCGGCAGCACGGCGATCCGACTCTTCACCGGGGCCTTCCATTGACGTCCGTATCCAACCGTCTCGCCGGCCGGCACCATCCGCACCTGGGACACACGGCAACGCCAACTCAAGGCAGGACGCAGGTCCAGATCGGCAGCGTTGCGGTTCCGCGCCGAGACCAGGGTCTCCCGCGACGGCCACACGCCGTATCCCGCAATCCCGATCCTGACGAGACCGACCTCGGAAAGAGGCCAGAGAATCGCCGCCGCACTGCATGACATGTGGACGCACAACCCCCTGTGTCCGCGTTCGACGAGGGACGACTTCCAGTTCTCGAAACGGGCCGACTGGATTCGGGCAAAGGAATGGTCGGTTGTGTCTTCGATGTCGGCAAAGTGACTCGACAGTCCGACAAGTCTCAGTCCCTTTTCCCCGGCGAAGATATCGAGCACTTCATCGAGTTCTTTCTCGACAATGCCCTGCCGGTTGACGCCGGTCTCCACTTTCAGATGAACGCGCACAGAACGGTCGCCGGAGGACACGGCGGCAGCTGCTGCATGAGCCCCGCTCACCGAGGACACCGTGATCTCGACTCCCAAACGAGCCGCCTGCACCGCCCCATCCCGATCCAGCGGCCCCAGCACCAAAACCGGCGCCGCAACGCCTGCAGCCCGGAGAACCGCCGCCTCATTGATGGAATGAACGCCGAGCATATCGGCGCCGCCCTCCAGAAAGGCACCGGCTGCTGAAATCAAGCCATGTCCGTAAGCCTCGGACTTCACGACAGCCAGGAGACGGACCGCCGTGGGCAGATGCCGACGGAATTCCGACATGTTGTGCCGCAGCGCACCGCGATCCACAAGGATGTGGAGCCAACCTTCCCTGGACATGGTCACCTTCTGGGAAAATGCAAAAAACGGCCGCGCCCGTCGCGGGGGCGCGGCCGTTGCGCATCAAGATGCGTCAACCCGCCGGATGGAGCCAGCGTTTTTCGATTCCGGGCGCCGGTTAGCCCTTCCGCTGAGCCTTGCGCTTGTGACAACCATCGAGATCCGTGCACTTCCCATAAAGCTCGAGACGATGCCGGTGGATTTCGAAATGGTGCTCCACGGCCAGCTTCTCCTGCAGAGCCTCGAGTTCAGGATTGAAGAACTCAAGAATCCTGCCGCATTCCTGGCAGATCATGTGATCGTGGTGCTCAACCTGGGAATGGCCTTCGTAGCGGGCAAGACCGTCGCCGAACCGTCGTTCCTCGACAAGACTGCTTTCAACGAGCAGGTGCAGGGTTCTATAGACCGTCGCATACCCGATCTTGGGATTGACGGCTTTGACCTCTCGCAGCAGCTCCTCGACGGAAATATGCCCCATCATATTGAAGAACACGCTGACGATCGTGCTGCGTTGCTTGGTCGATTTCAGACCGCGAATCTGAATGAATTTCTGAAAGTCTCGCTCTTTTTCGCTGACGACATCGGCGGTAACTTGTTTTTCCATGGCCACGAGCGCCACCTTCCTCGCAGGAGTAGTGAACCTGACACTCAAATTCAGATAACATGGATAACTCAACGATGAGGCTCTGTCAAGTCGCCTATTCCCACTCTACGCGGAGGAGATAACCCGTTCCAGCCGGCAGAAGCCACAAAGACCCCTGTCCCCAGACCAACGCAATCTCTTCACCGCGACGAAAATAAGAGTCGGCCGAGACCGTACCATTCCAGACGCTGCCGCCTTTCGACAGTCGATCCAACCGACCTGTGCCGAAGTCGCTGATCCAGAGAAAATGGCCGTCGTGAGCCACGCCGGAGGGAGAAAACCCGGGCGACGGCCTGGATCGGGTCACATCTTCCGAATCTAGATCAAAACGATCGAGACGGCCGCGATCATGATCGACGATCCAGAACGAGTTCCCGTCCCAGGCGATGTCAGTAGGACGATGCCCCGGCAGCTCGTAGCTCTGCTCGACATAGAGCGTGTCGGGTTCGAGTTGCACGAGCAGGGCGCCCGTCTCGGAGGTGGGATCGGCAAGACTCCACAACCACTCGCCATCGTAGGCCAAGCCCCGGGAGAGCAAACCGGTCACGTCGAATTCACGCAAGACATTCCCGTCGCCGTCACTCCACACCAGGGTAGTGCTCAAAGGTGGGGAGCCAGGCGTCGAATCGGGATCGGCGACAAGGGCGAGGATCGTGTCGTCACTGATCCACGCCAAACCGCGCAGTTCCAGATCGGTGATCCTGAGCGTGTCGACAATGCTCAATCGTAGTCCGTCCGCAACAGGTTGGGCAACTGCTGGCAGGGCGAGCAGCACAAGCACGGACGCAACGAGCATGGTCAGACGGTGATCAAGGTTACTCGAGGAGGTCATCCCCGGACTCCTCTCCCCCCGGCAGGGCCAGGGACCAGACGGCGAGCACGCGAGTTGCGAACGGGCGATCCTGATCGTCGCCGAGATGATGTTCCAGGCACAAGCGGCACCGTAGCCCTTCGCCGAGGCTCCGCCCAGCTTCGATCCGGAGCAGCTCCAGCACCGTCTGATTGCTCGAAGCGGCGGACAGTCCACCCTCGAGCCTCCAGGTTCCACCCGGATTCACGCGGAGAACCGCCCCCCCCCCGACCAGCCGACCATGGCGTCTTCGGTCAGGAGATCTCCTCCCGGAGCCATGTCCCTGGTTAGAAACCCGTCGAAAGCCAGAGTAAAAGCCGGCCCGAGGTCGAGCTCCTTGCGCAAAGCGATTCGGCCTGAAATGCTGCGCGCAGCATATGGATAGAGTTCATTGGAGGCGAACGGGAGCCATGCGCTTGCGGCGTAGTTCAATCCGCCGAGCAACGGCCACTGCATTGAGCCCAAGATGCCGAATTCAGGACGGCTCCAACCCACATGACGATCGAGGACGTTCCAGAGCAGGACCTCATCACTCTGTCTGAGCTCTCCATCAGGTATGGCGACCTCGACAGGTTCCATCACGCCGATTTCCGGCCAACGGTCGGAGGCATTGACTCCCGCATCGTCGTAGACCACGTGGAACCAACGTGCATAGGCCCGCGTACGCTCACCGGTCGGCAATCGGAACATCAGACCGGCATGATTCGACGACCAACCCGTTCGCTCATCGTCGCTCAATCCAATGGTGACCGCCAGAGAGGATTCATCATCCAGGAGGTGCCAGGGAGTGGGCTCGTTCGTCACGGAGAGAGCCTGTGCCGATGTCGCGGCGAAGAGCATCCCGACCAGCGTCAGGACGATCTGATTCCGGCGGTCATGCCTGCCGGGAGCCATCGTCCTCGATGAGCCGGACAAGGCCGGCCTCGGCGAAGCGGACCTTGAGGACCCACCGGTTGCCGGGAAGCTGCTCTTTGTCGAGAACCACGCCATGATCGTTCCAGGCCAGATGATGGAGAATATCGCCGGCCGCATATGTCTGCCACGGCCGATAGGGGACGGCCTTTGAGACATCCATGGCCTCGAGGAGTTCCAGGCCCTCGTCCTGGTCGGTGACCAGCACTGCTGCATCCTTCACCTCGGGGGATGGTTCGTCTTCCGTGTCAGGGATAATCGCCGCGACGTCATCGAGGTCCATGTCCAAGACCTCAGCCACATCCCCGATGTTGACCACTTCAGGCTCCGGCGTCTGAGCCGATGGGTCAGAAACCGACTGATTCCCGAGGGTAGTGCCGCTCTGGGAGACCGTCGCCGCCTCATCCGCCTCCCTTTGGGCATCGACCACTTGTAGGCTCGACTTGACCTTGGGTAGATATCCCTTACAGACGGGGCACTGGAGCCAGAGGACGCCGTCGTCGTCGGCTGTGGGAACCACGTCCATATCGTACTCTGCCTTACAGACAGAGCAATACTGGAGGATCATCATAGCGCCCTGATCTGGGAGGGACGAGCCGACGATGAAAGGGGCCGTAGCCCCATCACGGAAGGATCTTGCAGCAACTCTCGGCCTCGTACTTAGCACAGTAGCGCATGCCGCAAGTCAGACACTTGAAATGACCGTCGAGACGACCTTCGGACTCCGCCTTGGAGAGAAGACGTTCGAACTTCACATAGGATTTGTCTTTGACGAGAATGTCTTTTTCGTCCCGGATCCGCTGCATCCCATTCCTCCTTGAAAAACTTCGACCCGAAGCAAATGCGTGGTGCGAAGCAGGACAGCGTCGATCTGATGTGGTCGGTATCCTAACGCAAGCAGACCCGAGAGTCAACCGGGTGGGGAAAGATCGAGAAAATGGTGTATGAAAACGATCACCCTGCTCGGGCAGCCATCTCGTCACCGTCATGATCGGTGTCTTCCAGGAACGATGTGAGACGGTAGAGATCTCCGAAAACGGCGGCCCCACTCACCACCGCTTGTTCCAGGGCGTGCGCCAAAACACCGGCGGTGGCCAAGGCGTCTTCGCCGGCCCGGTGAGGACGATCGTGGGTCACGGCGAAGCTGCCGGCGAGGTCTTGCAGTCTCCAGCCATCGTGATCGGGCCACAGCTGCTGGGCGAGACGGAGCGTACAGAGCCCCGGCAGCTCTGGCATGACGTGGCCGTGCCGCGCTAGCTCCCAGCCCAGGAAGTTGAGATCGAAACGGACGTCATGGGCTACAAAGGAATCGGCACCACGGAGCATATCCATGATGATGGGGGCCACCTCACCGAAGGCGGGCGCGCCGTCGAGATCGCTCGATCGGATCCCGGTCAGGCGTCGGATGCGGCCCGATACCGGACGACTGCTATGAGTTAAGCTGCTGAAGCGCTGCGTAATGCGGCCGCCCTCGAGTACGGCAATGCCGACTTCGATGATGCGGTCGACGCCGATCAGGCTCCCGGTGGTCTCGAGGTCGACCACGACATGACGAAGCTCATTCAAGGGATGCTCTAGGAACGGGGCGTCGAAGGCGATCCAGCGCGCATCGTGCCCTCGGCAGACGGCGGGGTCGCCGTCTAGAATATTGCGTACGACGAGCTGCGCGACCGGGTCTTCGTGGCGTTGAGGCCCGAAAAGGTGGCGCGCAATCTCCTGCGGCGTACAACTGCGGTTGGCGTTCAGGATGAAGTGGTGAGCTTGCTGCCTGAGGTGCCAAAGTTCATTCGTGAGCATATGACATGATACCACAGATGCGGGGCATCCATCAACCCCCGCCGCCGGAGTGGGTGTCCGAGATCCCGAAGTCGATGAGCTCCATCGTCTCGATTCGCAGACGAGGAGGAGGTTGGCGACGACGCCCGGGCGGGTCGAGTTCCGATCTGGTCTCTCCCCTCTCACTCGCGTACACCACGCCGAGAAAAGGAACACTGTCATGGAGGGTCACACTCACGGTCCGTGTATGGACCTGCAGCAGCACGCCCTTCGGCAGTTCGATGCGCGTCGAGTCGCAGGCCGATAGATTCAATCCCGAACACAGGAGATCCCGACCTGCCACGACACGCGTCGTATCGCCGGACCGTTCGCGGGAGTCAGGATTGAAGCCGTCACCGAGCGTGACGCTCAACAGAGGATCTTCCCGCCACTCGCGGTCGGCAATGGATCGGCGCTCTCCCTCCTCCACACGCTCGACGTCATGGACATGATCGATGAATCGAGCGCCTCCGGCACCGTCACGATCCAGAGTGAAGCTCCAGGAACCCTCCGCAACGTCTTCGAGGAATCCGTCCAGGTCGATCACCGGCGACACGCTCAGGCGCCAGCCGTGATCGTCCGCATGTTCGCAACGTACACGGACGATGTCCTCGGATCGCCGACCTGCATCCATGGTCACCATACGGTAGAGGACCCAGTCCCCGGCCGAGACATCGAGTGTGATCTCGGGATCGTTCCAGAATGTGAAGAGGTCGAGAGCTGCCGCACCGAGCGGAACTAGCATCATCAACACGAACCCGATCACCGCGACGGCCGGACTCATCGGAGTCCGGCCGTTCATGGTGCGGTGGAGATTCACGTCAATGCGCAATCTTGGCCCAGTAGGCGTCATAGTCGAACTCCGGACTGTTTTCCTGATCGTGACAAGACACGCAGCTCGCACGTGCCTGGGCCAACCAGCTGCCGTCACGGCTGTGTTCAGTGCCGTATCCGTGGCAGGCCTCGCACTGGACGTTGGTCAGGCGGTTCCGGGGCGGTTGGTCGTCGTATCCGTTCATATAGAGGTAGCCTGTCGTGTGACAGACCAAACACTCGGGACTCTGAGCCTGCCCCTTGCGAGCCAAGGTCGTAAAAGCGACCTGATGTGTCGATTCGCGCAGGGCCTCCCAGACATCCGTATGACACTTGCGGCACTCACGCTCGGTCAGGAAGCTCTCCTTGTCCGAGCCCTTGGTCGGCTGATAGGGACCACGGGCTACGAGACGGAATTCTTCGAGGTGCTCTTTGAATTTATTGACCCGATCGAGCATGATCGGATCGTCGGCGATCTCCTCGCCCAATTCAAGAATGGTCACGTCGAAAGCCTTAAGGTCGCCCGATACGCCGAGGTCGACGTCCATTCGGCCGAGATAACGGCCCTCGAACGACGATGAGATCAGAGACGTTCTGTCGACGAGCCTCTCGCTCCGGAAGGGGCGGCGGCTGTGCCCCACGAGGCATACGTCCACACCCGTCACGTCATTGAGCAACTGTTCGGCTTTCTGGTCGCCGAGGTGGGCGATCACCACGACGGTCTGAGCCCCCGCCGCACGCATGCGCGGCAGCAGATCCCGCAGTACCGACAGGGGTTCATCGACTGTGTATTCTTCGTCCTGGGCGCTCATCGTGAGAATCCGCTGCTCGGCATCGAGGACGGAGCATACGCCGATCTTGAAGCCGGCGCGCTCGACCATCAGAAACTCGGGAAGAATGAGTTCGCCGGAGCCGTCGCGCACGTTGGCGCTTGTGTAAGGCAGACCGTATTGCTCGATCATCTCCCGCAGGAAGTCGATACCGTAGTTCAGGTCCATCTCGCCGAGACCGATGGCGTCGTAGCCGAACTCGCTGTGCACCTCACAGAGGAAGCGTGTCTGCTCCCGCTCGATGCGGGTGCGCTGGCCGAACATGTCGCCGGCATCGAGCATGAGCACGGGCTTGCCAGTGTTCCAGATCTCGTCGAGCCGAAGTGCGCGTCGGGACAGACCGCCCCGTCGATTGCTCTTTCAGCCACAGGGTTCAACTTTACCGCCGATGTCTCCCGTGTAGACCATCACCAACGGGGTCCAGGGGCCGTCTTTGGCCGCCGGCGTCTGGCCGATCACCGGCACGACGAGCAGCAACAAGGCGATCAACACGCAGAGGTTCACAATTCCTCGCATGGGACGTTCTCCAAATCTTGAAAGCACGATTGTCGACAGCGGATCATCGGTAATCTTCGGCCGTTCTCAAACGGCGGCGAGGCGGATGGAGTTCCCGCCTCGGCTGTATTATACCCCCGACAAGGTTGCCGGGCAAGCAAAGGGGCGGCTGACAGCCGCCCCTCGCTTCGGAAATCGAAGCCCGATACCCTTTACTTCTTGCCGACGCGGTCCTTGAGGGACTTGCCGGCCGAGAAGGCGGGGTACTTGGTCGCCGGGACCATGATCTCGGCACCGGTCTGCGGGTTGCGCGCCATACGCTTCTTGCGGTTGCGGCGCTCGAAGGTGCCGAAGCCCGTCAGCTGGACCCGCTCCCCCTTCGCCACCTCGGTGGCGATGATGCCCTCGCGGGGCACCGTGGAGAAGATGGCGTTCACCGCGGTCGAAGCATCCTTCTTCGTCATTCCAGTCTTCTTCACCAGGGCATCGATCAGTTCTGTCTTGTTCATTCTGATCACCTCCTAGAGGCGATGGAACCCGTCCCTGTGGGAACTGTCAACATTAAAAATGCGAAAACCCGGTCCTGGGACGGGATTCCACAACCGGACACTCGACAAACCCGATGAAACAGGGCTTTCCAGAGGGGGTCAGCGGGTCAGAAACGAGCCCCCGCCAAGGCCAGACAGACCGCCGACAAGGTCGTCCTTCCCCTTGGTCACCTTGATGTCGGGGATCGCCTTGAGGGAAATCACGAATCCGAACTGCTGGTCGCTGGCTGTGATGTTGCGGGAAAAGCGCATGGACCAGCAATGGAGATCCTTCTCGAGATTCCACGATTGGGTGGTCATGATGCCCTGTTCCAGATCGTAGTTTCCACGCCAGGAGAACTTCCAGGTCCGCGTCAGAGTCGCACTTGCGTTGAGGCCCAGCCTGGCGGTCACACTCTCGCTGAGATGGTTCTTGGAGTAGGAGAAGGAGCTGCCGGCGCGCCAGGGAATGAAACGTCCGCCTTCGGTATCATCTCGGCCTTCTTCTTGATTCTGCTCTCCGAACCGGCTGAACCCGATATCGTTCTGCTCGTTGTTTGTGTCGTTTTCGGCCCAGAGAGCTTCGTTGTCCAGGTCGGCGGGGTCGTCATCCGTCTCCACCGGGGCCGTGTTCAGCGAATCAAGTCCTGCAAGCAGCCCTATGGATTCATTCAGCTCTTCCTGTACTTCGACGATCTTGCCGCCGGTGTCGATCTTGCCGCCCAGGCTCAATCCATAGGTCAGCCGGGTACTCGTCATGCGCATCTCGTAGGGATCAAAGACATTGTTGACGGTGACCTGGGCGTTCCGACTCGTTCCGGGTTTGAGCTTCAGAGTGCTCGTAATCGTGGACCAGCGCGAGTCATGGTCGTTGTCCGGGTCATAACTGGTGCTCAGGTTCCAGTCAACGACTCCGTCGAGCTTGCGGTACTGCTCGGTGCTGTCACGCCCAGCGCGGGCCGAATTGTCGAGGAACTTGAGATCGAAACTGTGTCCCATGCTCAGATTGAAGCGCTGGTCGGCGATCTGGGTGCCGGATATTTCCGGCCGCCATGAGTGGCTGGTGCTGAAGCGTACGGTGTGGCGAATACCGCGCAGGGAACCTATGTGAGGCGTGAAGAGGCCGTAAAGGGTAGTCGAAACACTGGAGTTCACCGACACGCTCTTGGCGCTTTCCTCCACGAGTTCGGTGGCGTCGACTACGACGGTGTCTCCTTCGATGATCTGATAGATCTCCCCAGTGGTTTCGTCGCGGTTCCAGGAGAAGCCGCTGCTCACACCCGACGATACGTTGAAAATGACGACGCGCGGCGGCTTGATGTCCAGAGACAGCGTTCCCGAGGCCTTATCGTTGGTCCTGGTCGTCGTTTCGAAGTTTGTTCGATTGGAGGCAGCGTTGTAAGAATGACGTACATAAGTGTTGCGCAGCATGTTGCCGAAGAAGTTGCCCTTGCCGCCGCCACGCAGGGGAGCCTTGAGAGCCCGACTCTTGAAGGATAGCGAGAGTGTGGGGAAGTTCTGGACGTTGAGCCGGTTGTTGGACGTCAAGACCGAGTCGGCGGCATTGACGTATTCGTCGCGGGTGAAGGCCAGCGAACCACTCACGTTCTGCCAGCTGCGGCTCACGCTGACGTTGGACTTCTGTTGACCGTTGATCACCTGCTGGGCGACGTCGTTGAGCAGGTCCTCCCGTTCGATCTCGCTGCTCGACATGCTCAGCTCGGCGCTGAAACGGTAATAGTCGAAGAGCTCGGGCTGGCTGTGGTTCCAGCGGAGCTGCCACTGCTTGGTCCGGGCAGCATCGCCGAAGGTCGATCGTCGTGAATAGTGGATCCTGCCATCGAAGGCATAGCGCTTGCGGTACTGGTTGCTGATCTGCCAGGTCAGTTCGCGGCGCTCATTGTAGTCGCCGCGGAAGGTGACGTCGGTGTAGTCGCTGGTCGCCCAATAGTAGCCCCAGTTCCTGATATAGCGCCCGGTGCGGCTGCCCCAGCCGAAATCGAAAGTAGGAAATAGGATACCGGAGCGGCGGCCCGTCTTCAGGGACTTGAAGTAGAAGGGCAGGGCGAAGATCGGCACTTCGCCGATCTTCATCACGATGGGCTTGGCGACGACCTTGTCGCCGAGCTGGATCTTCATCTGATCCGACCAGAAGTGGTAATGCGGGCGGGCGAGATCGCACGATGTCATCTTGCCGCCGCGGATTTTGAGGTCGCCGTCGCCGAAGCGCTTGATGCGGTCGCCCACGTAGTAGTAATCGTCCATGGCCGTGGCACCGTTGTTCACCGCTCCGGTGCGGTTGCCGAAATCGTAGGCCATATCCTCGCCGGCAATCTTCTGCGAGCCGTCCACGAGCATAGGATCATCGGTGGCGTACAGCTCCCGCTTGTCTGTATCGAGACGGATATCGCCTCCGGTCAGATCCATGGTGCCGTATTTCATGTGCCCATTGCCTCGGATGGCGATCTGTCGCTCCCCAAGCAGGAAAAGACCCATGTGGCCGTCATAATCCACGAACTCGCGAAGCGAACTGAAGTCCACGATATCGTCTCCGGAGGCTGTCGTATCGACAGAGGAGACAGCCAGGATACGCCTGGCGGCGTAGGCCAACGTGCTGTCTCTGCCGGCGACAAGGCTGTCGGCAAGCACGGCGGCCATGGCCATCGCCAGGGCGGGATCCAGAGATTCCCAACCACCGCGGACGAGGGGAAGTGCGGCGGCGAGGGAGTCTGGCAACAGTAGGGCCAGCGAATCCCCCTGCATCGTCAACAGACTGTCCAGGGCGGCGATGGCGTCGGTTGCCATCTGCTCCAGATTCTCGAGACGCATGAAGGAGTAGGACCCCTTCATCCCCCCGCGGACATCAACCTGGTGCACCCTGCGGTCCTCGAAGGACAGGACGATGGTGTCGCCCGACACATCGTTGTAGGCGATTTCCTTGGCCGCGTCGACAGGCACGAACACACTGCGGGCGTTACCCACCACGAGCGACCGCACCGGATGGCCGTCTTCCATGTCGAGAGTGATGGTGTCCCCCGACAAAGTATTGGAATCAGGGAGTCCTCGGAAACGGGATGCGAGATCTGCCGGATCGGAGTCTTCGACGACGGCCGATCCCATCAGGACCATGCTCCTCACTTCGCCGTCGGCGTACCAGTACTCCATAGCCTCGGCCCGAAACGTGCCGCCGGTTCCATCGTCGGCCGTGGGTGGTCCCCCCGTCAACAGCATGCGTTCACGACCGAACACCTGGGCGGTATCGGCCAAGGCCAAGGTTGTTCCTTGGCGGATACTCACGCTGTCTACCATCACGATGCGGTCGAGATCGCGCAGGAAGTGCATGCGCAAAGCCGTTGCGAGCAGGGGATCGTCGCCCTGCTCTCGGCTTTCCATCTTGGGTCCGCGGTCCACGGTCATACTGCCGCCGCCGCGGTCGAAGGTGGCGTGGCCTCCGGTTACGACGCTCGAAGCGTCCGGTTCGACCAGGATGACGTGTCCCCAGGCCTCTCCCTCGTCGATGTCCTCGTAGCGGGCGATGGTGTCGGCGTGAACGACGTACCCGGGCGTCACGACGCGGGCGTTCCGAATCAGCAGGAGCAGATCGCCGGCCCGGCGCAACTCGGCACGGTCGCTCGTGGCGATCTGATCGCCTTCGACGATGCGCACACCGTCTGCGAAGTCGGCGTCGTTGGTGCGGTCGTTGTAGAAGGCCGTCCCGCAGGTCAGGACCGATGCGCCTCTCGTCATGCGCACACGGCTGTAGAAGTCGTACTCCTCGACGTCGGGATAGAACACGGCAGAGTCGGATTCGACGACCATGGAGTCACGGTCGATGCGGACGTTTTCATAGAGAAATACGACCGACTCGCCGTCGATCGTCCGATTCACCATCCGTTTCGCAATGATGTCTGTTTTCGTACCGCCCGGCTCAGCAGCCTGCACCGCATCCGGCGCACGGGCTCCAGCGGTCGCCAAAACCAGGATGAGGATGCCGGTCCGCAACATCATCCTCCGGCCACCTCATCGAGGGCCATCACGGCGGCGCCCAAGGCCGCAGCCCGAGGACCGAGGTCGGCCAGGACGATGGGAACGGACTTGCTGCGCTCGCCCAGAACCACCCGCGGCACTTCGGCGCGGCAGGTAGCCAGGAGCAGGTCGCCGGCCTGGGCTACGCCACCGCCGATGATCACGCGGTCGGGGTCGAGTGCATTGACGAGGTTGCCGACCGCAAGGCCGAGCATGGTGCCCGCACGGGCGTAGATGTCGACAGCTTCTGCGTTGCCCGCTACGGCAAGAGCGGCCAGACCTCGCGGGTCGGCGTCGGTGCGGCTGCAAAAGGCGACAAGGTCGAGATCGGCACCAGGGACGGCGGCACGACGTCGGGCTTCCGCCATCAGTCCGCTGGCGCTGGCATAGGCTTCAAGGCAGCCCCTGTTCCCGCAACCGCAGGCGGGGCCCTCGCGGTCGAGAATCATATGACCAAGTTCCGCTGCGCCGCACCGTCCTCCGACCAGCAAAGATCCATGCACGACGATACCGCCGCCGACCCCTGTTCCGAGAGCGAGCATCAGAAGGTCGCGGCAACCGCGACCGGCACCGAGGCGCCACTCGCCCATCAGAGCCGCATTCACATCATTGGCGAGAACCGCAGGCAAGCCAGCGAAAGCGGCTCCCGCAAGAGCCGCGAGATCGGTCCCTTCCCAACCGGGCAGATTCGGAGCTCTCCCTAGTCGACCCGCGACAGGATCCACGATGCCAGCACAGGCGAATCCGACGGTTTCTACGTCGCCCCAGGCCGCGCCCAACCGCGAACGGATCGTTCCTGCAAGATCATCGAGAGTGTGGCCGGGGTCGGTGGGGTCGCAGAATATCTCGCCCTCTACCCGAGGTGTGTACGACGCGTCCGTCACCACGTACTTGACCGCGGTCCCCCCCACATCGGCTCCGATGACCAGACTCTCGCTCATGACCGCTCCCATTCTCTCCTGTTCAGAACATCCGCAGCTAGGCGAACGGTTCTCGTTTCTTCCATATCCCTTACGCCCAGCCGCCACAAAACGTCGGCCACCATGAAACAGGAGCCGGTGACCAGCACCTTATCCTCCGGAGCGGTGCGGTCGGCAAGATCGGTCAGCGCATCGTTGAGGTCGCGATGAACGACTGCGCCATTCTCTCCCGCAAGTCCCCAACGGTCCATCAACGATTCCAAGTCGCCTGGGTTCCGTGATCTCGGCAGGGCGATCGGTGCGCAAACCACCGAGTCGACGTCGAGGAGCAGGGAACCGACTACGTCGCCGGGATCCTTGTCCGCCATACCGCCGAACAACACGTATCTGCGGCCGGAGCAGGGCCTCTCCAGGAAGGTCGTCACGACCCCGGCCAGAGCTTCGGCGTTGTGGGCCGTGTCGACGATCCAGTCTGGATTCGTCAGGACCGTCTGGAATCTACCCGGCAGGAAAAGACTCGCCAGCGACGCCGCTGGGTCCGGAGGCATGGGCGTCACACCCCGGGCGGCGAGGTCCTCGAGGGCCAGCAGGGCCAACGATGCATTGCGCTGCATGGGCTCGGAGCTCAAAGAGGGCAAGCCTTGATAGACCTTCTTGCGCGTCGTCAGAGTCCATGTCTCGTTATCGTCAGCGCACCTGCTCAACTCGTCCAGAAAATACACCGGTGCATCGGCCGCAACTGCGGCGGCGAAGGCTTGGGACTTGAGTTCGCCGACGACGGAGGTGTAGAGAGGGACACCGGGCTTGAGCAGGCCCAATTTTTCCGCGGCGATGGCTTCAAGCGTGTCGCCGAGGATATGCTGATGATCGAGGGAGACTCCTGTCAAAAACACAGCTTCAGCGGGCAGAGCGTTGCTGGCGTCGAGACGTCCGCCCAGCCCTGCCTCGCAGCATAATATGTCGACCCCGGCGTCATTGGCGAGAGCCACCGAAGCAGCCGTCAAGGTCTCGAACCAGCTTGCCTCGTGGCGCTCGACCAGAGGTTTCATCCGTTCCACCATCGCGTGGAAGGCATCGGGGTCAACGGAAACGTCATTGATGTACAATCGCTCGTAGACGTGAAGCAGATGGGGGCTCGTATAGCAGGCGACCTTCAGGCCGCAGTCCTGCAGCAGCCGCGCCAGGATGCGGGTCGTGCTCCCTTTGCCGTTGGTTCCCGCCACGACCAAGGTCTTCATGCCCTGTTCAGGGTGCCCCAGATCCTGGAGCAGACCGCGCACGCGTGACAGGCCGGGTCTGATCCCCATGCGGTTCAGGGCGAAAAGCCAGCGCGTCGTTTCGTGCTCCGCGATGAACGGGGGCCTGGCGTAGGTTTCGATGCCGGGCTCGCCGGGATACACAGGATCGTGCGGCACCCCGGGAGGCGTGTTCTTCATGATCTACCCGCGGAAGGGCTGGCGTTCCGAGATGTCGCGACCGTCCACGAACCAATGCAGAACCTCGGCCAAACGGCTCTTTAGATCCTTGCGGTGGACGATCATGTCCAGCATACCGTGCTCGAGCAGAAACTCCGACGACTGAAAACCCTCGGGCAGTTCGCTGTTGATGGTCTGCTGGATCACGCGAGGGCCCGCGAATCCGATCAGAGCCCCCGGCTCGGCCATGATCACGTCGCCGAGCTGGGCGTAGCTTGCCGTCACACCGCCCGTGGTCGGATTGGTGATGATCGACACGAAGGGGACGGCCTCCTCGCGCAGACGGTTGAGCATGGCGCTGGTCTTGGCCATCTGCATGAGCGAGAGCAGAGACTCCTGCATTCGCGCCCCACCCGAACGCGAGAGGATGATGGCCGCCGTGCGTTCCTTCACGCAGTCCTGGAGCATGCGGGCCAGCTTCTCGCCCACCACAGAACCCATGCTGCCGCCCATGAAATCGAAGTCCATGACTGCTAGCCCCACCGGCACGTGATCGATTTCACCCCGCCCCACGACTACAGCATCGTCGCGTCCGGTCTTCTTGAGGCTGGCTTTGATCCGGTCTTCGTAGCGTTTGGAGTCCTTGAAGCCCAGCGGATCGACAGACGTGATTCCCCGGTGGGTCTCATGCCACGACCCCTCGTCAAGCAGCAGGTCGAGGTACTGATCGGTCGAGATGCGCAGATGGTGTTCGCAGCTGCTGCACACCCAAAGGCTGCGCGACAGTTCCCTGTGGTAGAGCACGTCGCCGCAGGAGGGGCATTTGCTCCAGAGGTTGTCAGGGATTTCTTTTTTCTGCGTGGTGATGGCCTGAATGCCCTTCTTGGCCTGAGTGAGCCAGGACATGTCGACCTCCCCTGGGGCTTATGGTGATGAACTCGAGCTGCGTCATCAAAAACGGATCCTCACGATAGCCATTTCAGCTGAGTGAAACAACCACTATCCCGCCTGGCCCATCGAGCCGATCCGGTCAGATCCGACACGAGAGAATCAGTGCGTCTTCCCCGTTGTCTGCATAATATCGGGGTCTCCGACCAACCTCGAGCATCCCCCAGCGCTGGTAAAACGCAATGGCTGCAGCATTGGAAACACGGACCTCGAGGGTCGCCAAGACGCAACCTGACGCCCGAGCTTCATCAAGGCCGGCTTCCAGCAACTGGGTTCCGAGACCCCCGCGGCGACCGGACGGGCTTACAGCGATGTTCACGATGTGATATTCATCGACCACGATCCAGGCCATCAGATATCCCTCGATCTCCCCGTTGCGGACTATCACCAGGGGTCGGCGACGATCATCCGTATCGAGTTCGGTGCGCAATGCGATCAGCGGCCAGGGATCGTCGAAACTCAGCTGCTCGATCACGGCGATGCGAGTGATGTCGTCGGCGTGTCCCCGTCGGACTGTCACCTCTCCCGGCGAGAGCTTCACGATCCGCTCTTCCTCGGCATCCGATCCTCCATGGCCGCCAATCCCTCCCGTGCGTCGCCGGGAGTGAGGTCCAATCCACGTTTGACCTCGGCTTCGGACGCTCGTAGATAGAGGGGGGTCAGAGCGAAGGGATCGATCGGCGTCAACATCGTCGACGGCGAACTCGCAGCCCAGGCCACGGCGGGAGCCGTGGCGGGGTGTGCGGCGGTCCAACTGCGCAGGACGGGGGCACCCTTGGCTTGAAGCTCGGGCCTCAGGTCTTCACCGTCTCCCAACAAAATCGGTGTGCCGCTGCCAGCGTAGCAAGGGGAGTCCGGGTCTCCGACCCGAGAAAGAATCGACTGCCACCACAGCTCGGCGGGAAGGCCTGACTGCTCCACAACCGCTTCGACCCAATCGCCACGACGCCTGAACAGCCCGGCGAAGATCTCGCCTCGCCGCGCATCGAGAGAGGGTACCGCCCATTCGCGGTCGGAATGCTCGCTGAACATGGCCGCCGCCATCGCCTCCAAAGTCGAGACGGCGTACAAGGGGACGTCCAGGGCATAAGCCAGAGCCTTGGACATTGCCACGCCGATGCGGACTCCCGTGAAGCTGCCGGGACCTCTGGTGACGGCCAGAGCCCCGACATCGCCGAGGCTCAGATTCTGCTCGGCCAGCATGGACTCCATGACCGGCAGCAGGGCGTCGGCATAGCTGCCCATGACGTTGTGGGGACGATACACCAACGGTTTGCCGTCGCGGGCGAGTGCAAACCTTCCCCAGGGCGTTGCGGTATCGAAGGCCAAGCAGAGCACGATCAGATCTCCTCCATCATGGCAGCCCAGCTTTCAGGAACATCGGGCAATCCGCGCAGATGCCAGATTCGCTCGTCTTCACCCTCACCGTGGGATGCCATAAACTCTAGCCGCGGCCCCAGCCACGGCAGAAGCGGATCCGGCCACTCGACCAGAAGAACGGCTTCGGCGGCATCCGCATCGTCGAGCAGGGCTTCAATACCGATGTCCTGCAGATCATCCTGCTCGGTCAGACGATAAAGATCCAGGTGATGAACCGTCAACCTGCCCCGATAGGTGTTGACCAGGGTGAACGTCGGGGAATTCACTTCTGGATCGTCCACCTCCAGCCCCCGGCACACCCCTTGTACGAAGAGGGTTTTACCGGCGCCGAGCGGTCCCCAGAGCAGAACGATCTCTCCTCCCCGGAGCAGCTTGGAGACCCGTTCACCCAATCGAAAGGTCGCCTCGGGACCGTCGCTGAGACGGGATAGGGGGAAAAGTCCGGAATCGGGTAGCGGATGCTCCACGTCTGACTCCCTAGCGAGGCCGCATCACGACGAACGGCACGATCATCTCCTCGAGACTGATCCCGCCGTGCTGGAAGCTGTCCCGATACAGCCGTTCGTATTCATGGAAGTTGGTCGGATAGACCAAGTAGTAGTCCTCGGTTGTGATGGCGTAATTCTCGATGGCCGACTGACGCGGCAGCATGTAGTCCTCGGGATCCTTCATGAGGAAGACCTGCTTCTCGTCCACGCCCAAATTGTCGCCGTACTTATAGCGCACGTTGGTGCTGGTCTCGCGATTGGCCCGTACCGTGGTGGCGCGATTACAGTATACCGAGCCGTGGTCGGTCGTCAGGATCACGGTGCAGTCGCGCCGAGCCAGGGTTTTGAGAACGTCGTAGAGGGTGGAGTGCTCGAACCAGCTGCGCATGAGCGAGCGGAAGGCAGGTACGTCGGGAGCCAACTCCTTGAGGATTGTCGACTGCGAACGTCCGTGGGCCATGATGTCCAGGAAATTGTAGACGGCGGCCACCAGCTTCACACCGTCGAGGCTGCCCACCTGTTTTGAGAGGTCGTCGGTGTCGCGGGCGTCGAACACCTTGAAGTATCTGTAGCTTTCAGCCGCAGAGGAACCCATCCGCTTGAGCTGTTCGCCCAGGAGTTCCGCTTCGTGGGCGTTCTTGGAATGCTGCTGTCGACTCGAACCGCGCCACCAATCGGGGTAGCGGGAGGCGATCTCCCGTGGATAGAGTCCGCTGAACAGGGCATTGCGTGCGAACGGAGTGGCAGAAGGCAGGATCGACCAGTAGTGCTTCCGCTCGAGGTGGTAATATGGCTCGAGGAGAGACTCCACGAAACGGAATTGGTCGAGCCGCATGCAGTCGATGACGATCCACACGACCTGGGGTGCATTGTCGAGTTCCGGTGCGACCCATGTCTTGAACAGGTCGGGACTGAGCAACGGCGAGTCATCGGAGCCGTTGACCCACCCGGCATACTTGTCGCGAACGAAGCGGATGAAGTTGCGGTTGGCCTCGGCGAGCATCTCCTGATGTGTGGCAAGCAGTCCGTGATCGCCGTCGGCGAAGAGATCGAGCTCCCACTGCACGAGATCGTTGTAGAGGTTCGTCCACTCGTCCGGCGTATCCGCGCGACCGATGCGATCCTGCAGCCCCATGAAGCCCTGGGTGAAGTCCCGGCTCAGCTGCTCCCCCCGGATGCGTCGTCCTTCGAGAAGACGTTTCAAGGCCGATACGATCTGCAGGGGCGACACCGGCTTGACGAGGTAGTCGTCGATGCGCTTGCCGATGGCGCGGTTCATCAGGTCCTCTTCCTCACTCTTGGTGATCATGATCACCGGCACCGATTCCCTGACTTTCTTCAGCTCGGCGAGGGTCTCGAGTCCGCTCATCCCTGGCATCATCTCATCGAGAAGGATGGCATCGTAAGGTTGCATCCTGAGCTTCTCGACGGCGTCCTGACCGTTGGACACTCCGTCCACATCGTACCCTTTGCCGCTTAGATAGACGAGATGGGACTTCAACTCTTCGATTTGATCGTCAACCCATAGAATCTTGAAGGCCACGTGCGGGCTCCTCTCCTGGAATCGTGATCTGGAATGTGGTGCCTTGGGAGCCGGTGTCCTCTACGAAGATACGACCGCCGTGATACTGCGCCACAATGCGCCGCACGAGAGCGAGGCCCATGCCCCACCCCCGTGCCTTGGTAGTGAACCCTGCTTCGAAGATCCGGTTCCTCCGGTTGGGCGCTATTCCGCTTCCTGTGTCGCGGACTCGGATGCGGACCGTGCCTCCGGGGCCGTCGTCGAGGTGGATGTCGATGCGTCCGCTCCGCCCCTTCAGCGCATCGATCCCATTCTTGATCAGGTTCTCGAGCACCCATTCCATCAGATCGCGGTTGAACCGGCAGGTGAGCGTCGCCTCATCGACGAACGCGAGCTCCACTTTGCCGCCGAGATGCGGCAGCCGGCGTTCGAAGTACGCAACGCTCGCAGCGATGGTCCCCGCCAGATCCGTGTCCTGGAGCTGGGGCAACGACCCGATCTGACTGAAGCGTTCGGACACCTTGCCCAGTCTCTGGATGTCCCGGGAGAGTTCCGTGATGAGTTCATCGTCGCCGTAACGGTCGCGCAGGATCTCGACCCAGCCCAGAATCGAGGTGATAGGCGTGCCCAGCTGGTGGGCGGTCTCCTTGGCCATGCCTGCGAACAGTCGCTGCTCCTCACCGTCCCGCTTGACGCTGAGGGCCCAGGCGATGGAAAGGAAGAACACGGTGAGCAGCGCGAGCTCAGCCCAGGGCATCCAGCGGATCTGCCGTCCGATGGCGGAACGTCCGTAATGCAACGTCAAAAAACGCTGGCCGCTGGTTGGGCTGGTGATGGCGAACGGCTCGTTGATGGCGTCGTATTCCTGGATCAGTTCAAGGATACGATCGATCTCGGGCGAATTGCCGCCTTCGGGATCGACGCCCAGGAGCGTGAGCTTCTGTTCCGGCATCGGAATGCCAACAACCGGACCGTTCCAGAGCATCGGCCGTCCCATGTTGTCGGTGACGATGAAGGGGACTTCGAGGCGACGCGTGCGCTCCATCACGTCCTGGAGACCGCCGCGTTCGTTCTGGCCGAGGTGCAAACTGGCGAAATGAGAGAGCAGCCAGGTGCTCAGCCGTGACTGTTCTTCGACACGATCGGCCACGCGGAAGGTCATCAGACCGACGACGAAGACGATGACGGCCGTTCCGCTCAGAACGAAGGCCCCGAAGACCTGTCGCTTGCGAACGATGTTGAGCGCCCTGGGCCACCAGGTCACGGCCACCTCCTAGCCGATGAACTCGGCACCGTCCATGTAGGGCTGCAGGGCCAGTGGAATACGGATCCTGCCGTCGGGCGTCTGCCCGTTTTCCATGATCGCCACGATCACACGCGGCAGAGCCAGCCCCGAACCGTTCAGCGTATGCACGAAACCCTTGTCGTCGCCGCCCCGGTAACGGATTCCGGCTCGCCGGGCCTGAAAATCCTCGAAGTTGCTGCACGACGAGACTTCGAGCCACTGCTGTACGCCCGGCGACCAGACTTCGAGGTCGTAGCACTTGGCTGCGGCGAAGCTCAGGTCACCCGAAGCAAGGGACAGGACTCGGTATGGGAGTTCGAGGCGCCGCAGGATCTCCTCAGCGTCGCCTGTGAGGCTTTCGAGGGTTTCATAAGAGACATCCGGCGCCGTGAACTGCACCATCTCCACCTTGTGGAACTGGTGAACACGAAGCAGACCTCGTGTGTCCTTGCCTGCGGCGCCGGCCTCGCGTCGGAAGCACGGCGAGAAAGCCACGTATTTTACGGGCAGGAGTTCGAGGTTCAACGTCGACTGGCGATGGATATTGGTGACCGAGACCTCGGCGGTGGGAATCAGGTAGAGGTCGTCCACGGCACAGTGATACATGTCGTCGGCCATCTTGGGCAACTGACCGGTCCCGGTCATCGCCTCGGCGTTCACCAAATAGGGGACGTTGACTTCCTCATAACCCTGCTCCAGATGCACGTCGATCATGAAATTGATCAACGCCCGTTCCAGTCGGGCGCCCTGCCCCTTCAGCAACGTGAATCCGGAACCGCTCATTCCCGAGGCGGCATCGAGATCGATGATCCCCAGCGCGGCGCCGATGTCCCAGTGAGGCTGGCACGGGAAATCCGGTTCGAGGGGCTCGCCCCAGGTGCGGACGATGACGTTGTCCTCCTCGCCCCCGATCGGCACGGAAGAATGGGGAACGTTGGGAATACGCAGGTAAAGAGCCTCGACCTCGGCTTCGGCTTCGACGGCCCCCGCCTTCAGTTCCTTGATATGAGCCGAGACGACCTTCATGTCTTCGATGGCGACTGCTGTGTCCTCGCCTGCCTTGCGGGCTTCGGCGATAGATTTGTTGGCTCTGTTCGCCTCGGCCTGGAGAGTTTCGACTTCCTGGAGCGCTGCCCGGCGGGCTTCGTCCTTTTCGTAATAGGCGTCGACATCGACACTCTCACGCTTGGCAGCGACAGCGGCGGTCACCGTCTTCCTGTTTTCGCGCAGAAACTTACGATCCAGCACAGGGTTGCCCTCCTCAAAGGTGCCCAGTCCGTCCTTGCATTCGCTTGGGTCGATTGCTAGAAGGGTATAGACTATCGCTCCAGGGGCGACAAGGCAAATCGCCCCATACAGCCTTCCCTGACAGGATCGAGGACGATGAACCGCGCTACCCTTCTCGCGCAACTCCGCGAGACTCCCATCGCCAGGCGGATCATAACCGCCCTGGACGTTCCCGACATCGCCGCGGCCGAGGTTCTCAACGGCCGCCTCGGCCCCCAGGCCCGCTGGGTCAAGGTGGGTATGGAGCTGTTCACAGCCGCCGGTCCCCGCGTGGTCGACGATCTGCACGAAGCCGGCCGGGAGATTTTTCTAGACCTCAAGTACATGGACATCCCGAACACAGTCGCCGGCGCCGTGCGTTCTGCCTGCGCCCTCGACATCGGCATGCTCACTCTTCATGCTTCAGGGGGCCGGCGCATGCTCGAGGCCGCCGTAGACGCCGCTCAGGCCTCTCCCGCTCACGGTGGTCGACGACCCGCCCTGCTGGCCGTCACCGTTTTGACGAGCTTTACCCTTGCCGAACTCGACGAGGTGGCTCCCGGCGGCGGCGCCATGTCTGAGCGCATCGTCCGTATGGCGCGCACAGCCTGGGAGAGCGGCTGCGACGGCATCGTCTGCTCACCCGCCGACCTGTCCGCCGTGAGGGCAGAACTGGGTGCTGAGATCCTCGCTGTCACACCAGGCGTTCGACCCGCCTCAACATCAGGCGGCGACGACCAACGCCGCGTGGCCACACCAGCTGAAGCCATGGCCGACGGCGCCGACTTCCTCGTCGTAGGCCGTCCGGTGACTCAGGCCGCCAACCCGACCGCCGCCCTGGCGGGCATCGTCAAGGAGCTGAACCAGCAATGAACGACATGGAGATTCTGGACCTGATGAAGGAACTGGGCGCCCTAAAGCAGGGGCACTTCCAGCTCAGCAGCGGCAGACACAGCGACGCATATTTCCAGTGTGCACAGATCCTGCAGTTTCCAGACCTCGCCCTCGAAGTGGGACGCCGGATCGCCTCGAGGGTCGACGCCGACAACATCGACGTCGTGGTCTCCCCCGCCCTCGGCGCTGTCCTGCTCGGCCACGAAGTGGCCCGCGCTCTGGGCCGGCGGTTCATCTTCACCGAGCGCAAGGACGGTGTGATGGCCATGCGTCGAGGATTCGCCTTCGAAGAGGGAGAAAAGGTGTTGATCGTTGAGGATGTCGTGACACGCGGAACATCAACCCGCGAAGTCGCCAACATCATCGAGTCGGGGGGCGGAGTGGTGACGGCGGTCGCGTGCCTGATCGATCGGACCGACGCCTCGGTCGCTCTTCCGGCGGCGATGACATCCCTGGCCAAGGTTGAAGTCGTGACCTGGGGCCCAGAAGAATGTCCTCTGTGCGCCAAAGGCGAGGCTGTGGACCAGCCCGGCAGCCGGGGCCCGCGCTGACGATCAGCGTATCCTGGGTGAGTCGTTTGCCGGAGTACGGTTCAGCGAACCAGAGCGAAAACGAAACCGCCCAGCAGGCAGATCGGCAATGCGACCAGCACGAGAACCAAAGGCACCGCCGCGGTCAGAAGGACTCCTCCGACTAGGAGCACCGGCACGAGAACCACCAATGTCAGCAGTCCCTTGCTCAAGAACAGCAGCAGCCGCAAAGGCAGGATGGCGAGGGTGAAAACGACCTTCAGCAGAAACAGCCCCACCGAGAGCAACACCATCAACGCCACAAGGCCGAATATCAGCTCCAAAAACATGGTCGATCTCCCTTGTCTTGGTCCAGGATTCGCATCGAATCACAGTACGTTGGGCTCCGCCACTGGTTGCAAAGGATCGGCGAGAACTGACGCATGACAGAACAATTACGCAAATTTTATTGCCCCTACATACGTTCTTGTGATATTATCACTCATTGAAGAAGCTGCCTGTCATGGTGACGCCCCGGAGTCCGCATGGAGTCGCGCTGCCTGGGAGAGTCCGGGTAGACCTCTCAAGCGGCTTCTCTCCTCCTCCCAGCGGGCCGAGTGGAGATCGGTTTCGCAGGGAACGGGGAGCCAAGAAAAGCGGGCCGTGGTCTTCGACCAGGGCCCGCTTTCTTAATCCATCGCAGACGAAGAACCTATTTGAAGGTGTCGTCGCCGATCGCAGGGTTCAGGCTGAACGACTTGGTCGTGCCGGCGGCGAAGTGTTCGTCATCATGTCGAATCTCAAAGGTGCCATAGTAGGACACACCATTGAAATTCTTCCACTCAGAATAGAACACCTTTTGGACAACCGGGCCGCCCATGACCGGATCCTGCCCCTTGGACTGCTCCATGAAGGGCCGGTGGCTGGACTGGTCCAGGCACAGCAGCGTGAAGTCATCGCCCAGCCCGGTGATGTACACACGGTCGCACATCACGCCTTCGACTTCGGCGGGATCTAGGGCCTGGCAGGTCAGCTCGGCGCTGTCGCGCAGCATCATCACCAGACTCGACTTCATCTCATCGCGCAGGTCCTCGACGGGAACCTCCTGCTTGCCCATGGGCCCCACGGCCCAGGCGTTCTCGCCGTCGAGAACCTGGGACATTTCACCGAAGGGCGTCTTCTGGATCATCTTCATGCGGCCGGGCAACGCCACGATCGTCTCGATACCGAAAGTCAGATCCATGCCCTGGATCGTCAGGTCCAGGCTCATCTCAGAGGCAAAGCCCTTCATGGTGACGATCTTCGAACTCACGGTATTGCGGGCCAGACTCATGAGTTCCTGACCACGGGCCAGATTCTCGGGAGTCGCGGCCGGCACATCGAGGGTCATTTCAGGCTCGGGGATCGTGATGTCGATCTCGTTGACCGATCCGAACTTGCTCAGGTCGCCGTCGAAGTCGGCGGGATTGCCCACCGCCAGAATCGACATATCGTCGGCTTTCCAAAGATCCCCGGCAGCAGCCATGACCTTCTCTGCCGTCATGTTCTGGACTTCGGAGCGGTACTTCGTGAGGAAGTCGTTCTCGTAGCCGTTCATCTCGAACACGACCATGCGGTCGAGGATCTCGCGCTTGGTGTCGTAGTTGAACACGTCGCTGTTGAGGATGCCGTCCACGGCGCCCTCGAGTTCCTCCGCCGTCACCTGCTCGGTGGACATCCGCTTGATCTCGTCAAGGATCACCGTAGTGGCCTGCTCGGCGGTCTCGTTCTTTGTGCCAGCGAAGGCGACGAAAGTTCCAGGGAACCGCCAACCTGTCCCTGGAGCGCTACCGGTCGAATATGCCAAGCCGCGAGCGCTGCGCACCTCGTTGAACAAACGGGAGCTGAACCCACCGCCGAGGATGCGGTTGGCAACCTGGATCGCTGCATACTGCGGGTGATCGTTGCGAACGCCCTTGATTCCCAGGATCACTGTCGACTGAGTCAGGTCTTCCTTGGGCGCCACGTTGACGGTCCGCGGCATGGACGGAATCTCAGGATCCGCAGGCAGGGGCTCACTGGCCTTCTCCCAGCCTTCGAACGCCTTCTCGATCTTGCCGATCATCTCAGCGCTATTGAAATCGCCGATGACGACCAGCCACATACGATCGGGATGGAAGAAGCGGCTGTGGAACTCCACCAGATGATCGCGGGTGATCGAGTTGATGGTGTCGTATTCCTCGTTCCGTGCCAGGGGATGATCGGGACCGAACATCACACGCGTGAACTCACGACGCGCGATGGACATCGGCTCGTCGTTCCGCCTCGAGATCCCGGCTTTCGCCGAAGTCTTGGCCAGATCGATCTTCTCGTCCGCGAACTGGGGGTGCATCAGGATGTCGGCGAGGATCTCCAGGGCGATGTCGGCATCCTCCTTGAGGGCCGACAGGAAGGCACCACCCTCGGTCTGACCCACAAAGGTCTCGACCGCCACACCCATGCTCTCCACAAGCTCGTCAATCTCATCCCCGGTCCACTTGGCGGTGCCGCCGGTACGGAGCACTTCGCCGGTGATCGAGGCCAGGCCCGTCAGCTCGGCCGGCTCGTAGATGGCGCCGGCCTGGATGGTGGCCGAAAGCTGTACCATGGGCAGCTCATGGTCTTCGGTGAGATACAGCACCATACCGTTGGCCAGCTCAACCCGTTCGTAGGACGGAAGCTGGATCTCGCTCAGATCGGGATACTTGAACTTCTCCCACGGCGTTTTACGCGCCGCGGAGGCCGGCGTGGTCAGCGAGACCACCACCAGGACCAGCAGCAGCAGGGCCGCGCTTTTCTGCATGAATCGGGTCATGTCGGATCCTTTCTATGCTTGGACGCGGTGGCCCTAGTCTTCTACCGTTTCGATGTAAACGACGGTACGGTGGTTGGGCTCGAAGATCTCGGCGGCGACGCGTTTCACATCGTCGACCGTCACGGACTCGATGGCGTCGAGCTGGCTGAACATATCCCGCCAGTCGCCATTACGGCCCTGGTAGAAGGCCAGCTGGCGGGCCAAGCCCTGGTTGCCCTGGAGGCCGCGCACATATCCGGCACGGGCGCGACGCTTAACACCGGCCAGCTCTTCCTCGGTCACACCGTCGGCCTTCAGCTTCTCGATCTCCTCGAAGATGGCGGCTTCGATTTCGAGGGCCGTGACATCCTTGGCTGGAATGCCCAACACGGCCAGCTGAGTCGGATACTTGTCGCTGGGGAAGCCGGCGAACGACACGGCCTGGACGGCGATGTTGTCCTGCTTCACCAAGCGCTTGTTCAGTCGGCTGGTCCGGCCTTGGCCCAGGATATCGGCGATGGCCGAGTAGACCGCTGCGTCGGGATGGGCGTAGTTGCCGATATGGAAACCTGCGATGTAGAAGGGCTGGGCATCGTCCTGAATGACCATGCGCTTCTCGCCGTTCTGCTCGGGCTCGTAGGTGTCGAGCCGAGGCGCAGGAGAGCCGGAGATGCCTGCGAAGTACTTCGTGGCCAGCTTCTTGATCTGAGCGAAGTCCACGTCGCCGACCACGGCCACCGTCATGTTCTCCCCGACATAGTGCGTGTCGTAGAAGTCCTGACAGTCCTGGCGGGTGATGGAGTTGATGTCGCTCATCCAACCGATCGTCGAATGGTGATAGGGATGAGCCTTGAAGGCCAGATTCTGGAACTCTTCGATGAGCTTACCGACAGGACTATTCTCCGTGCGCATGCGACGCTCTTCAGTGACCGGACCGTCCTTCTCCGTGTAGAACTCACGGAAGATGGGGTTGGCCATGCGGGTGCCCTCGAGGTACGCCCACAGCTCGACCCTGTTGCTGGGCATGCTGTAGAAGTAGTTCGTTTCGTCGGTCCAGGTGCCGGCGTTCATGCCGCGGCCGCCGTTGTTCTCGACGATCTGCCCGAACTCGTTGCTCACAACGAATTCACGGGCGGTGTCTTTGGCCATTTCGAAGGAATGGCTGGCGATCACCAGAACGCGGTCTTCATCGTCGAAGCTCGTGACGTACTGCTTCTGCTCCCAGTCCAAAGCACGAGCTGCGCCCAGGTTCGAGACTTCGCCGTTGACGATCATGACGCGGGCGTCGTCGCCCAATTCAGCCAGGGCGTCCTCGCCCAGGAACGTCACCGAAATGTCCTGACCGAGACGAAGCATACGGTTGCGCTCGTTCTTGAGGGTCAAGAAGGTTGCGTCCTCGGCCGCCATGGCCTTGAGCTCCTTCTTGATGTCCTCGGTCCCGACCTCGCTTGTGCCTTTGAAGGCCATGTGCTCCAGGATATGGGCCAGACCGGTGATCCCGGTGACCTCCTGAGCGCTGCCGACATCCATGTAGATATCGAAGGAAAACACAGGAACGTCATGACGCTCCAACACGATGAAATGCACCCCGTTGTCCAGGGTGAACTCCTTGACCTGACCCTGCAGATCCTCGTAGCTGCCGGCGGCCAGAACGGTCCCGGCCAGCATGAGGAGTGCGGCGGCGGTCAGGCCGACTGTCTTGCGATTGACGGGCATGGAAGCCTCCATCGTTCATGTCCGGACCAAAACGCAACAATGCGCACTCGGGACGGACGTCCACGGATCGACCCACGACGCGGGCCACTAGGATGTCATATAGAAACTGTTGGGGGTAGGGGTCCCGGCAGGACGCTACCATCGTGCAGCTCGTCTGTCAAACCACACTCCCGATCAGCGGAAGATCTCCTTCCGCCTCAGCAAGCGGGTACCGAGGACCGTGGTGACGACCGTAACCCCGAGCAGCACCAGAAAGGACTGCCAAGCCGGCGGCGGGACCTCGTGCATGAGCATCGACCGCAACTCTTGCAGGAGGTTGGGCATGGTCTGGGAGGATTGAGCCGGATTGCTGATCATATTGCGCAGGTGGAAGACGACGGTCATCTCCTGGAGTCGCAGCGGAACATTGCCGCTGATGGACTCCCACCCAAACGCAAAAAGAATGGCTGGAAGCATGGGTTTCTTCAGCCAGGTACCGACCATGGCGAAGATGGCCGTGTAGACGAAGCCTCCGTACATGATGACCAGGCATGTCGAAGCATAGAGCTTCAGGAACGAGAAGCTCAGCACGCCCGGGTTGGCGATCGTCATGACCATGAAACAGGCGACGAGCGACAACGCTACCAGAACGCCCGAAACTGTTTGCGCCGCCCACAACCGCCCCAGGTAGATCGCCTCGCGGCTCAGAGGCCTGGTCCAGTAGTAGATGATCGTGCCTTCGTCGGCCGTCTCCCCGATGGCGGAGATGCCGAAAGCCAGCGACACGATGGCCACCATGGCATGGATGTAGACCATGCCGCTCAGATTGGCCAGCAACAACTGAGCGCTGATCAGACCTTCCTTGTCGAGCAACCGCCACGTCACCGTCAGGATCACCGGCAGAAGCATGAGCAGCCCTACCGATACGATGCGCTTGCGACGGATCATTTCCTTGAAGGAAAAGTATCCGATCCAGAAGGACGAGGTCACCAGACTCAGGGGGCCGTCGGAACCTGGTGTCTGCACGATGGTCTGGGCGTTCATACTACTCCCCCACCAGGTAGTCGAAGACCGCCTGCAGGTTGTCGTCGAGGGTCCGGAACTCGCTAACGGGAATATCCGCTTCGAGCAGCTTCGCCGGCAGTTCACGGTAGAAGATCACGGCGTGCTCGGTGCGAGCCACGACCCGTCCCAGGTCATCCAATTCCACGCCCATCACCAGTTCCTGTCCCGCAAGGAACGACGCCAGGCGCCGCGGCTCTGGACTGTCGAAGGCCACGATGGTCGGGTGGTCGTGAATGGCATCGCGGATTTCGGTAATGTCGCCTTCGGCCATGAGCTTGCCGTGGTGGATGAGCACGATGGAGCGGGTCATGGTCTCGATCTCGGGCAGAATATGGCTCGAGACCACCACGCATTTGCCCTCGTCGCCGAGTTGCTTGACTAATCCGGCGATGTCGCGGCGCGACACCGGGTCCATGCCGTTGAGGGGTTCGTCCAGGAAAATGATCTCGGGGTCGTGGGCAAGAGCCTGGGCCATCTTGATCTTCTGGCGCATGCCCTTGGAGTACCCGCCGATGCGCGCATCGGCGGCATGGCTGAGCCGTACAAGTTCAAGAGCCCTGTCGCAACGGATCTTGGATTCAGGACCGTCGAAACCCATCAGCCGGATCATCAATGTGAGGAATTCACGTCCGGTGAGCCAGTCGAAAAGTGCATCGCTCTCGGGGCAGAATCCGATGCCTCGAAACAACCCCACCTCTCGGCGCAGGGCTCGGCCGCGCACGAGTACTTCGCCCTGGCTGGGCGTGATCAGGCCTGACAGAAGCTTGAAGAGGGTGGTCTTGCCGGCTCCGTTCAAACCGAGCAGACCGGTGACGCCGGGGCCGAGATCGAGACTGCAGTCGTTGACCGCGATGACCTCTCCGAACCACTTGCTCACACGATCGGCGCGCAGTACCGAGCCGTTTCCCGTAGGAGTGACGCCGTTCACGAAACCACCTCCACGGGCCGCACGCGGCGTCGCAAGACGAGCGCTCCCGCCGCCATCCAGAGGACGACGATCAGGAGGCTGACTACCGGAGCCACACCTTTTATTCCATCTCCCCCGAGGAAGAGCACACCCATGTTCAGGTGCTGCCCCGGGAAGTCCAGAATCTTAAGGGAAGGTGCGAACATGGCCATGATCTCGGCCAGACCGTCGGTGGCGAAGAGCAGAACCCACCACAAGGCAACGAATACCGTCCGCGTACCGACGGACGAAAGCGCCAGCAATACCAGGCTGTAACACACTCCCGAAATCGTGCAGTAGACCAGGGACTTCAGGGGAATCAACAGCAGCATGTCCATGCCGGTCGCCCCATTGGTCACCAGATATCCGAACACGCACAACCCCAAAACAGGGAAGAGGGTGACACAGAAGTAATAGAACAACGTGATTGCACCCTTGCCCATCACGTAATCCCGCACGCCGAGAGGACGAGAGAAGTAGAGTGCGAGCCCATTCTCGGCCTTGTCCTTGGTGATCAGGCCCGAGCCCACGATGGCCAGGATGATCAGTACGAACGGTGTCTGCCATTCGAGGAACGAGCGGAAGCCCGGCGAGGAGATATCCGTCCAATTGCCGCCGATGAGCTTGCTCAGCTCGCCCATCTTGAAGGTGAAATACAGGATGCCGCCCTTGACGATAGCCGGCACCCAGGCAACCACGAGCAACAGGAGGAACCGGCGGCTTTTCAGGGGATCGGTGATGCCGCGCCGAGCGATGGCCCACCAGGCCGGTGTCCCTGCACCTCCAGAATGTTCCCAGGATCGATAACCTCGTTCGTAGACCGGCATGTCAGTGCCCTCCCCTATCATGACCCGTGAGGGCTCCCAGGACACCGGCGGCCTCGTCACCCGACTCGTCCACGAGCTGGAAGAAGAGATCCTCAAGAGTTTCGGTATGGCGCTGCATACGGCGCAGTGCGTATCCGGAGGCGGAGGCGGCCTCGAGAATGAGGCGGGGTCCTGAGTCGACGTCGGTGGTAGCCACGAGCTGCCGTTCCTCGATGGTCGGTTCGATACCGCGCGCTCTGAGTGCGACGGCGAAGGACTCGACATCACCGAATCCTTCGAGGACGAACTGGGCTGTGCGGGTTTCCGCGTCGGTGTCGACGCGACCGTGATCCAACAACTTGCCCTGACGCAACACGACGATCTCTTCGCAGACGGCCTTGACGTCGGCCAGCAGGTGCGTCGAGAGGATCACACCGAAGCCCTTGTCGCGGGCTAGGTCCTTGACGAGATCCAACATCGAAAGACGTCCCCGGGGATCGAGTCCGGCTGTCGGCTCGTCCAGGAATAGCCAGGCGGGATCGTGGACCAGGGCCTGAGCCAGCTTCAACCGTTGGCGCATGCCCTGGCTGTAGGTGTCGGCTTCACGGTAGCGTTCGTCGGCGAGGCCGACATAATTCAGCACTTCGTGAGCCCGCTGGAGGGCGTCGGTGCGGGGCATGCCACCCAACTCGCCCAGGTACGCCACCATGGCAACGCCGCTCATGCCCGGCAGTATTCCGCCCCGTTCCGGCATCCAACCGATGAAACGGCGAGCCGGATAGGCGTCGCGAGCCATGTCGAAGCCCATGGTAGAAACCATGCCGGCTGGTATGTGCAGATGACCCAGCAGGGCGCGCAGAAGAGTGGTTTTTCCCGATCCGTTGGGGCCGAGCAGTCCCACAGAGCATTGATCGAGACGAAAGGTCACGTCCTTCAGCACAGGATCGGATCCATAGGCAAAGGTCAATCCCTTCACCTGGATCGAGCAGTCCGAAGGTTTGACTTCGAATGGGCGGCTGGCCATTATGAATCCTCAGGATCGATCGGGGCAGTTACGGACTGGTCCAACGGGCCGTGTATACGAGACGACGTCCCTATTGTTCCAGAGACGGCCAGGAATTCAAGTGCGGAAACGAAGGCACGATACAGGGGGCAGGCCCATGGCTAAGCAAGGATTCAACACGCGATGCGTGCACGGCACCAGCCGCAACGACGCCCGCTGGCGCAAGTCACGTCCGGTTTCGACCCCCATTTTCCAGACATCGACCTTCGCCTTCGAGAACGCAGACCACGGTGCCGCCATCTTCGCCGGCGAAAACGACGGCTTCCTCTACACGCGCCTCGGCAATCCCACCCAGGAGGCACTCGAGGATCGCATGGCCGCCATCGAAGGCGGCGAAGCCGGACTCGCTCTGGCCAGCGGCATGGCCGCGGCGACAACCGCTGTGCTGACCCTGTGCGAGAGCGGTGATCACATCGTCTCCGGCGATACGCTGTACGGCGGCACCCACCAGCTCTTTACCCACACCTTGCCCCGCCTCGGCATCCGAGTCACCGAAGTGAAGGCCGACGATCCCGCCAATTTCGCCGCCGCCATCACCGAGAAGACGAAGCTCGTCTATCTCGAGTCCCCGGCCAATCCGACCCTCGTGCTCACCGACATCGCTGCGGTGGCCGCAGTGGCCCACGAACACGGCATCCCGGTACTCGTGGACAACACGTTCTGCACGCCGTACCTGCAACGTCCCCTCGAACTCGGCGCCGACATCGTGCTGCACAGCGCCACCAAGTACATCGGCGGTCACGGCGACGCCATCGCCGGCGTCCTGGTCGGCAGCGAAGAATTCATCACCCGCGCCCGCTTCGAAACCCTGCGGGATGTGGGCGGCTGCATCTCGCCGTTCAACGCCTGGCTGCTGATCCGCGGCCTGAAGACCCTGCCGGTCCGCATGGACCGCCATTGCGCCAACGCTGCCCTCGTCGCCGAGTGGCTCGAAACCCAGCCGATGGTCACGAAGGTCATCTACCCCGGACTGAAAAGCCATCCTCAGCACGAGCTGGCGAAGCGGCAGCAGAGCGGTTTCGGCGGACTGGTGAGTTTCCATGTGGCCGGCAACGACGTGTTGACCCCGCGCGAGGCGGGAAAAGTCGTGATGGACAATGTGGAGCTCTGTACGCTGGCTGTCAGCTTGGGCGATGTCGACAGCCTGATCGAGCACCCCGGCACCATGACGCACTCCACCTACTCGGAGGAAGAATTGCTGAATGTGGGGATCGATCCGGCGATGATCCGTCTCTCGGTCGGTCTGGAGGATCCACAGGACATCATCGCCGATCTCGCACAGGCCCTGGGGCGGATCCAGACGACTTGACGGTTGTCATGTGGCTCCCGATCAGGTTTTAATACCGCTATGGTCGAACGCTCCTCCGACGATGGAATCATCCATTTCTCAACGTTCAACAGACCATCGAAGGACCTCGATGCCGAAACCTTCGTCGCCGGGCTGCTCAAGCTGGTGCCGAAGTCCATGTTCTTCCTGCTACCCGTCTTCGCGGCGGTGCTGGCGGTCATCTACTGGCGCTCCCACCGCAAGTTCATCGAACACCTGGTATTCTCCTTGCACTACCACGCCTTCCTTTTTCTACTGTTCGCCATTGCCCTTATCGTCGACCAGAACGCATTCCACATCACGGTCTTCTTCGGCATGCAAGTGTACCTTTTCTTCGCCCTTCGCCGCATCTACACCCAGGGTTGGTGGAAGACAGGCCTCAAGTTCTTCCTGCTGACCGGCACCTACAACGCCATCCTCTTCACATTGCTTGTCATCGTCGCGGTGTCCACAGCTCAGCTCATGGAATTACGGGAGACCCACCCGATGCTGGTGCAATAGATCCTCAATTAGATCCGGATCTTGCCGCCATGAAAGAAGCCCCTCGAATCGATGATTCGAGGGGCTATAGGCTTATTTAGGCAGGAATCAGTGGACGGTCGCCGTCTCCGCTTCAGACTCCGTATCAGCGGCGACACGTTCAGAAGCCCACTCGTCGGCCAGCTTGATCAGATCTGCCGTGGTGGAAACGCGACGGAAGAGATCAAGGGCTTCCTGGAGCTGCACGTCGTCCTCGATGGCGACCCGGTAGGCGGCTTCCTGACCGAACTTCAGCCTCATGAGCTCTCGGCGCAGGCCCTTGGCGATGTAGTCATGCTCTTCGGCCAGCAGTTCGGAAGTGAGTTCGAGCTCATAGACCTCGAGGTACTCCGGAAGTTTTTCGCGAGTTGCGAGGAAGTCGTGGAACTCGGCGATCAAGGCATCGTCGGGCACCAGGTCCCTGGGCACCTCGTGATGCGCGGCCCACTTCGTGGCGAATTGGAAGAGGCTGTAGTCGCGCTCGATGGCCACCTCGAAATCACCAAGGAACGGCTGCTCGATTTCGATGTCGGGGGTGATGCCGCCGCCACCGTAGATAATCCGACCGCCGTCGGTTTGGAACTGTTCCTTCGGCTCACTATCTAGTTCGACCTCGTCCGCCGGATCGGTGGGAGCCGTTTCGGTCAGATCGATGGAATCGTCACGGTGGCGGTCCTTGTGGATGGAGCGTCCCGACGGAGTGTAGTACTTGGCCGTGGTCAGCTTGAGAGCACGATCCTCGGTGAGCGGAAAGACAGTCTGCACGGAGCCCTTGCCGAAGCTGGTCTTCCCCACGACCAGACCGCGATCATGGTCCTGTACGGCGGCCGAAACGATCTCGCTGGCCGATGCCGAAGCACCGTTGATCATCACGATCAGGGGCAGCGTTTCTGTTCCGGGCGCCCCGTGGTCCTCGGAATAATAGCTGCGGTTTTGATTCCGCAGACGGCCCTTGGTGTAGACGATGAGATCACCCTGATCGAGGAACATCTCGCTCACGGCGCAGGCCGCATCGAGTAGCCCACCCGGATTCCAGCGCAGGTCGAGCAAAATGCCGCGGGCGCCGGCGGCCTTGAGGTCGTCGATGGCGATGCTCAACTCTTCGGCTGTGGTACGTGCGAAATTCTGGATCCGCACATAGCCGATGTCGTCGATCATGAAGGCATAGGGAACGCTTTCGACCTTGATGATGTCACGCACGATCGTCAGCGGGATCGGTTTCTCGAAGCCCTCGCGTTCAATGGTGATATTCACAGCCGTACCCGGCTCGCCCCGAAGCAGCTTGACCGCTTCGTTGCTCGTGAAGTCGCGCGTCGTGTCGCCCTCGATCTCGATGATCTTGTCGCCTCCCTGGACACCCATGAGAAACGCCGGCGTACCTTCGATCGGCGAAACGACCGTCGGGTAATGATCCCGGATGTTGATCGTGATGCCCAGGCCGCCGAATTCGCCTTCGGTGGACATCATCAGGTCGTCGTAGTGAACCGGCGGCAAGTACTGGGAGTGCTCGTCCAGATACTCCATCATACCGGTAATACCGGATTCCAGGAGTTCGTAGGGATCCACATCATCCACGTAGTTGTAGTAGACCCGCTCGTAGACCGCGCCGAGGATCTTGATGCCCTCGAGGAACTGCTGCCGACTCGTTCCACCCTCCTGGGTGGCCAGAGCCTGACCGGCCAGCAAGGTGAGCAGGGCGACCAGAACAAGCAGAGGAATGGGACGGCGCAGGCTCAAGATGTTACGACACATCATGTTGACTCTTTCCTGGACTGAGTGGGGATCACCATGGCCTCCTGCACACGGGTACTCCATTATAGGCCGGTCAGCAAATCATGTTCCACGATACGCAAATTTTCGAGGGTCTGTTCCAACATGATGTCAGGAGTTGTGGAAGCATCGATGAGTCGAAAGCGACGCACGTTCGATTCGGCCATTCCACGATAAGCGTCGTATACCCTTTCGTGAAAGGCTGCATCCTCTAGTTCGAGGCGATCACGATCACGATCCCCCATACGCGCCCGGCCAAGAGCCGGCGGCAACAGACAGAGGAAGGTCAGGTCGGGCACCGCATCGCCGACTGCGAATTGATTGAGTTCGTCGACAACCTCGGCCCCCAATTCGCGTCCGCCGCCCTGGTAGGCAACCGATGCATCGGCATAGCGGTCGCAGATCACGATCCGACCCTCATCGAGAGCGGGCAGAATGATCTGCCGGACCAGCTGGGCGCGGCTCGCCACCATCAACAGCAATTCCGTTTCACGGGTCTGTTCGGGCAGGTCGGGATCCAACAGAACATCACGGATCCGTTCACCGACACGAGTCCCGCCAGGTTCCCGAGTGACGAGCGGAGCCGGACCGCAGGCCGTGAGGCGCTCCGCCAGGGAAGATATCAAAGTGGACTTGCCGCTCCCCTCGGGGCCCTCGAAGGTGATCAGCAGGCCGGGCCGGCCGTGGACGGAGCTGAGTTCAGGCACCTTCGTTTTCTCCCAGATCGCGACACACGCTCCAAATCCGTTGCACTGTCGTCGCCCAGGTGGCGACCACGAGGACAGCAACGACCAGCGACAGGATTCCCCCACCGAGAAGCATGCCCCCGATCACAAGGACCATCCGCTCGGGACGCTGCAACCAACCCCCGTAGCAGGTTGTGCCCAATCCTTCAGCCCGGGCGCGGGCGTAACTGGTCGTCAGCGAGCCGGCCAGGGCTAGCAAGCAGAACAGTGCCGTCCTGTCGTTGAAGGCCTGCATGTAGTACCAGGCCAGTCCGGCGAACAGGGCAGATTCAGCCAAACGGTCGAAATTGGAGTCGAGAAAGGCACCCTGCTTGGATTCTCGACCCTGAAGACGGGCCAGATCGCCATCGAGCATGTCGAAGGCCGATCCGATCAGCAGTACGATCGCACCCAGGAAAAGACGCCCGTCGGAGGCGATCCAGGCGGCGGCGAAGCTGATGAGCAGTCCGATGATCGACACCATGTTCGGTGAGAGACCCAGGCGATCGAGGGCCAGGACCAGGGGGCGCACCCAGGCGCGTGCCTGTTTTTTCATTTCGTTGCGATCCATCACTCGCTCCTTCCGGCGGGAGTTCCCCGCAGCAACAGGACGAGCTCACCCTTGAGCCGGGGTCCGTCCATCAGTTCGAGTAGTTCGGCGGCTGTGCCGCGCAGGACTTCCTCATGCAGTTTCGTCAATTCGCGAGCTATGGCCAACTCCCTATCCGGCGCCAGTTCCTGCAGAGCCACGAGGGTCTTGCGGATACGATGCACCGACTCGAGCAAGACGACGGTACCGCGTTCAGCCAATGCTTCCGATAGAAATGTACGCAGCCGCCCCGATTTCCGCGGAGTGTAGCCGCAGAACAGGAACCGGTCGGTCGGAAGACCCGACAGCACCAACCCGGTCAACACGCTCGAAGGACCCGGCACCACCGTGTAGGCCAGATCTGCTTCCCGCAAAGCCCGAACCAGAACGAAGCCGGGGTCCGCCACGGCGGGCATCCCGGCATCGCTGACCAGAGCCACTCGCCCACCAGCCTGCAACCGTTCGATCACCCGGGGCGTCTGGCGCTCCTTGTTGTGGTCGTGATAGGGTTGGAGATGCGTGGTCAGGCCATAGCGGCTAAACAATCTTCGAGTATGTCGCGTGTCTTCGGCGAGGACAAGATCGACGCCGTCAAGCACGGCCAGTGCCCTCAGGGAGATATCGGCCAGGTTGCCGATGGGAGTGGCCACCAGCCAGCACAGTCCCGCCGGGAGATCCACAACGGGCAGTTCGATGGTGGACAATCCGCTCATCTCAGACCCGTTTCCGCAGGGCGTCGAGGTTCGGCAGCGGCCTCTCGGCGACCACGGCGTAGGGCACCGGCAACCACTTGAAGGCCTGGGCCAGAACACGCCGACGCACCTCGCTCACAAGGTTCTTGTCGTAGCCGAGGCTCACGAGCTGCTGGTCGCCGAGATCATCGTCGATCATATGGTGAAGAAGACGGTCGGCTTCGGCGTAGGTGAAGCCCAGCTCTCCTTCGTCGGTCTGATCTTCCCAGAGGTCGGCACTCGGGGCCTTGGTCAGTACGATTTCAGGGAGTTCGAGGTGCCGAGCCAGCAGCCTGACTTCAGCCTTGTAAAGGTCGCCCAGCGGGTTGAGGGCGAAAGCCGCGTCGCCGTGCAGGGTCGCGTAGCCCAGCAGGGTTTCGGTGCGGTTGCCCGTGCCCAGCACCAGTCTGCCGTCGCGGGCGGAGAGATCGTAGAGCATGATCATGCGACAGCGGGCCATCACGTTGCCGCGGCGCAGCAGGGCGTCTTCCGGAATTCCGGCCAGAAAGGAGTCGGCCATGTCGGTGATCTCGTGATATTCGCTCTCGATCCCGAGGTGTTCGGCCACGGCCTTGGCATCGGACAACGAGTCGGGATGACTGGTGCGGTAGGGCATGAAGACACCCAGAACACTCTCAGCGCCCAAGGCCCGCACAGCCAGGGCAGCCGCAACTGCGGAATCGATGCCGCCGCTCAGACCGATCACGACACCTGCAGCGCCGGCGGCGGCCAGGGTTTCACGGATGAATCCACAACAGATCTCCGTCGTCATCTCGGGCTCGACGATCCAGTCAGGATCGGATGTCTTTGGGACCATTCCTTGGTTCTCCTCTATACTCTGCGCCAGGTGGACGGCATCAACAGCACAAGCACGGTATACAGCTCCAGGCGACCGATGAGCATCATCAGCACCAGAAGCCACTTTTCGGCACCGCTCATGAAGGCGAAGTTGCAGGTCGGTCCTACGTCGCCGAGGCCGGGGCCGATGTTGCCCAGGGTCGCCGCAGTGGCGCCCACCGCCGTTACGATATCCCTTCCGGCCAAGGTGAGCAACAGCGTGCCGGCGACGAACACGGTCATGAAGAGCAGGAAGAACCCCAGCACGTTCGTGGACAGGGCGGGGGTGACGGCGCGCTCGTTGAACCACAGCGTGATCACCGCACGGGGATGGACGAGCTTCTTCATCTCCGCCAAGGCGTGTTTCATGAGCAACAGGATACGCATCATCTTGATGCCGCCGCCGGTCGATCCTGCGCAACCCCCGATGGCCATCAGCAGGAGCAACACCGTGTGGGTGAACGGAGGCCACAGGGCATAGTCGGCTGATCCATAGCCGGTGGTTGTGCCTATCGAGACGACCTGGAACACGGCGGCCCGGATGTTGGCTTCGTAGCCTTGGATGAGACCGGAACGCAACAGGACGCCGAAGACGAGCAGCGAAGCGCCCAAGGTCACGAAGGTGTAGAAGCGGAATTCGTCGTCTTTCCAGTAGATCCGGAAACGTCCCGTCAGAGCGACGTAGTGAAGCGAGAAGTTCACGCCCGCCAGGAACATGAACACGACGATGATCCATTCCACAGCCGGCGAGGCGAACCCGCCGACGCTGGAGTCGAGGGTCGAAAACCCTCCGGTGGCCATGGTCGTGAAAGCATGGCAGACGGCGTTGAAGACCGACATGCCGCCGACGAGCCAGAGCAACAGGACTTCAAGACCCGTGATCAGTACGTAGACGCCCCACAACAGACGCGCCGTAGCGCTGATCCGGCTCGAAAGGCGATCCGGAGACGGACCGGGCGACTCGGCTCGGAACAGCTGCATGCCGCCCACACCGAGCAGGGGCAGAATCGCCAGGGCCAACACGACGATTCCCATGCCCCCGAGCCACTGGATCAACGACCGCCAGAAAAGCACTGCATGGTGCGATGCACCGACACCCTCGATGTCGGTCATGATGGTCGACCCTGTGGTGGTGAAACCCGAGATCGATTCGAAGATTGCGTCGGTGAAGTTCGGAATGCTCCCGGTCCCCACGAAGGGCACCGCACCGAGAACGCCCACGGCGATCCAACCCAGCGAGACGATGGCGAAACCCTCGCGGTGTCGTAGTTCCGGATTGCGACGGCCCAGCCACATGAGGCCGGCGCCTGCGACAGCACCACCGAGGGCGGCGAGGACGAAGACGTTCCAGTCACCCTCGCCGTAGTACAGATCGACGGCGGCGGGTAGGAGCAGCGCTCCCGCCGTCACCAGCAGGAGAAAGCCCAGCACACGTCCGATGCCACGGAGATTCATCTCATCGTCCCTGGGAGAAAAACGATTCCACGGCGGCAGCGCCTGCCGGCAGGGCGAAGACGACCACCTCGTCGCCGACCTGCAGAATCGTATCGCCCCGGGGCGTGACGACCTGGCCGCGCTTGAGCACAGCGCCGATCACCGCATCGCGGGGGAAGTTGATTTTGGCGAGGGGCTTGTTCAGACACTTGTTCCGCTTGTCGAGACGAAACTGGAGGATCTCCGAGCCGCTGAAGCCCAGGCTGTGGGTGCTCACAACTCCGCCCCGCTTGACGAAGCGGGCGATGGCGTCGGCGGTGGAGAGGCGCGGAGAGACGGCGGCGTCGACCCCGAGCTGGGACAGCAGGGGCACGTAGTCGGGACGGTCCACCTGACAGACCGTCTTGCCCACGCCGTGATGGTGGGCCAGCAGACAGGCCATCATGTTGGCTTCCTCGTTGCGGTCCACGGCCACGAAGCCGTCCATCGAAGCCACGCCTTCACTCACCAGCAGATCCACGTCGGTGCCGTCGCCGTGGAGTACCAGCACGTGATGAAGCGTTTCGGAGGCTCGGCGGCAGCGCTGCTCATCATCATCGATGAGTTTCACGTTCACGCCCAGAGCGGTCAGGTCGCGAGCCAGTTCGAGTCCGGTTGTCCCGGCACCGACGATCATCACGTTCTTCAGTCGGTCGGTCGGCGCGTGGACGTAGGACAACGCCCGATCGACGGCGCCGCGGGCGCCAGCGATATAGACCTGATCTCCTTGCTGGATGACGGTGTCGCCCCGGGGAATCAGTGTCTCGCCGTTGCGCACGACTGTAATCACCAGGGCCCAGCGGGAGCCGAGGGCCTTTTCCACCTGCTGCAGGGTCTTGCCGACGACGAAGGCTGAGTCGTCCACCTTCGCCCCGACGACGCGTACGCGACCGCCGGCGAAATCGTGGACATCGGTGGCAGCGCTTTCCCAGAGGATCTTGCGCATGGCGCGCACGGCTTCGATGTCGGGGTTGATGGCCAGGTCGATACCGTCGAAGACGAGTTGGTCTCCCCGGTAGTATTCGGGTGAGCGCACACGGGCCACCTTGACTCTGGCGCCGAGCCGGTGAGCAGTGAGGCTGGAGATGATGTTGGTCTCGTCGGAATCGGTGACTGCGGCGAAGAGGTCGGTGTTGTCCATGCCGACATCTTCGAGAAACCCGGGGTTCACGCCGTTGCCCTCGACGACGCGGCAGTCCAGGTGTTCCTGGGCCTTGACCGCACGATCGTGGTCGAGTTCGATGACCACGACGTTGCTCTCGCGGAGACTCACACGACGGGCGAGATCGTCACCCACGGCGCCGGCCCCGACGATCACGATCTTCATGCAGGCTCCTCCACATAGGCGTTCAGGGCCGTCAACGCGGTTTCGACCTGTTCATCGTCGATCATCAGATGCGTCACCAGACGAACCCGACCCTTGCCGAAGGCTACGGCCAACAAACCCCGAACTGCGAGGAAAGCGAGCAGCCGCTCCTCATGGGCCGTCCTGTAAATCACGATGTTCGTTTCGACCTCATGATCCAAGGATATGAAAGGATTGTCCAGACCTTCCGCCAGACGGCGGGCGCGGCGGTGATCGTCGGCCAGACGCGGAAGATTGTGGTCGAGGGCGTAGAGGCAGGCCGCCGCGAGGATGCCTGCCTGACGCATTCCTCCCCCGTAGAGCTTGCGGACACGTCGTCCTGCACGGATCAACGCAGCCTCACCGGCCAAACACGACCCTACCGGCGCGCCCAGGCCCTTCGAGAAGCAAACGCTCACCGTATCGACGGGCCTGACCAAGTCGGCCAAAGTGCGTCCGCTCGCCACATGGGCGTTCCAGAGACGTGCACCGTCGAGATGGACATTCAGTCCCTGGGAGTGAGCTTCGTATCCCACCTTCTCGACAAGCGTCTGGGGCAGTACACAGCCTCCAGCCCTGTTGTGTGTGTTCTCGAGACAGATCAGCGACGGACGCGAAAAATGATCATCGTCGGGATGGATGGCCGGAGCGATCAGCTCCCAGCTCAAAGCCCCGCGATCGCCGGAGAGGCAAGTCAACTGAAGTCCAGAAAGCGCAGCCGGGCCTCCCTGCTCGTAATTGTAGACATGGCATCCCGACTCGCAGATCACCTGGTCGCCGGGCCTCGTCTGGATCCGCAGGGCGATCTGGTTGGCCATAGTGCCGCTCGGTACGAACAGCGCAGCCTCCTTGCCGAGCAGCTCCGCCACACGGTCCTGCAGGTGCAGCACCGTGGGATCGTCTCCGAAGACGTCATCCCCCACGACGGCGTCGGCGATGGCCTGCCTCATGCCGGAATCCGGCTGCGTTACGGTATCGCTGCGAAAATCGATGGGCTTCATTCAAGACCTCCAGGCGCAGAGCGATCCAGTCTGACGACAGCTCAAGGCACTAGGAATAAGGGATTGGAGGCGAAAGAAGGCTTCCCCGGCTTTGAGCCGGGAAAGCCGTCTGGTCGAGCAGGATGGGGCGGGAGCCCGATCACATGATGTGGTTGGTCGCCACGCGGTCCTTCAACATCTTCGAGACCTTGAAGACGGGGACACGACGTGCAGGTACGGGAACCGCATCCCCAGTACGGGGATTCCTGGCCATCCGCTCCTTGCGTTCCTTCACCTTGAACGTGCCGAAACCCCGGATTTCCAGGTGATGACCGTCGACAAGCAGTTTGCTGATCTCTTCAAGGAAGAGGTCGACAGTCTCGCCCACTTCCTTCTTCGTCAGGCCTGTCTTCTGAGCGATATCCTCTACGATATCAGCCTTGGTCATGACACACCCCTTTCATGAACCGGCTTCGAATCTTGAGCCATGATCCCGAGGGCTTACGGACTCATCGTCCCGTATAACTCCTGCTCTGTCAAGGAGATTCTCCATTACTGACCGGCCTGTGCAAAACGCCCGAACCAAGACCTGTCATTTCGCAAGATCAAGTCTTAATCGGGTGTCGCAGACCCTCATAAGGAGCCAACAGGAACTTGACGAGATCGGGCACAATATCGCAACTGGCTGTATTTATTCTAGTTATAAACTTCCATAGAAGTCTCGATCGACGCTGGCATCTGCTTTGCAGTCTCCCGTCTCGTGAGCCGCGGACGATGCACTGTTCCACTAAGTCGACCCCATGATGGTCGCTCCGCAGAGGCTCCGAACTCTTCGTCAAGGAGGAAGACCGGTGACTGGCAAGAATTTGAAAATCTTCGGCGCTCTCGCGCTGATCGCCCTGGCCCTGACGGGCTGCGGCAGCGACAGCGACAATCCGTCCCCCACCGCCGTGGTGGACACCGCGCCCCCCGCCGTTCCCGCCGACGTGAGCGGGCAGGCCTTTTCCAACTCCGTGTGGCTGAACTGGGACGCGAATACGACCGACGCGGACCTGGCCGGCTACAAGGTGTACCGTGTCTCTGGTGAACGGGTCGCCGCCCTGACCGCCGTGGCACAGGTCGAGAACTACTATACCGACACGAATCCCTCGACGGGTTCCAACACCTACCGGGTCACCTCGGTGGATGCGAACGGCAATGAGAGCGCCTACCAGGCGGTCGAAGTTGCGGTGGAAGACGACTTCGGTCCCTATCACCCCGACACGCCGTAGCAAGGGCTTCTACCCGGAGCCAGCCGGACGGGCTTCCGTCGGCGAAGACGAGACCGGACCCTCCCTAGGGTCCGGTCTTCGCTTCTGTGGTCAGGAAATCAGATGAACGAAGCTTAAGAGAAGAGCCCGTACACGAAGAACGTGATGCGATCATAGGTTCCGCCCACCATGTCCATAGCCGGCCCGAGAACCACCCTCAGACTACCCGTGAACAGAAGCAGCAGGATGATCATGAATCCGTAGGGACGTAGCCTGATGTAGAACCTCATGGCTTCGCCACGCAGAAACGTGAGGAGAATCCAGCTGCCATCGAGAGGTGGAACTGGAATCAAGTTGAAGAGCGCCAACAGAACGTTCAGCTTGATCCCCAAGCTGAACAGCAGACTCAGGAACATCAGGCCGTTTCCCGTGCCGGTCGCACCGGTTCCGTGGGCGATCGCGGCGACGATGCCCAACATGATTGCCGAGACGAGGGCGAGCAGCAAATTGCTCGCCGGACCTGCCGCCGCGACGATGGCATGATCGCGCAGCGGATTGTTCAGCCTCATGGTGTTCACGGGAACTGGCTTGGCCCAGCCGATGACGAACCCTCCCAGCAAGAGTCCCATCACGGGAAATAGGATCGAGCCGACAGGGTCGAGATGAGCCATGGGATTGAGCGTGAGCCGTCCCATGCGCAGAGCTGTGTCGTCGCCGAGGCGCAACGCCGCGTAGGCGTGAGCGGATTCATGCACGACAAGCGAGAGCAGCAGAACGAACAGGGCGATTAGGATTTGCAGATCCAAGTCATCACACTCCGTTTGGGTCGCGGCCCGGCAGCTCCAGAAAGGCCTGCAGGACCTGGTCGATATCGAGGGCTTGGAGTTCGCCCGATTCGTGGCGGAGAGGCCGCAAAGCATGATGACGAGGCGCCCAGCTGGCAGGGTCGGTGGGGCCGAACAAGGCCAGGGTAGGTGCCCCCACGGCTCCGGCCACATGCATCAAACCCGTATCGTTGCAGAGAAAGCGATCCGCTCGTTCCAGCAAAGCCGCACAAACGCCGACCGTCACCGGCGGCAGTTCAGTCCAGGCGGAATGCAGGTCGTTGGGAAGCAGTCCACACATCTCCTGCCGAAAAGCCTCCATCACATGTGCGTCGGCCGGTCCCTGCAACACCAGCACTCGGCGTCCGGCCCGAACGAAGTGGGCCGCCACAGCTGCGAACCTTTCCGTCGGCCAAAGATTCACGATTTTGCCGGCCCCAGGATGCATCAGAATGAGCGGGTCGGCACCAGGAACATCCTTGGCGATATCCTCGGCCACCGCCCGTTCCTTAGCTGCAGGAACCAACACTGTGGAGCGGTCTTGGGTGTCGATGCCCACCGCGGCCAGAGGCGCCAGATTGTGGTCGACTGCATGCCCTTCCAGCTCTGGATACGAAGGCATGACCAAACTGTAGGCGTGGCGACTGACATCGAAGCCGTAAGGCAGGCTGTCACAGCCCACGATGAGCTCGGCTCCTGACACAGCGGCCAAAGCAGCACTGGTGACCGAATAGGACACGGAGTTGAGTACGAAGGCAAGGTCGGGTTCGAATTGTCTCAGAACACGGATGAATGCCAGCAGTGGGCCAGGCCGGGTGCAGGCCCGCTTGTCGAACAGAAGGATCCGGTCGAGATGCGGGCTGTATTGCACCACATCAAGGTTGATCGGGGCGCAGACAAGAGCGATTTCGGCTTCGGGGTAGGTTTCCCGAACGGCGCGGAAACAGGGTGTGGCACAGACCATGTCCCCCATCTGATTGTGGGGGCGAACGATGAGGACTCGACGGGGTCGGGCGGCACGGATTTCATCGGGTGTGCGACCGGGTCGATGCCAGAGGCGGGCGATCGCTCCCGATACAACACGCTTGATTCCCTTGCGAAACGAGGACCGGGCCATAGTCAGCTGGCACTCCTGTTGCAACAGCGCAGCTCGAGAGGAGCCTCGCCATGAGTGTAGTTCAAAAAATCACACGTTTTCTACTATGGGCCACTGTCGTAGCTCTTGGCCACTACGAGATCGTGGCCAAATCTCCCCAGCTGATGACCGATCCCCTACCGGGGTGGTTCGACGCCGTCCGTGCAGAACAGTCGGTATCGTTCCGGCCGTGGACGGGATTGGCGCCTATGGATCACATCATCCACGAAAGCCTCGAAGCAAAGGTCTACTACGAACGTCTCCTACGCTGACCACTGTGATCGACGCGCCCCTGATCCAGATCCTTCAACATGCCCAGATATGCATCGAGACGCCAGGATGGAATCCTGCCGGCAGTTACAGCCGCCTTGACGCCGCAGTCCGGTTCGTCGCGATGGATGCAGGTGGTGAACCGGCACTGGTATCCGGGTTCATGAAAATCCGGGAAAGCATCGCGCAGTTCGGCAATTTCCAGATCCCAGGCATCGAAGCCCCGGATACCCGGTGAATCGGCGATGAATCCCCCTTCGGACAGTGGGAACAGCTCGGTCAGGGTCGTGGTGTGCCGGCCCAGGCCGGTCTTTTCGGTCACTTCACCCACCCGCAGTTCCATACCTGTGGCCCTTGCCAGCAACGAACTCTTACCCGTTCCCGACGCCCCTAGCAGGAGCGATGTCTTTCCCTTGAGCAGGGCTCCGAACTCGGCAACGCCTTCACCCGTCTCTGCCGAAGTCCTCAGAACACGACAGCCAAAGGTCTCGTAATAGCTCCAGCGCGCCTCGGCGGCAACATCTGGGGCCAGGTCGACCTTATTGAGACAGAGAACGCCGTCCACCTCGAACCTTTCGGCCGCCACCAGCAACCGGTCGACGAACCCCGCCACGGGGTCGGGACGGCTCACCGACTGGACAACCACGACTTGGTCGAGGTTGGCCATGAGCACCTGCTCCACACGTCCCCTGTCGCGCTTCGAGGACATGCGCGAGATCTTATTGGTCCGCGGCAGAACGGCTTCGATCACTCCTGTCGAGCCGTCTGGGGCCATCTCGAGTTCGACGCGATCGCCCGCAACCGCCACAGTACGCGCCTCCTGACGTCCTTGCTTGAGCCGGCCGCGCAGGCGGCAGTCCACCTCACGGTGCTCGCAAAGAACACGGCAATGCCCGCTGTGAGCCCGCAAGACGACGCCCTGCATCCGTCCGTCTTCGTTGGTCAATCCGTGCCTCCGCGGTTGCGCGCCTCAATCAGGAGTCAAATGCGCCTTGAGTCGAAGTGATCGATTGCTTAGTTTAGGCTGAAGCTGGAGTGTCGTAAAACAAAACCGGTTGCTCAAGGTGGTCTCGATGGACATCAAGGACGTTCTCCGACTCACGTCCCCCGCTCTCTTCATCCCCGAGTTGAAAGCCACGGACAAGAACGGCGTTCTCGAGGAAATGGTCGCTGTCCTACTGGCCGACCGCAAGCTCACCAACAAAGACACTGTCCTGACGATGCTCGCCCACCGTGAAGAGATGGGCAGCACGGCTGTCGGCCCGGGCGTGGCGTTCCCCCACGGACGCTCCCTCGCCACTGAAGATCTGATCATCGTGGTCGCACGTTCCGCCGCCGGTGTCGATTTCGATTCGATCGACGGCGAACCGACCCACCTCTTCTTCATGCTCATCGCTCCTCCGCAGGACTCCGGCAACCAGTACATCCGGTCCCTGGCCGTCCTGACGGAGAAGCTGCAGAACGAAGGAACCCGCACGGCCCTGCGCGAGGCGGCCGACTACGAAGCCTTCAGCGGCGCGCTGACTGAGGAGTGATCATGAACCGTCAACTGAACATCCTGGTCGACGTCCAGAACAAGGAACTCACCCTCCGCGACGCCGAAGACACCGAGCGCGCCAAGGAATTCGAAGCTCTCGGCTTCAAGATGGATCCGGAGAAGATCCGGGGAGAAATCGCGAAGCTTATCGAAGAGGTCGACCCCAAACACCGCGGCTACTACCTGCGCCTCAAGAAGAAATACTCGGACCCTGTCGTACCAGTCCGCGACGGCCACTGCACCGGCTGCTACGCCAACGTACCGACGTCGTTCACGTCGGTGATGAACGAGAACAAGGTCCAGAACTGCGAAAGCTGCGGACGGATCATTTTCCAGATCTGACCCCGAATGTCGAACATGCGAAAAGGGGCGACTCGTCGAGTCGCCCCTTTCGTCTGCCGCGGTCCAACGGGGCCAGGCGGGAGGTCCCGTCCCTCAGGACGCGGACTCAGTCGTTCCAGGATCCAGTGAGAGTCTGCGAGACGGCCATGCCGCCGGTCCCGTCCTCCTCCATCTTCTTCTTCTCACCACCGTCGTCACGCACGCCCAAGTCGGTGCGAGCCCACTTGGTCGTCCCCGCGGGCAGAACGGTGACGTCAGTCTCCCAGTCGATGCCGGGTTCCTTGCGGAAAACGAACTCTCCCTCGTCGACATCGATCATCACGAGATCGCCTCGTCGGATCTGCTCGCTGCAGATGTAGTGGGAGATCGGGGTCACGAGGCGCTTCTCAACGACGCGCTTCAGAGGTCGGGCTCCGAACTCAGGGTCCGTGCCCTCGGCCACGAGCTGGGCCTTGGCCCGCTGTGTGACTTCGAGCAGGAACGGTTCCGCACAGAGCAGGGCGCGGCGGTGGATGCCGGCGATCTGGTTGTCCAGAATCCGGTAGAGGTGATCTTCCTTGAGGGTCCCGTAGGTGATCAGGTCGTCGAAGCGGTTGAGGAACTCGGCAGGGAAGACCTTCTTGGCCTCACGGTTCACAGCGTCCACAAGGTCCTTATCGACCTGATTGGCATCATGGCCCGTACTAAAGCCGATGTTGTTCCGCGCAAGGTGCCGATTCATCACTTTGCTGCCCACATTCGACGTGAGCACGATGATCGAGCGCGTGAAGTCCACCTCTTCGTTGTTGGCCAGGATCAGATGGCCATCTTCGAGGATACCGAGAAGGGTGTTCCACATCTTGGGGTGGGCCTTTTCGACTTCATCGAAGAGCACGATGTTGAGGTAGCGTTCCGCCTCGGGTGGGAACATCTCACCGAGACGACTGTCGGCTTCGCTGATCAGTCCGGAGCGTTTCTCGATCGCCTTGAGGTGATGGCGGTCGAGGTTCTCCTGGGCCAGCAACGGCCGGATCTCTCCGCCGACATAGCCGGGAGGCGAGCCGAGCAGCTTGGAGATGTTGTAGTGGGCCGAGAACTCCTGGCAGTTGATGCGGGTGAACGCCCGCCGGTCGCCGAAGATCGTCTCGGCCAGGCAGCGCACCGTCTCGGTCTTGCCCACGCCGGTGGGCCCGAGGAACATCATCGTCAGCAGGGGCCGTTCGGGATCGTGGATGCCCGCGATCAGACGACTGAAGCTGTCGGTGATGCGGACGCTGGCATCGGGCTGCCCGATGACCATTTCGTCCATCCGATGCTGAAAGCGCCTGAGTTGTCCACCGACCATTCCGGACTTGAGTTCGATCACGTCCTACTCCTCGCCATCTTGCGCTATATGAACCGGTTCGCGACCGGCTGCTGATTCGCGACCATGAGGAAACCCGCCTCCCCCCTGTCTTCGGACGGGGAAAGGCGGGCTTGAGTGCAAACAGGCGAAAATCTTCTGCGTTTAAGGACTTGATCAGTCCAGGTAAGGCTTACTGAGGTACGCCGCCTGTTCGATGTCGGCCTTCTCGACCCAGCGGTCGTCGACCCGAGGACGGACGGGTGAATACTTGATCACGTAGGCCTCAAGGGATTCGGCCGTGGTGATCTGGGTCAATTCGATGCGCGAAGCCGGGATCGTGGTCAGGAAGTCCAGGCCGCTGTTGCCCTCCATGAGGAAGGAGGTGCAGACGACGCGGTAGTCCTTTTCTTGATCGAGAGGCTCGCCGCCCACGAGGAATCCGCAGCAGCGGTCGCCGTCGGGCCGGTTGCCGTCATACGTGATCTGGGCGCCCGAGATACAGATCCCCCCAGAGTCGCCCTGGACCTTGCGTTCGACCAGACGGCGCAGCATGGAGCCCTTCATGGTCACGACCACGAGTTCATTGCCGAAGGGCAGTATGCTGAAGACGTCGCGGGCGGTGATGTTGCCCGCCGGTACGTCGGAGCGCAGGCCGCCGAGGTTCTGGAACGAGAAGTCGGCGTCGAAATACTCTCGCATGGCGTCGGTCACGATGTTGCCGACGAGGTTGCTGCCCGGACCTCCCCTGGTGAGGTTGACGGCGGCCGTACCGATCACGCGTCCCATTTCAGCCTCGGTCATTTCGATGTACGGGTGCAGGGCTGCGGCCATGGTTTCTTCGGGCCAGAGTTCGTCCTCGAACAGAGTGATCAGAGTGCCGCGATCATGGGGTGCGTCGTAGCCCACGATCATGCCGGCCTGCGGATCGATCTTCAGGATGGCGTGGCCGATGCTGGAACCATTGCCGTAACTCTCGAAGCACAGTGTGTGATTCTCGGGGTCGATCCAGGGTTTTTCATAGCCGCGGTGGGTATGTCCGCCGACGGCGAAGTCGATGCCGGACACGCTGTTGACCAGTTCCATGAGGTTCATCGAACCTGTCTGGACATAGCCGTAGCCGCCGCCTGCATCGTTCTGGGTGTCTTCGGCCTCTTCCTGAGAAGTGACGATGCGCTTCCAGCCCTCGTCGGGATCGAAGGGCAGGCCTTCGTGGATCAGCAGACCTACAAGGTCGCAACCGTCGGCCCGCAACTCATCGCGCCAGCGCTCGATGGTCGGGGCCATGGGGTCGAAGATCAGGCCACGGATGTTGTCCGGGAAAGCCATATGGACGGTGGCCGGCGTGCAGATACCGATCAGTCCGATCTTCACGCCTCCCTTGTCGAACACGATGGTCGGTTGGCACCAGTCCACGATCTCGCCGGTGGATTCCTCGATGATGTTGGCGCAGATCCAGGGCGCATCGGTGGCACGGGCCAGGCGCTCGCAGTTCTCGCGGCCCATGTCGAAGTCGTGGTTGCCCGGAACGATGGCGTCGTAGCGGATGGTGTTGAAGAACTCCACCACCGCATCGCCCTTGGTTTTGGAACCCACGGGGGTGCCTTGGAAGGTGTCGCCAGCATCGAGCAGGAGCACCGGTTCGCCGGCCAGGGCCGCCGCGGCGCGCACCTCCTCGACGTAGGTCATCATCGAGGCGCCGCCGCCCAGAGGGGGCGGGAACGCCGGGTTCATGAAGCGCGCCATCTCGGGGGCGATGTGGCCGTGCAAGTCGTTGGTCCACATCAGGTGCAGGCGCACCAGGCCGTCGTCGTCGTTGCCGGCGCCGGTGGAACCGACGGCGGCCAACAGCACGAGCGCGGCAAGGACGGCGCAGCGGATCGTTCGTCTTGTCGGATGCATGGTCGTCTCCTTCATCGTCCGTCCGCTCCCCGATCTAGAACGCATAAGTGAAGCTCGCGCCGAGGCGGAAATGAGTTTCGTCGACCCGCGACGTGGGTTCGGTGTCGAACCCCTCGGGATAGGCGAAGAAGTGCGCCTGCTGGGACGAGACCTTCCCCATGTCCGCGGAGATGTTGATCATGCCGTCGACGTAGGGAAACGCGACACCGGCGGAGAATACGCTCGTGCTGACTTCCTCGTCGGCGTAGTAGTCCGCGTGCCGGAATCCGAATCGCACCGGGACACCGTTGTAGAACAGGTGCTCCACCCCGACACGGTAGTCCAAAGTGTTCTCGAGCATGACGTCGCCGTCGACGGTGCTGTTCTCGAGCTGGGACCATTCGCTCCAGACCACTTCGGTCGTGAACACGGTGCGGGGGTCGGAACGGGGGTTCAAGGCCAGGCCGGCGCGGACGCGGCGGGGATAGCGGATGCCCAGGTGTTGGGATGTGGCGGCCGTGCCCGCGGCGGTGCCGGTTGTAACCTCCAACTTGCCCCCGACATCGACGGGAGATTCAAGGGAGGCGCCCAAGGTCACGCGTTCGGTGGCCGCGAGGCTGAAGCCTGCGGTCACGCTCAGGCCGTCGGCATTCCACTCAGAAATCCGCGAAGACGAACCTGCATCATTCTGATAGTCGCGACGCAGCACTTCGCCGGTCACAGTCCCGAACAGGTAATGGGCGGCGATGCCGAGACTCAGCTTGTCGGACACGGACCATCCCGCGCCCAGTCCGAGGTCACGGATGGCCCCATCAAGCCCCAGAGAACGCTCTTCGAGGATCTGATCCCGAGGATCGGAGAATGAATCCGGGTCGCGGATCTGCTCGGAGAAATCGTAGGAAAAATCGTAACGGGTGGTCAGCGATACACCGCCCCCGAAACGGGTGCCGAAGCCCTTCGCCGCGGCGAAGCCCGTGTCGAAGTAGTGGTGGCGATTGCTGGCGATGGCCGTGTCGACGACGAAGCTGCCGAAGCTGTCCCACAGAGGCTGGAAACGGTCTTCGTGCTGCTGGGTCAGACCCAGGCCGCCGTCCACGCGCCAGCCCGTCGCGGCGCCCAAATGGGCTGGGTTGAGGACCGTGGAAAAACCGCCGCGGTCGACGGCGGCGCCGGTGCCGCCCATGGCGTTGATCTCGGCGCTCAGCCAGTTGCCGGTCGAGCCGTAGTCGGCATCGAGCACGGAGCCAGCGAAGACCGAGGTCGCCGCCAGCACCAGGACCACAGCCAAGGCCGCGCCCCGGATCCTGCTATCGTTGTGCTTGTTCTGCATCATTGCTTCCGTCTCCCGATCAGAAGGAGTAGTCCATCTGCAGGCGGAACGATGTCCAATCCCGCGGGATGTAACTGCTTTCGAAAGCGGGGCCGTAGGCCTCGCCGTAACGTCGAATGTCCAGGTTGGTCAACGGCAAATTATGGTCGCGGGTCACCTTGAGCTGGAAAAGCAGCTGATCGGAGACACGGCTTTCGACCTTGAACCAGTTGCGGAACCCCTTGCCGTCGACGACCACGAACTCGTTGCCCTCGAAGTTCCAGAGGAACCCGTTGTAGATCTCCGAACTCATCTGCAGACGGACGCCCGTACTCAGATGATGCTCGTACATGACCTGGAAGGCGTTGGCAGGGATGGCGGCGGTGCCGACACCCGGAATGCCGTCGTAGCTGCCGGCGTCGGCCGGTTCGGCGTGGCCGCTGAGCCGCGGACGCGGCGGGAACCACACGTTGCTGGTCATGAACATGAACTTCAGGCTGTTGTACTCGGACAGCAGCGTGATGAGTTCGAAGCGCGATTCCCAGGACTGGAACCAGCGCACGTCGTTCGTATTCGTCTCCGCGCGGCTGCTGAAGCGGTGCCGCATGCGCAGACGGAAGTTGAACTTGGGCTGGTACTCCATCTTCAGGGTGTAGCGCGTCATATCGATGCCGTCGGCCTGCCGCTTCCACTGGTCGAACTCGAGCCCGTTGATGATCAGGCTGCGGCTGATGCGGTAGCGCGTCTGCAGGAACATGCCCTGGCCCGGCTTTGGCTGGGGCGTGTTGAGGGACAGCCAGCTGTAGAACGGGTTGTTGAGCCTGTAGTAGGAATCGAGCAGGGTCTGCTCGTAGCGGTTGTCGTTCTCGAAGGCCCGGTTGTACGGATTGTCGAAGCCGACGTCCTGGTCGCGGTAGATCGCCAGCAGGTGCAGGTTCTCCCACTGGGCGAAGCCGTTGAGCACCAGGGCGTCCTTGACCTGCCCGTGGAACCAGTCCTTGGTGGGGTCCTGGAGCACGGCGTACTCGCCTTGGAACGAGACGTTGTCGAAAACCGTCTGAAATTCGGTGCCGTAGACCCGCCGGAACTTGTGCTCGGTGATCTCGCCGGTCTTCTCGTCCACCTCGATGCTCGTGTAGCCCTGGTAGATCTCGCTGTCCCGGGCTTCGATCAGATCGCGAGCCTCGACCAGGACGTCCGTGTCGGCGTTGAACGCGCGGTCGTGGGTCGCCTCGTAAGCGGTGAAGCCCACATAGGTGGCGTCGTTGAGCATGACTTTGACGTTGCCGCCGATCATGTTCTCCTCGAAGGCGTCGCGACGGATCTCGCCGTTCAGCCCCAGGTCGCTGATCACATCGAGTTCCTCGTCGGTGGGACGGGGATTCATCGTCACGTAACGGTTGATGGTCCCGTCCGGATTGAGGATGCCGTCCTTCTTGTCCCACGAGGTGAACAGCGTGGTGTGGAAACGACCGATGCGTCCCTCCATGCCGATCCCCGTCAAGGCAGCCTCGCGGGAACGACTCAGGTCGCCGCGGACGCCAGTGGGACGCTTGTTCCAACCGAAACCGGTGCGCCGGTACTGATAGAAGTCGGTGTTGTCCATCACCAGGCCCTGGCCAAAGGCGACACGGTAGTTGCCGAAGTACAGATTCTTGAGATGGAAGGGACCGAGGTCCTTGTCCTTGACGCCGTAGTAGGCCTTCGTGGTGTCGTGCCACGACTCCTCGCCCATGTTGCGGTGCGTGAGCACGCCGGCACGGAAGCCGCCCGTCAGGTTCAGGCTCAGCTTATGGGTCATGTGGGGGTCGCCCTCTGCCAGACGGGGAGCCAGAGGTGTGTTGACCTCAACCTCGGTATCGTCGGACGAATAAGGCGTGTCGTAATACCGCATCTGGTAATTGCCGTGGACCTTGTCGCCCCCGCCCTTCTCCTCTTCCGAGTAGACGACGAAGTCGCGCAGGCTCCGGAACGAGAAGTAACGCAGGCCATTGGACTGCCTCAGTTGCCGGTCGTTCTCGAAACGGCCCAACCGGCTGCGCGTCGCCAGAATGTTGCGGGCATCGACGGGCGAGACGTTCTGGAACGACTGCAGGTCGAACAGGTCGAGCTGGTTGACGTCGACGGGGTCCCGGATCAGATCCAGGTACTCGTCGGCAAGGCCCTCGCTGGCGCCCTCCTGCCCCATATAACGGCTCACCTGACGGTACGATGCTGTGAGCCGCGCGATGGACGCGTCCCGGGCATCGGGCGGCATGGTCGAGACCAACGGGCGCAGGGCCGCGAGGTGCTCGGTGGTCATGCCCTCGACCTCCATGAGGTCATAGAGGCTGCTGAAGTAGCGCACGTAGGTGCGGTAGTCGACGATGCTCCGCGCCAACTCCTCGGGAATCGGCAGGTCCTGCACCTCGGCCAAAGTGGCCCGGTTCAGGTCCAGCTTGTCCGGAGAAGCGGCCGCGGCCGCTCCGCAGAGGATCACGCCCAGCAGCAGGGCGGCGATCCCGGCGGTTGTTCTCCGCGTCATCACGGGGCCTCACCGCCCCACGCGAAGGTCATGCCGAACTGGTGGCTGGGCTTGAGCACCCCGCCGCCGGTGGAGTACGCGTAGTTCACGCCGAAGCCCTCGAAGCTGTAGCCGAAGCCGGCGGACAGTTTGTTGGGGTTGGTCATGATGCCCGTGCGCAGATAGAGGTTCTCGAGGACCGAGAACTCGACGCCGCCGTGGTACATCGGGTCCAGGCCGAGCCGCGACTCGATCTCGAAGACCGTCGTCACACCGTCGTACGGCTCGTAGGCGAGGCCGCCGTGCAGGCGCTGGACGAGTTCCTCGTTGTCGAGGCCGATCTGGGGGTTGTTGATGTTCTTGACCATCACACCTATGCGCGTGCGCCGGTGCAGAGAGACCAGGAAGCCGACATCGGCGCCGGTGGTCATCGCATCGCCGGGATCGATCCCGGTGACCGTCTCGCCGAATTCGAGGCGGTAGAAGTTCAGCGCCGAACCGAAGTCGATGGTCGTGTGCAGGTCCTCGTACAGGCGGATGCCGTGGGCGAGGGTGAAGGTCGACTCGGTGTGGAGGTCGACGCCTTCGAACGTGGTGGCGAAGCGCCGCAGGCCGAAGCCCACGCCGCCGTACCGCCCGGCGGGGATGACCCCGCCGAAATACAGCTGGTCGGTGAAGTCCAGCTGGTGGGGTTTCACGTAGGAGTTACCCAGGGAATACATCGTCTGGGCGGCCATGCCGGCCGGGTTGAAGTACGGAGCGAAGGCGTCGTCCGCCGTCGCCACCCCGGCGTCGCCCATGGCGCGGGCGCGGGGGCTGGTATCGAGGTTGTCGAATGCCGCCCAGGCCGTTCCCGCGGCGAGGCCGAGGGTCAGGACGGCGAGCACCAGAATCGTGATTCGCTTCATTGCTCCTGTCCTCCTAGTCGCTCAGGCGGGTTGCAACAACGGCCGGGGCGACGCGCTCCTGGCGGTCCCCCGTCGTCTTGTCGACCACCTGCAGATGCACGATGTAGGTGCCGGCCTTGACCAGGCCGTAGAATTCGTCGCGGCCGTCCCAGAAGAAATCGAGACGGTTGATGGCCGCTCCGTCGTTGGAGAAGCGGTTGTCGTAGAGGGTCAGAACGACGCGACCATCCATGTCCAGGATCCTCAGCACGGCTTCGGTTCCCTCGGGGAAAGTGACCGTGATGGGGAATTTCTCGTTGAAGGTCGGCAGGAAGGTCATCGCCGGCACGTTCAGGGAGATCCGTTCGAGGACGGTGAACCCGTTGGGTGCGACTTCACCGGCTGCCGGGAAGAAAGCCTCGGCCGTCGCGTAGGTGATCGTGACCCACCACGCCACCTCCACGCCCCCCGGGAAGGCCGGCACGTCGCAGGACCAGGTGCCGGAATCCTCGCTCATAACCACCTCGTGGACCGAGCCCCCGTCGATGGTATAGGAGAAGGTCAAGAGTGTGGGATCGCCAAGGTCGTCCCGCTCCACCAGGGTGAGGCTGAACATCGACGGGGTATCGGCCGGGGGCTGGGGCGGGTCGAAGGCGTAGGTCGCCACGTACTCGCTGTAGTCGCCCGGAGTGCCCGTCGAGACGCGCCACGTGGTGTTGTAGTTTTCGCTGGTCTCGTCGTGGTCGGTAGTGCCGTTGCCGCCGGTAACGGATTCGGTCCCCTCGCCCGCATCGATGCGCTGGAAGGACTCGCCCACCGCGTGGGTCAGGCCGAACTCCTCCTGCGAGGCCAGCGGCGTGTCGTTGGCGTAGGCCGTGCCGTTGACCGACACGTTCTGGCGATCGACGCGGGCGCTGGCACTCGAGCCCCACTGGAACATATCGATGTCCGTGGTCAGGTCGCTGACCTGGTCCCAGTGATAGAGCACGACGATCTCGGCGCCGTTGGTCAGGGTCGCAGGTTCGCCTGTGGGGCTGCCAAGGCGGCTGCCGGAGAAGACGTCGCGCATCTCCGGTACAGAGCCGCCGCCCACCAGCTGGAGATCAGGCTGGGCACCGGCCCATGAGCCGGCAAAGGATTCGGCGCCGGCGATGGAGATCGTCAGGGTCTGGCCCGGCTGGATCATCATGTCGGCCGGGAAGCGGGCGTTGAAGTCGAAGAAGTCGCCGCCGCCGATGCTGCCCTGGTTCGGGTTTCCTGCGGGCAGCATGTAGTAGGCCTGCTCGTAGTGGACCGCGTCGGTCAGGTAGTAGTTGTCGAGGGCCACCGCTTCGGTGGTGGGGTTGTAGATCTCGACGAACTCGTGTGGCGAGGCCGAAACACAGACCTCGGTCAGCAGCAGGTGCGGGGGATCCGGCATGGGCTCGGGCTGCTCCTCCACCGTGAAGGTCTCGACGGTGGACGGGGCGTCCTCGGGCCAGGCCGCCGTCACGCCTCCGTCGCCGAGGGCCGTGACGTACCAGGTGACCACGGTGCCGAGGATCTGCTGGGGCACGGCGCCGGACCAGTCGCCACCGCCGCCGTCGGTGCAGACGACGTCGGCGAATGCGCCGCCGTTGACTGCGTAGTGCAGAGTTACACTCGTAACCGCCACCAGGCTTGTCAACGAGGCGGTCACGATGGTGGCCTCGTCCGGGTTGGGACGGCTCGGCGTGGAGAAGGCACCGGTGAAGACCATCGACTCGACGTTGTATTCACCCGGCGAAGCCGTCGTCGCAGCCTGCCAGGTGCCGTTGAGGTTCTCGCCGGTCTCATCGTGGCCGCCGGGGCCGTTGCCGCCGAAGATAGCCTCGGTGCCCTCGCTGGGGTCGAGGCGCTGGAAGCTGCCGCCGATGTCGTGGACGGCCATGAACTGGTCCTGGGAAGCGATGGGCGTGTCGTTCATGTAGGTGGATCCACCCACGCTCACGCCCGTGCGGTCAACTCTAGCGCTGGTGCTCGCACCCCAGAAGAACATGTCGATGTCGGTGACCAGATCGCTGACGCCGTCCCAGAAGTAGAGAACGACGATCTCGGCGCCGTTGGTCAGCGTCGCCGCCGATCCGTCGGTGCCGCCGAGCAGGCTACCGGGGAAGATTTCGCGCATATCTGGGATCGCGTCGGCCGAGCCGCCGTCTTCCGTCATTTCGATATCGGGCTGCAAGCCCCAGGTGGTGTTGAAGATCTCGCTGCCCGGAAGCGCGAGGGTCAGGGTCTCGCCTGCACCAATCTCCAGACCTGCTGGAAAACGGGCATGGAAGTCGGCGAAGTCGCCGCCGCCGACCGTCGCCTGGGACAGGTTGCCTGCGGGTACGAGCCAATAGCCCTGGGTGTTGTAGACGGCGTCGGTGAGGTAGTAGTTATCGAGAGCCACAGCGTCGTCGGTAGGATTGTGGATCTCGATGAATTCATGAGTCGCACCCTGAACACAGACTTCGCTCAGCAACAGGTGAGCCGGACCATCGCCCGGCTCCGGCATCTGCTGAACCGTGAAGTCGCGGGTGTAGAACGGCGCATGGGCGGGCCAGACAGTGGCGGCGCCGCCATTTCCCTCTGCATCGAGGTACCAGGATACGTCGGTGCCCTGGACCTGGCCGGGAATCGCCGCGCTCCAGTCGTCGCCGGCGGGAGTAGCGACGACGTCTGTCCAGAACAGGCCGCCGTCAGTCGTGTAATGAAGAGTGACCGAGTTCACGGCATCGAACGCCGTCACCGTGGCGGTCACCGAGGCTGGCAACGAGGCATAGACCGTCGCCGGAGCCACGACGTTCGCGAAGATCGGAGCGGCGGCCGGGGCAGTGCCCGTGGAGGTCGCCGTCTGGGTGGTGGTGATCCAGGTGGCCGTCAGAGGCTCGCTGGTCTCATCGTCGCCACCGAAGCCGTTGCCGCCGGTCGCGGTTTCGCCCGTCTCTTCTTCATCGGTGCGGGCGAAGGCCTGGCCGTAGCCATGGGCGGTCAGATCGTCCTGGCTCGCTACAGCCGTATCGGGCTGGTAGGCTGAGGCGATGGCGTCGGCGTCGGGGCCGTCGACGCTCTGGCCCGTCTTGAGCACGCGGTAGGTGTTGGTCCCGCCCCAGAGCACGTAGTCCAGGTCGACGACCAGGTCGCTTGCACCGTCCCACTGGTACATGACCACGGACTCGCCCGTGTCGCTGAGCCAGCCGTCGGTCAACGGCGCGTTGGTCTCCGAGGAGCCCAGACCGTGGCCGACGCTGCCCGGAAACGCCTCGACCATATCGGCCACCGCGTCGGCAGACGTGCCGTCTTCGAAGAGCTCGAAATCAGGCGTCGTGCCGGGATAGGAAAGTGTAAAAGCACTGCTGCCGGCCAGGGAGACCACGAAGGTCTCTCCCGCGCCGAGGGTCGTTCCCGCGGGAAAGCGAACGTGGAAATCGCCGCTCACACCGCCGCCTCCGGCCAGGCCGCCCTGGACGAGCTGCCAGTAGCCGACACCCGTGAAGATGGCGTCGGTCAGGTAGACGTCCGACAGATCCAAAGGACCGGCGGTCGGGTTGAGGATCTTGACGTATTCGCTGCCGAGGCTGGGGACCCCGGGACGCTCCTTCATCACGACTTCGGTGATCAGGAGGTGGTCAGATGCGGCGGCTGCGGTCATCGGTAGGACGATCGCGGCAACGGCAAGGACCAGCAGCGTCGTCGCGACGGCATGCAGGCTCCGAGATGGGTAGGACATCGTTTCCCGCTCCCTTTCTGAAGGGGGGTTGATGCGCAGAGGCTCGATCATTTTCTTCGAGTCGGGCCGCCGACCATAGAGCAACGGCGTCCCGGATGCAACTGCTCAGATTGTGTCAATCTTGTGGGTCGGAATCAGCGAAACAGGCCAACAGCTCCTCGGCCGTAGTAGCAGCACGGAGACAGGATAAAAAACCTGTCTCCCGTACATAACGCACCACGCGCGCCAAGAGCCGCAGCATGGTTCTGGGATCGCCATCTGGGCCGACGATCAGGAATAGGACGTCCACTTCGAGCCCGTCGGTTCCACGGTGCGGAACCGGCGTCACGAGGGTGCCGACCGCCAGTCGAGGGACCTTGACATGGGCAGAACGCACGTGAGGAATGGCGACGCCGTGGCCGACCGCGGTGTCGCCGACCGATTCCCTGGTGAGGATGTCCTTCAGCAGCGCCTGCTCGTCACCGACGACCCCGTCGGCGGCAAGGACTTGGACTAGGCGCTCAATGGCCTTATCCTTGGAGTTGCAGTCGAGACGGGGCAGCATGCAGCCGCCCGCGGTGAATTCGTGGAATGTCATGGTCACCAAGAGTAACGACGTCGACGGGACCTGTCCAGGGACACACGGAGGTTTCATCATCCGACGCGATCCGTTCACACCCCTGACCCGCCACCGACGCCTGGGCGCCTTGCGCGACAGCATCGCTCGCAACCTCCTACGCCCGTTCCGGGCCACCCGTGTGGTCCGCCGCAGCGAAGGACCCCCCAGCCTGTTGATCATGGCCGTGGACACTTTGAGAGCCGACCACGTGGGACGCAACGCACCGGGCGGATCCTTGACTCCCGCCCTGGACCGTCTGCGTGCCGAGGGCACGTCCTTCGCCAACGTATCCTCTCCCGCCCCCTGGACCCTGCCGGCCTTCACCAGCGCCCTGACCGGTGTGATGCCTGGCGTCCACGGCGCAGGCATGACCGGCACCACGCGGAACATGGCTTTCGAAGTCCCCCGTGCCCTACCGGCCGACACGGTCACCCTGGCCCGCCATCTGGGAGCCCAGGGCTACCGCACCGCGGCCTTCCATTCCAACCCCTTCGTGACCTTCGGTCTTGCCGAGAGCTTCCAGGAACATCACTACCGCAATCACGCCAGTGCGGATGTCGCTGCCGGAGCCCTCGATTGGATCCGACGCCACGGCGACCGTCCCTTCTTCTGCTTCGTGCTCTTCAACGATCCCCACGAGCCGACCCTGCCCCGCCCGCACCATTTCTGCCCGCTGATGAGCGCAGCGGGCCATGATCCCGCAGCCTGGGCCGACAACGATCTCCGCAGCCTGGCCCGCTGGGGCGGAACCGAGCGGGCGCCCCATCTCGGCAGAGTCGCTGTGCCCCTGGACGCCGCCGCTCGCGCCGCCCTGGACGTGAAACTGGCCCTCTACGCCGGGGCGATCGCTTCTGTCGACACCACCATCGACGCCGTATTGCGCCAGCTCGAAGCCTGGAACCTGGACAGTACGACCCTGGTCTCGGTGATCTCGGATCACGGCGAAGAATTCCTCGAGCACGCCGCCGCCGCCGACCTCTGGAATCACGACCCCCGCGACCTGCGGGCCATCGGACACGGCCATTCCCTGTTCCAAGAGCTCCTCCAGGTGCCCTGGATCGTCCGCGGAGCGGGTATCCCATCAGGCGATGTGAGAAGGAACCACGTATCTCTGTGCGATGTCGGCCCCACTCTGAGCGACTGGCTCGGCACACCCGCCCTACCCCTTCCAGACGTAGGCATGCAGGAACTCAAAGGCATTGTCCAATCCCGCGACGGGGGTTCAGCCCCCGAATCACGCACGCTTCTGGCCGAGGACATCGCCTATGGGCCCGACCTGGTCGCGGTACGAAAGGGTCAGTGGAAACTGATCGCCCATCGCGACGGTCGTCCCTTGTCCCTGTTCGACCTGGATGCCGACCCGTTAGAAATGATCGATGTTCAGGAAGCGAACCCAGGCCCTTTGAAAGAATTGGGCGACGTACTCACACGCTGGCGTGCGGCGACAACTCGCAACGATGGCGACGGCGGCGGTTGGGAGACGACGGACGAAAAGATCCTGCGCCAGCTGAGGGAGCTGGGCTACGCCGAGTGAGGACCGGCGTCGCGGCCGATGGCCGCACCGGTGAAGAAGAAGAACGCCAGGCTGACTTCGGCATCGCCGAAGGTCCAATCCACCAGACCGGCGACGTTGATCACGGTCCAAGCCCCAAATGCACCGGCCAACCAAACAAGCCGCCAGCTGGGCCAGCGGCCCCGTTCCCGGACCAGAGTCCGGTAACGGAGCAAGAGCCTCCGGAGCAGGGCGATCAGCAACCAGGTTCCGAGTATCAGACCCGGGAACCCCCAGAGAACGGCCATCATCAACTGATTCTGATGGAGATGGGGCAGCTTCCGCAGGCTGCCGCCATCCTTACCGGTGACGGACACTTCGGCGTATCGAGACAGATTCTGATCACCGACACCCGTCCAGGGATGGTCCCGCACGAGATCGACGCCGATCTCCCACAGTGAAACCCTCTGGGCATTGGTGCGGAACTCGGGATCGACCATCGTCCCGAGGCGCGCCCTCATGTTCGCCGGGCCCGCCGCCACGACGATGATCAGCAGGACGATCAATGCCGGAACCCAGCGGGGGCGCAGCATCAACAAGACAACGGCGAACCCGACGGCTACGCCCAGCCAACCGCTCCGCGTCCAAGTGAAGAACAGGGCCGCGGTCAAAGCCGGCAAGGCGGCCCAACCTGTCAGGCGCGCCCGCCACGACGGTGCCGCGAGGGCGACGGCAAACGCGAAGACCGCGGCCAGAGCCATGAGCCAGGCCCCGGTGATCGTGCTGTGCTGCACCAGCCCGATGCGTCTTGAGTAGTTGTCGGAGCCGAGCACTTCGGTGGCAAGGGAGTAGATCGCATTGGCCGCTCCTCCGGTCAGCAACCCCCCGAGCAGCCAGGCCCGCGCCCGTTCATCGCGGGCCAGCAGAACTCCGACCCAGATTGCGGTCATCAAGTAATAGCGTTTGGTGGACACCAAACTCGCGGCGGGATCGGTACTGAAGGGAATCGTCACCAGGCCCCAGGCGACAAAGGCCAGAATGGGCCATTCCAGGCCGGTTCTGGGCAATGACCACCAACGACGCCAGACGCCGACACCTCCGCACAGCAGCAACAGAGCCAGGGTGATCTGACTGACGGCCACCGACGTCATGGTCGCGGCGCTGAACAACACGCCGAGGCCGAGGAGCACGCCCTCGGCCCGGTTGTTGTGCTGCATCACCGTTGCGTCGGTCACAAGACCCCCGTTAGAGGCGAACCCGTTGACGGACCTGCTCGGCCAGGGCCAGGAAGGCGTCCTTGGTCGGACCGTCGCCCTGCTCCACGACCGGTCTGCCCGAGTCTCCCCCCTCGCGGGTGGCCGGGTCGAGGGGAATCTCACCCAGCAGGGGCACGCCGAATTCCTTCGCCACGCTGGCGCCGCCGCCCTCGCCGAAGATAGCGAAACTCTTGCCCGTATCCGGACACACGAAGCGGCTCATGTTCTCGATCACGCCCACGATGGGCACATCGACCTTGGCGAACATCTGGATGCCGCGCCGCACATCGGCCAGAGCCAGTTCCTGGGGCGTGGTCACCATGACGACACCGTCCACGGGCACCTGCTGCACCAGGGTCAATTGGGCGTCGCCGGTGCCGGGGGGCATGTCCACCACGAGATAGTCGAGGTTGTCCCACTGCACGTCTTTGAGGAACTGCCGCACCGCCGCCATGACCATCGGCCCGCGCCAGACGACCGCCTGGCCCGGGGGCACGAGCATGCCCATGGAGATGCACTGCAGACCGTGGCTCTCCACAGGGCGGATGGAATTCTCTCCCACAGCCAGCGGACTTTCATCGGTACCCAACATGGTAGGCAGGGACGGACCGTAGATATCGGCATCCAGCAGGCCCACACGGTGGCCCGCCGCCTTCAGGGCCAGAGCCAGGTTCACCGCCACGGTGGATTTGCCCACGCCGCCCTTGCCGCTGGCCACCGCCACGATCTTCTTCACGCCGGGCAGGCCGGCACGGTCGGCCCAGGGGTCGGGATTGGTCGGACTGTGCTGATGAGCCGGCTTGGTCTCGGGCTGGATGACATCGACGGTCAGGGCCTGGAGCCCGGGCAGGGACTTGAGGCGCTCGCCTATGGCGTCGACCACCCCATCGATGGTCTCCTGCTTTTCGGTGGTGTGCCGAACGATGACGCTGACACGGCCTTCTTCGACCACGACGTCGGCGATCAGGTCGATCTTCGTTACGCTCACCTTGGTGCCGGGAACGAGGACCTCGGCAAGGGCATCGCGGACGGTGTCTTGAGTCGGATGCTGGTTATCGGACAAAGCGGATCTCCTCGATCACGGGAACAGTCATCTACACGGGCTCGGTGGGTGGCCCACAATCGACTAGGGTATGGCAAAGCTAGCGGGAATGTAGACCGGTCGCAACGTGGAGATCGGAGACTTCCTGCCTCATGGCACATAATACCGACATCATGTGCAACTTAGTGAAGGCCCTGCAGGTGTTATCCCTGTTGTAAACTGGGAGATCCTCCCTCCGACTCAAGACCAGGAGAACACGCCCATGACCGGTCACAAAACTGCTTTCTTGATCAGTCTGTTGCTCATCACCGGGACCGCCGCCGCCCAGAGCGAGACAGAACCTGTGTCCACACCCGAGATCGTGGCCACGGAGATCCAGACGACCGGAACCGAAGATCCCCGCATGGTGGAGATCCGGGGCGTCCTGGACAAGGAACGCAGAGACGTTGCCGACTTGGTCGCCGTCTTGAACCGCACTGTCGACCACGCCGAACGCCTGGCCCTGCAGATGAACATCGCCGAGGTGAAGAAAAACGCAGAAGTCGATATGCTGAAGGTTCAACTGAAATACGCCCTCAGCGAAAACAAGGACGACGCCGTCGCCCGGCTGGAAGCCAGCATAGAGTCCATCCTGAACCCCGTCGTCCGCCTCGCTCCTGAGCAGCGCCCCGCCACCGACGAAGCGGGGGCACGCCGATGAACGCCAAATCCCTGGGACTGATCGGCCTCGTGCTGATCTTGTTCGCTTCACACGCGACGGCCACCGTGAGAACGGAGCCCGTCAAGCTGAGCCTGGCCGAAGCACCGACCCTCGTCAAAGCCGGCGAACTCTTCAACGGGACCTTGGTGATCACCGCTACCCGTACCGTCGACCTGCTTTCGGTCGACATCGACGGCGGCCGCTGGGCCGACTTCTCCGCGGACCGCGCGGCGAACCCGTATCTCGAGAAGGACGGCGTCGCACGCGTGTCCTTCCGAGGCGTTCCCCGATCGCTGAACGATACCGTCGTGATCAGGGTCGAAACCGATCTGGGTCCGTTCGAGGCGGTGCTCGATCTGCGCTCCTGGTCGGCAGACCGATCGATCCGTTCGGGCCGCGCCGTGCCGATCGACCCCTCGGCAGCCGAGCCACGCCCCGCCTACCTTGGCGACCCCACGGCACCGGGGGAAGCTCGCAACACACCGCCCCACTTCCTCCCGCCCGCCGGCGTCGAGATCGGTCCCGATGCGACCGATCTGGACGACCCGCCCGTGGCCGACAAAAGCACGCGCCGCTCGATCCGTGTCGTCGGGCGCCTCCAGTACATGCGTGACGACGGCTGGACCATCGCCGCTGAAGGCGTGACCGCCCGCGTCTACGACGAAGACAGCACCTGGGATGAACTGCTGGCCACGACGCACCTCGACGCCAACGGGGTGTTCGACGTCAGCTTCACCTGGGACCCGTGCGGCCTTTGCGACGGACAGCCGGACCTGTACGTGGAATTCGAGACGGACGACGGCAACATCCAGGTCCAGGACTCGACGATCCTGGAGACCGACTACTCCTGGTCGACCAACGTCCACGACGACTACAGGGAGAACTACCTCGACTTCGGCGACATGCGCCCGGAATCCGACAGCCCGGCCCTGCATATCTGGAATACGGCCTACCGCACACGCAAATGGCTGATGGCGGAACGGGGCCTGCCCGATCTGTTCGACTTCGACGTCCAGTGGCCCGAAACGGATTTCGAGAACGCCTATTACAACGCCTACTTCGGGGAAATCCACATCTCCGCGACGAAGCAATGGAAGGAAGACACGATGGCCCACGAAATGGGCCACCATCTCGACCACATGTTCAACTACGTGCCTGATCCCGACTACTGCAACAGCTGGTGCGACGAGAACCACGACTGGCCGTTCCCGGACTGCGGCCATTGCATGTGGTGCGAGGAGAACCCCAACGACGCCTGGAGCGAAGGGGTCTGCAACTTCATCGCCGACATCGTCACCGCCCGCGTGCCGATGGACGGCGACGGTTCATTGGCCCACTATCGCCGGAACGTCGAGAACGTCAGCACCTGCGACGGCACCAACTACCATCCGTCCCTCAAGACAGAAGGCTTCGTTTCCGCCCTGCTCCACGACATCGCGGACGGCCAGCAGGACGACCACACGATGTTTCCCGGACGCGATCAGCTCGGCGACGGCAGCTTCTCCGGCACCGACGAGATCCTCGAGATCTTCACCCACGACTACCATGTCCCCGTGTGGCCGGAAACCGATCCGGCCGACCTGCTCACCGTGCAGCACTTCATGGATGAATACCTCGCCCGCCATCCCGAGAAGGGAGCCGATCTCTGGGCCACCGCCAGCAACTGCGGCTACGAGCTCGACGACACGCCGCCGCTGCCGCCGTCGAACCTGTCGTGTTCGACCCACACGCTCGGTTCGATTTCGACCAGGGCCTACTTCACATTCTGGTGGGATCCTCCCGTCGACGATCTTTCCGGTATCGCCGGCTACTCCTATGCCCTCTTCCCGAACACTCCACAGATGCCAGAGGCTATCATCAACCGTCACGCGACGGTGTCGGTGGCGATCGGACCGGTGCCTGTGGCCACCTACTACTTCTGCATCCGGGCGGTCGACGAAGCCGGCAACTGGAGCAACAGCTACGCATGGACGGGGCCGTACACCGTGCGGGATCCGTTGCCCATCGATCTTTCTCCCTTCCAGCCGGGTGGGTGGGACTTCAACATGGTGCCGCACACCGGCGCCGTAGGAACCCCGACTTCGACCCACGTCACGCCGACGCTGACCGGCAACCTGGGCAACACCTACTTCAGCTTCGCCGGCATCAACCTCAGCGACCAGGCGACCCTGGCCACGACCCTCGACTTTACCTTCTTCCTCGACGGCACCTGGAAGCATTCGGCCCAGTACGGCCGGCTCTACCCCTGGGAATCGTTCAAGGTGAACAACATGGGACCCCGTAATTTCTACGGCGGCCGCCACACCTTCGAAGTCCGGCACGATTTCCCCGGCCAGGAGCCCGAGGAGAATGAGAGCAACAACAACTGGGCCCGGCAGTTCGTGTGGACGCCCCTGGAGCTCTCGACAACCGGCGTACAGCTGCGCAACATCCACCTACCCTGGCGCGAAGGCAGCTGGGACGCCCTGCTGGCCGGCTACCCCATGTATTTCAACAGCGACGGTTTGAGGATGCTCTCGACGTCGGCCTTCACGGCGGTGGCAGTGCGCCCGCACAACAACGCCCTGGACTACGACGTGCGCCTGCACCAGCCCTCGACCGGATCCCAGGACGGTTTCGCCGAGTATGTGGCGAGATCGGTGCGTCCTGAGGGCATGCTCGACGCCGTGATCGTCAACCGCAACACCGTGGGCCTACAGACCTGGGACATCGGCGTCCTGAACCGTGATGACGAAGTGGGCTATCCGTACGACATCACCTACGAGAAGAGCACGCCGTTCTCGATGGGCTTCACGGAAATCATATCGTTCGCTCAGGACGAAATGATCGACCTGAAGGAGATCTACGTCAGTGCGAACGATGTCGCCTGGGGTCCGGTGACCGTCACCCTGGAGAACCTGGGAACGCAGAACGACGTCATCGTCGGCTGGCTGACCCGCGATTTCACGCTGGGCGGACTGCTCGATGCACCGATCTCCATGTCCGTCCCCCACGGCGAAACGCAGATGCTCGATGTGACAGCCGCGGGCGCCGGATCTTGCTGCCTGGTGATCTACCGCGATCAGTTCCAGGGCACCGCGCCGATGGACGTGAGGCTGAAAGTCGAAAAACAGAGACCGAATCTCACGGCCATCAACCCCATAGGCTGGCTCTTCCCCTTGATCCCGCGCAACACAGGCGGAGCCTCGGGCTCGTCGGTGCCCCTGACCCTGACATTGCCCGGCAATACACTCGGCGGCACGTACATCAATGCCTCGTTGCGCAACACCATGGCGGGCACCACCGACACGGAGTTCGAATACCAGATCATGACCGATGGCAACGTTTTGGCGACGCGAACGGTGCCCACCCTGGCCGGCGCCACGACCTACAGCGATTATAACCTCGGCCCTTACTACCACCGGGGGGGGCGGCACACCCTTGGTCTGCGCATCGACGAACCGGACGATGTCGGCGAACGAGACGAGACCGACAACGGCTACTCCATGCAGTGGATCTGGACCCCAGCGGCATATGCCCTCGGCACGTTCTCGGGGCGCAGCATGCCCACCGACCCGATCGGGGGCTGGGAAGATCTCACCAGCGATGTTTACTATTACAACTGCGACGGGCTGCGCCTGACGGCGCCGTCTCCCAGCGCTCACATGTACGGCGCCCTGGCCGTCATGCCCGGCGACACCAGCGACGTGGACGTGCGTCTGCACACGGCGAGTCCGAGTTGCCTGGCCGGCTTCGGCACGTATCTCGCCTCGTCGTCGTGGGGACCGGGCCAGTCCGACTTCGTGATGGTCAACTACGCCGCCGCTTCCTGGCAGGATTTCGACGTGGGCGTGGTGAAAGCCTCGGGCGCACAGACCTACAACCTGCAGGCGGCGGGCTCCACTTATCTGGGCGCCAATCCCTACGGATCCCATGGCCCGTTCACCCTGGCACCCATGCAGATCGTCGACCTGCACCACGTCTACTTCGACCCCTACCAAACGACGTTTATCGTCCGGACATACCATCCCGAGGCTCGCGTCGGAATGGCCCTCTTCAACACGGACTACGCCTACTTCGGCAAAGGAGACTTCATCGTTCCGACAACGGAAGTCGAAATGGGCACAACCACTCAGTTCACCATGAACATTCCGGTCGACGGCGACCACTGCCTGGTGGTGTGGCGCAAGGATCGGGCGGCGTTCTACGAACCGGTCGAATACAGCTTCGACATCCTCGGCGGCACGGTGACCGATCTGCCGCCGCCGTCCGTAGTGACCAAGACGGAGATCACCGGCGCGGCACCTAATCCGTTCAATCCCATGACCACCGTCTCGTTCACGATCGCTACCGCGGGCCAGTCGGAAGTCGATGTCTACGACACCCGCGGCCGGTTGGTGCGCACTCTGACCCGAGGACTTCTCGAGTCCGGACGACATGAGGTTTCCTGGGATGGTCGCGACGACAGCGGCGCCGTCGTTTCCGGTGGCGCGTATCTCATCCGGTTGCGAAGCGGCCCAATTGTCGACATACGTAAGGTCATTCTCGTGAAGTGATCGAAGCACGGGGGCCGTCTCTGGACGGCCCCCGTTCCGAACTCCCCGCGCCTCGTTTCTCATGCTATCCTGCCCTCGACACGCCCGCCGCACCCGCGGCGGGCGCCGACGTCCGGAGTCGAGGGAAACCATGGACCGCATCACCGCTCTGCTCATCGTCCGCAACGAAGAGGCTGCCCTGCCGGCCTGTCTGGACAGCCTCGCCGGCATCGTCTCACACCTCGCGGTGGTCGACACCGGCAGCGCCGACGGAACCCGCCTCGTGATCGAAAACGAAACCCGTGACGACCGGTTCGACCACGTGAGCCTCGAATTCCGACCTTTCGACAACTTCGCCGCCTGCCGCAACCACGCCCTTGCCCTCGTGGCGACACCCTGGACCCTGTCGATCGACGCCGACGAGCGTCTGTCGCCGACCCTACGAGAAGAGCTGCTCGTCGCCCTCGCCGAAGATGCCCTCGACCGCGCCGACGCCTGGACGCTCCCCTTCCACAACTTCGTTCTCGGTCGCCTCATGACCTGCCGCGAACTGACGGACCAACGTCACCTGCGACTGTTCCGCACGGCAGGAGCTCAGTTCGACGGCGAAGTGCACGAAGCCGTCATCCTGCCGGATGGAGCGGACATTCTGGAACTGCAGGGATATGTGGAACACCAAACGATGAGGTCGTGGCGGGATTATCTGCGCAAAATCGATCTCTACACGCGGCTGGAGGCCGGCGACGGCTCTCGCTTCTATGCGGTCTGCCATCTGCCGATCGCCCTGCCGGCGACGTTCTGGCGGATCTGGGTGCGGCGGGGCTGCTGTCGCGACGGTTGGCCCGGCTTCGCCTGGGCGCTGACTTCGGGACTTGGGTCCGTACTGCGCGACTGGCGGCGGCTCACCCGCTGAATCGGATTCAGCCCTGCGTTGCGTCCGCCAGTTCAGCGTCGACGATCAGTTGCTCCAACTCGCTCTGAAGCTCGGTAAGCGCTTGGCCGAAGGATTCGCGCCGTTCGTCGAGCAACCTCGTCGCCAGTTCGTGATAGTGCGTCACGCCGGCGCGGAGATTCTCGCGAACATCACAGGCCCCACAGCTCTTGACCAGGCCTCGACGTCGTTTGTCGAGTTCCTTGCGCAGGCTGTCGAGGTGAAGAGAAAGCTCCTTGAGGAACATGTGCGGACGTGTGGTTTCTACGGGCAGGCTGATCCGTCCGTAGATGTGGTCGATCATCTCGCGCAGGCTCGACTCCCGAGAGAAGTAGACTGTGTTGGGACCGCAACAGACCGCCGTATGGGCCGAGGGGTCGAGACCGCTGGGCTTGGTGGCCCCGCCGGCGAGATCGTGACAGATACAGGCCTTGGCCATCACCATGTTCTGTTCAGCCTCGCGCTGGACAACAGTCATTTCGGAGCCTTCCAGGGCGGTCAGCTTGCGCCGTTGGTAGGCCCGACTCGCGGTGCAGATGGGAGCCTTGGTGAATTCGGTGTCCGAGACGAGGAATCCCTTGGGGCAGGCGCTCCCCGGCTTGCCGTCGGCGATCCTCTCCAGGCGTTCGTGTTCGCTGTCGGAAGATCGGAGGCTCCAGAAGGGCACGCCGAGAGGCGAGGCGTCGCTCAAAAAGACGTCGTCTTCGCCGGCTTCGCAGAGTCGGGCGAGATGCATCTCGTCGATGTTCACTACTTCGGGGACGAAGAGGAACGGACTCCCCCAGCCGGTTCCGTCCACTCCATAACGAGTATTGAGCAGCGCGACCTCTTCCGCGGTGCCGATGCCGCCCTGGACCGTCACACGAATTTCAGGAGATGTGGCGGGCGTCTGCCGGCCGAGCTCGACTAAGGCCGCGCTCCACATGCTTGAAAGATCTTCGCGCAGTTCGTCGCGGCGGGTGCGGAAATCTTCGAGCACAGGCCCGAGCAGGACTCCCTTGCCTCCGAAGGCATGTCCGCCGCAGTTCAAACCCGATTCGATGCGGTATTCCGACACCCACAGACCCTGGCGCGCCAGAAGCTTGCCCTGGATCAGAGCCGAGCGGAAGTCGCTGACCTTCAGGATGATGCGTTTGCGCATCTCGCCGGTCGCATCGGGGAAGAAATCAGGAAACTCGCGCAGGTAGCCGTAGAGTTTGCGGTTCATGCCAGCCGAAAGAACGACCGACGACTCCAGCTTGCTCCTGGCAAAACCGCGCAACGCGGTCATGGCGTCGGAGAACAGAGGACCTGCCGGCATGCCTTTGACCACTCGGGCCCGGTCGAGCTTGGTCATGATGTTCACATCGATGGCGCCCGGACGCACGTGGCGTCGCAGATCTTCCTGCAGCGCGGCGCGGCGGGCAGGGTCGGCCGTGGCCTGCATGCTGCTGTAGAGTGACTTCAAAGGCGACTCGGGCAGCATCTCGAAGTACGCCGTCAGTTCATTGCCCTTCTCGAAGGCGGACTGGCGCAGTCTCTCGACCTGGCGATGAACCAGATCGTCGAGCAGATCGAGGTACGCGGTGATACGGTTGGCGCGGGAGTCGTCGGCGTCGGCGGCGATGGCTTCGTAGGGATGACCAGTCTTACGGCTGAGCCAGCCGCGCATCTGTTCGATGAGCACGTCATCGACCAGCGAGACGACCGAGGAGATGCCGTAGCGGGCCACCTTCAAAGGCGTATCGATGGTGAACCCCGTTCCCATGACGGGAATGTGGAAGCGGTGAACGGGATTGATCAGAGGGTGGCTCATGACTCCGGTCCTCTTCAATGACGGACGCTGGGCACCGAGACAGGATGGTTTCAGAGGGACAACCGTCGGGTCTCCATGATCTGCTCGAGTATTTCCGCGTGGTCGAATGCCAGTTCGGGTAGAGCGTCGAGGGAGAACCAGCTCGCCTCGGCCGCGTCATCGCCCCCCCGCACTTCGGGCGGGCAACCCTCGACTTCTGCCACGTAAACCAGCGACACCGTATGGCCGCGTGGATCGCGCCGCGGATCGCCGAAGGCGCTGAACAGTTGAAAATGAACGCCGCTCAGCCCGGTCTCTTCCTCCACCTCGCGGTGGACAGCCGCACCGATGTCTTCACCGACATCCACGAAACCGCCGGGGAAGGCCCACTGACCCAGGAACGGCGGCTTGAGGCGCTTGATCAACAGAACGTGCCAGTGAGATCTCCAGCGGGTGGCTTCGTGCTGACACAACACAACTCCGTCGACCGCCACGAGAGGCGTCACCGGACAGGTGCTGGTGCGCGTTTCCATGATGTCCTCGCGGTCGACGGCAATCACTCGGTGATGTCGAGGGAAGCCAGAGCTTCCTTCTCGGTATCGTAGGTCTCGAACACGAGCTTGAGCTGGGTCACGTTCAGGATGTTGTCGATCCTGTCGCTCACCGCACAGATCTTCATGTGACCACCGTTCTTCTTGACGGTGTGATAACCCGAGACGAGGACGCCGAGACCCGTTGAGTTGATCCAGTTGATCTTGGCCATGTTCAAGACTACGTCCGCATAACCCTCGTTGATCAGGGTCTTGATCTGGGAATGGAACAGGTCGTGATCGGGACCGCCCATGATCTTGCCGGTGAGCTGCAAAACCATGACGTCGCCGTGGGCCTTCTCGCTGATCTTCATCCCTGTCCTCCGTACGTAGGGAAGCTCGTTGACACGTCGCGGCCTAGCCGGTCGTTCTCTATCAGAATGGACCCTCTTTCATTCTTTCGCAAGTGTCGAGTCCTGCGGGCCGGTGCTGGACCGCAGTCGACTGAATCTGCTAGGGTTCAGAGCATCACCCAACGTGCTCCTAGGAGGCACCATGCCGACGGACATCCGACCATCAGCCCTTGCTGGGAGCTGGTATCCAGCTGGCCCGCAGGATCTGCGCGACTCTGTCGCAGGGCACCTGAGGAACGCCGACGACTCGGCGGTTCCCCGCGGACGCCCCGTCGTCGCGGTCGCCCCCCACGCCGGATACATCTGGAGCGGCGATGTGGCCGGTGGCTCTTTGGGCCATTTGGCGACCTGGAACTACGAACGCATCGTCCTGCTGGCTCCGAATCACCGTCGACCCCTGAGATCGGCATCCTGCCCCATCGCCGACGCCTATGCGACGCCCCTGGGCGACGTCGTCCTCGACACGGCCGGCCGCGACGCCTTGCTCCGAAGCGGTGTGATCATTTCGGCTCCCGACGCCCATATCCAGGAACACGCCGAAGAAATTCAGCTGCCCTTCCTGCAGTTGCTTTGGGACGACGTGCCGCCGGTCCTCCCCCTGCTCATCCCCCGTCTCAGCGAAAAGGAAAGAAACAGCCTCGCCGACGCTCTTGGTCGGTGGTGTGACGGACGAACCCTGTTCCTTGTCTCCACCGACTTCACTCACTACGGAGCGGATTTCGGCTACATCCCTTTCGTGGACGACATCCCCCACCGTCTCGAGGTACTCGACATGGGCGCTGTGAGCCAGATCACAAGCTGGGACGCCGTCGGACTTCGCCGCTATGCCGCCGAAACTGGCATCACGATGTGCGGCCTCGAAGCCATGGCCCTGGTCATGATGCTGCCTTGGCCCACGGCGCCGACCATGATCCTGACCGGTTATCGACGCAGCGGCGACCGCGAAGGCGACCACTCGCATTCGGTAAGTTATGTGGGCATGATCGGCACCCTGGCCAACGAGGTCGCCTCATGACTCCGGACCACCTGACAGAAGAAGCTCTCGCGTTCCTGCCGAAACTGGCCCGCGCCACCCTCGACGCGGCCGTCCGCGGCCTGCCTCGACCTGAGCCCGAAGAGATCGCCGCCGTACTTGGGTTCTCTCTGCCGAACAGCTTGCAGGAACCTCGTGGAGTCTTCGTGACCCTGACACGCAACGGTCGCTTGCGTGGATGCATCGGCGTCATCGAAGCGGGAGCGCCCCTTTCCATCGCAGTTCGGGACAACGCCCTGGCGGCGGCCTTCCGCGATCCGCGCTTCGATCCCTTGACCGCAGACGAACTGGCGGATACCCGCATTGAAATCTCGGTACTGACTCCCATGCGGCCTGTCCGAAACACGGACGACATCGTGATTCCCCGTCACGGCGTGTTGTTGAGCAAAGCAGGCCGTCGGGCGGTCTTTCTCCCCCAGGTCGCCGAGGAACAGGGTTGGGACCTTGACACGACTCTGACCCACCTGGCCCTCAAGGCCGGCCTCGCTGCGGATGACTGGCGCGAGGGAGCTGCATTTTCGGTGTTCGAGGCCGAAGTCGTCCAGGAGTCGCCTTGACCCCCATCCGCAGAGGTATCCCATGAACACACTGGTCGTCGGCATCATCTTCGCCGCCTGGCTGATCCTGGCCACACGCTGGTACGGTCGCAGAATCGCGGGACGCCTCTTCGCCCCCGACGACGACCGCCCCGTACCGAGCATCACCAAGGCCGACGGTCACGACTACCTCGCAGCTAAGACACCGGTCTTGTTCGGCCACCACTTCTCCTCCATCGCCGGCGCCGGCCCCATTGTGGGACCGTTGATCGGCGTGTGGTATTTCGGTTGGCTGCCGGCCTTGCTGTGGATCGCCCTGGGTGCCGTGTTCATGGGGGCGGTGCACGACTACACGGCCCTGATGGCGTCGGTGCGCAGCGGCGGTTGTTCGGTGGGCGAACTCGCCGAACACAGCCTGGGTCGACGCGCCCGCTTGGTCCTGTCCCTGTTCCTGTGGGCCGCCCTGGTGCTGGTGATCGCCGTCTTCGGAGTGATCACAGCCAAGACCTTCGTGGCCAACCCGGCCATCGTCATCCCGACCTTCGGGCTGATCGGCGTCGCGATGATCTTCGGCACGCTGGTCCTGCGACGGGGCGGATCGTTGCTTCCAGGCACCTTGGCTGCCCTGGCGACTCTGGCTGGATTGATCTGGTTGGGCAACCGCTTCCCCATCGACCTGGGAACCACGGTTCTGGGTCTGCCCGTGCTCACATTCTGGTTCTGGTCACTGATGATCTACTGCGTCCTCGCCTCGGTGCTCCCGGTTTGGCTCCTGCTCCAACCCCGCGACTATCTGAGCACCTGGATCCTCTACCTGGGACTAGGGGGCGGCCTTCTCGGCCTGCTGGCCTGCCGACCCGACATCGCCGCCCCAGCGTTCGTCGGCTTCCATTCCTCCGCCCAGGGGCCCATGTGGCCCATGCTGTTCGTGATGATCGCCTGCGGCGCCATCAGCGGTTTTCATTCCCTGGTGGCCAGCGGTACGACCAGCAAACAGCTGTCCCGTGAAACCGATGGATTCCGTGTGGGATATGGGGCCATGATCCTCGAAGCAGGTCTCGCCGGACTCGTCGTACTGATCGCCGCCGGGGCCCTCCGCTGGGACTCGGGCGTCACCCCCGCCCTCGACAGCCTCCAGTACCTGATGACCGACGGCGGTGGCCCCATCGTCGCCTTCGCCACCGGTCTGAGCCGTCTGGTCGACGCCCTACCTCTGCTCACCGCCCCAATGGGTCTGTTCTTCGGCGTCCTGATGATCAACGCCTTTGTCATCACGACCCTCGACACCTCCACGCGCCTCGCCCGTTTCGTTCTGCAGGAACTTTGCGGACCGATCCCCGTACTGAGCGGCCGCTGGGGTGCCACCCTGGCCACCGTCGTCGCAGCGGGCTGGCTCGGCGCCAGCGGCAGCTACGACAAGATCTGGCCGGTGTTCGGTGCGACCAACCAACTCGTGGCGGCCCTCGCCCTGCTGGTGATCTCAAGCTGGCTGGTAGGCTTGCACAAGCCGCGTCTCTACACCCTGGTGCCGGCGGTGTTCATGCTGATCACGACCGTTGCTGCCCTGGGTTGGCAAGCTCGGGGATTCTTGCAAGAAGGTGACAATTTTCTCGCCATGTCGGCGTTCCTGCTGATCGCCCTGGCGGTGTACATCGCCTGGGAGGCTCGCGGACTGATGCGAATACGCTCCTAACTCCTGTATTTCTTATGGGATGGGCGCGGTATTTCCGAGTGGCCCATTTGGAAAAAGCTTGGTAGAGTACCTGGTCAGCGTATATTTTCGCTGCCTTGACTTATTCGTGAGGTTTTCACGGACCCTGATGGCGGGCAACCCGTGTGAATGGCTTCAAGAAACGCGAGGAACGATGGGTCTGCTCGACAAGGTCGGACAGTTCACGACGGCCAAGGAACTCCAGGCGGCCGGTCTGTACCATTACTTCCGCGTCATCGAGTCCGCACAGGAGAACACCGTGCGGATCGACGGCAGGGAAGTCATCATGCTCGGGAGCAACAACTACCTGGGCCTGACCAACCATCCCCGCGTCAAGGAGGCGGCTAAGGCCGCTTTGGACAAGTACGGTTCCGGCTGCGCCGGCTCGCGTCTGCTGAACGGCACCCTCGACATCCACATCGAGCTCGAAAACAAGCTCGCCAAGCTGGTGGGCAAGGAAGCCGCCCTGGTCTTCTCCACGGGCTTCATGGTGAACCAGGGCGTCCTGTTCGCCATGGTCGGGCGCAACGACACGACCATCGTCGATCGCACCAACCACGCCTCGATCATCGACGGCACACGCTTGAGTTTCGGTCACGTGAAAAAATACCGTCATAACGACATGGCGTCCCTCGAACAGACCCTGACCCATTGCGAGACCGACGGCAAGCTGATCGTCGTGGACGGCGTGTTCTCGATGCACGGTGACATCGCGAAGATCCCCGAAATCCTCGACCTCGCTGAAAAATACGGCGCGGAGCTGATGATCGACGACGCTCACGGCGTGGGCGTGCTCGGGGCTCAGGGCCGCGGCACCGCCGATCATTTCGGTGTGACCGACAGAACGCACCTGATCATGGGCACCTTCAGCAAGTCCCTGGCCTCGGTGGGAGGCTTCATCGCCTCGGACGCCGATACCATCCACTACATCAAGCACGTCGCCCGTTCGCTGATCTTCTCGGCGAGCATGCCGCCGGCTTCCTGCGCATCGGTTTCCGCCGCCGTCGACGTGATGGTCGAGGAGGACTGGCGGCTGACCCAGCTCTGGCGAAACACAGACGTGATGATGGAGCGCCTCCAGGACGCCGGGTTCGACACCGGGCCGTCCCAGACCCCCATCATCCCCGTGGTTATCGGCGAGGACATGATGGCGTTTCAGATGTGCCGCCGCCTCTTCGAGGAAGGCGTCTTTGTCAACTCGGTGGTTTCGCCCGCCGTGGAAAAGGGCGACGCCCTGATCCGCCTGAGCCTCATGGCGACGCACACCGAGGACGAAGTGCACCGGGCCATGGACATCATGACCGATGTTGGACGCGAGCTCGGCGTCATCAAAGCCGCCGCATCCTGATCTCCGCCACGGCCTTCACGCCGTCTTCCGACTACGCTCACCGTTCCGAGGAGGGGCAATGGAGCTCGATATCCGGCCCGTTGCAGGCAAGAAGGATCTCCAGGCTTTTCTCAATCTGACCTATACGATCTACAAGGACGATCCCCATTACGTGCAGCCTCTCCAGGCCCAGCTGAAGGAATTCCTCGATAAGGTGAAGAACCCCTTCTTCAACCACGCCGACACCCAGCTGTGGCTCGCACGGAGCGACGGCCGGGTCGTGGGGCGTATCGGCGCCTGTGTGGACAGTTATCACAACGACCACTGGAACGAGACGACCGGCTTCTTCGGCTTCTTCGAATGCATCGACGATCGAGCCGTAGCCCACGCCTTGCTCGACACCGCCCGCGAATGGATTCACGCCCGCGGCCAGACGATCATGCGCGGCCCCCTGAGCTTCACGACCAACCACGACAGTCCCGGCCTGTTGATCGACGGCGAGCCCGGTTCGCCCGTGCAGGGCATGGCCTACAATCCCTCCTATTACCCTGGCCTGCTCGAATCCTACGACGGACTGGCCGGTGCCAAGGATCTATGGGCCTGGCAGATCACCACCGAGGACGTGAAGCTGCCCAAACGCGTCGAGGACAACGCGGCGCGGGTGCTCAAAGGCGAGACCGACCTCATCGTGCGGCCCATCAACAAGAAAGACTTCAAAAACGAAGTCGAACTGATCCGCAGCCTGTACAACCGCTGCTGGCACGAAAACTGGGGCTTCATTCCCATGGATCCCGAGGAGTTCTACTTTTCGGCCAAGGAAATGAAGATGCTGGTGAACGAAAACCTGCTGCTGATCGCCGAGTGGAAAGGCGAACCTGTGGGCTTTTCGATGACCGTGCCCGACTTCAACCGCGCCATGAAGCGCGTGAACGGCAAACTCTTCCCCTTCGGCATCTTCAAGTTCCTCGCCGACAAGAGGAAGATCGACTACGCACGCACCCTGCTGCTGGGCGTGCTGCCGGAACACCGTCACAAAGGCGTGGATGTGATGATGGTCCTGCGCAGCTACAAGGCCGCCGTCCGCGGCGGCATCACCGCCGGCGAGTGCAGTTGGATCCTCGACAGCAACCGAGCCATGAACCGCATCCTCGAAAAGCTGGGCGCACGGGTCTACCGCACGTACCGGATCTACGATAAGACGCTGTGATGACCGAACCTCAACCATTCCGCGCGCCCCTCGCGGCCCTGACAGGAGCCACCGGTTTTCTCGGCAGCCACATCGCCGACGTCCTGATCGCACAGGGCTGGCGCGTGCGGGCCGCGGTGCGGCCAACCAGTGACAGGTCGTGGCTGCCCAACGGAGTCACAGTCGTCGAAGTCCCTATCGCCCCTGAAGGCGACATCGACGCCTGGACCTCCCCCGAGGAACGGCGCACCCTGACCGACTTCGTCCGCGGCGCTTCTGCGGTGATCCACTGCGCCGGAGCTGTCCGTGCCGAGAGCCTCGGCGAGTATCGTCGCGCCAACACGGCTTCGACCTGGCGTCTGCTCAACGCCGCCCGCGATGCCCGTCTGCGCGGCTCCTTCGTTCTGATCTCGAGCTTGGCGGCGGCCGGGCCGTCGGCCATCGACCGCCCACGCCTAGAAACAGGCCCGCGCCGCCCCGTCACCGATTACGGCCGCTCCAAAGCCGAAGCCGAAGCCTTGGTCGAACAGGGCTGGCCATTCCGAACGGCCATCCTGCGACCGCCGGCACTCTACGGCCCCCGTGATGAGGCTTTCCTGCCTCTGTTCAAGGCTGCGCGGCGCGGCCTGACCATACGCATCGGCAATCTGCGAGAGGTTTCCCTGGTGGATGGCCGCGACGCCGCCGAGGCCGCCGTTCTGCTGGCCGCCGACGATCGCGCCCGCGGCATTTACTTCGTGGACGACGGTGCCGATTACGATTTTGCAGATCTGGCCGAGGCTGTTGGCGAAGCCTGGAACCGCAAGGTCCGCACCCTTTCCCTGCCGCAGCCCTTGCTCGAGATCGCCGCCAAACTGGTCGGTCGCCGCCGCGCTTCGCGCCTGCCCCTGCTGGCCGCCGACCGTCTGCGGGATACGGCCCAGGAAGCCTGGACTTGTGACGGCTCTCGCCTCCGCGATCAACTCGGCTTCGAAGCCGAACACGACCTCTTCAGCGGCTTCATCGATACCTTGGCCTGGTACCGACGCGAGGGATGGCTGTGAGGCGTTGGATCAAGCGTCTCTCGCTGTTCCGACTCGACCTCGACCGTTGGGCTGTCATCTACCTCGTCGGCAGCGGACTCTACCCCCTGCTCAATCCGAATGTCGTCGCTCATCCCCTCTGGCGCCTGACCCTTCATCTCGGACTCGCCCTGGCCGTCTGGTTTCTGCCGCCGATGCTGCGCCGATCCCGCCATACGGTTCTGCGCCTCGCGGGTGAGATCTACCTTCCCTTCGCCTTTCCGTTCTTCTATGCGGAAATGGAGTTCCTCGGCATCGTCTTCCACGGCTTTCACGAATCCTTCGATCCCTGGCTAATCAACCTCGAAAGCAGCATATTCGGCTGTCAACCGAGCTTCGCCTGGTCGGCGGCCTGGCCTTGGGCATGGTTCCATGAGATCATGGAGTTCGCCTACTTCACATACTATTTCTACGCGCCGGCCACACTGATGATGATCTTTCTGACCGGCGTCGTACCGATGCAGGAACGCTGGCCTGCCGCACGGGCCTTCATCCGCGACCTGAGCGCCGTCATGCTACTCTGCTATTCCGCGTACACCTTCTTTCCCGCCTGGGGCCCCAAGTTCATCCAGGTCGAACCGATCCCCGTGGGCGGCTGGGTCTTCACCCACCTCATGCACGTGATCCACGCCAACGGGGCCCTGCTCGGCGCCGCCTTCCCGAGCAGCCATGTAGCCGGCTCGATGATGGGGTGGTGGCATCTGTGGAAGTGGTTCCCTCGCTGGAGAGGTGCGGTCACGACGCTCTGGGTGCTGCTGTGCATATCGACCGTCTATTGCCGCTACCACTACGTCGTCGATGTGGCAGGAGGGTTGGCCCTCGGAGGTCTTGTCCTGGTGCTCGGGCATTGGTTCGGCGAAACACAGACACCGCGCTCACGGCTGCTGAGAATTCCACGATTTCGTCGCCGTTAACCCCACCCGTCTTATCTCGGATTCTTCCACACCGGTATATACCTACGACAAAATCGTCATTTGATTTCGAAACTGATGGTGTGATACACTGTAACCTCCGCCAGAAGTGATATTTCGATACCATGATCACCGGCGCTGCCGGTGATCTCACCGTGTCCGTCCGACCCGGAGAGTGCCCCTGATGAACACCTTCCGCACGATGACCGTCCTATGTCTTTTGTTGCTCATCGCCACGATGTCGCCGGCCCTCGCGTCACAACGTGTCGTGCTGCTCGAGTCCTTCACAAACGTCAGCTGCGGACCATGCGCCACGGCCAATCCGGTCACCCATTCGGTCGTTGATGAATACGGCACCCTGAAAGTGCTCAACGTTCAGTACCACATGAGCTGGCCTTCGAGCACCGATCCCTTCTACACGACCGACACCGCCGACAACAACGGCCGCCGCACCTATTACAGCGTCAACGCCGTGCCCGACCTGGCCACCGACGGCGTCAACACACCCGAGCCCGGCAGCGCCCCCTCCCTGCGGACCCTCTTGGACAACCGTCTGGCTACAGACTCCCCCCTCGACATCGTGATCTCGACGGAACTCGTCGGCAATCAGCTGACCGTGACCGCCGACATCACCGCCGTGGGCGATGTCCCTGCGAGCGGCCTGGTCACGCGCATCGCCTTGGTCGAGCCCTTCGTCAATACAGGTTCTCCTCCAGGCAACAACGGCGAGAGTCTGTTCTACTGCACCATGCGCGACATGCTGCCGAGCCATTCCGGCACGTCCCTGACCATCGTCAACGGCCAGACCGTGCAGGTCGTCCAGACCGGCACCGTCAACCCCGCCTGGAACGGCGTGTACGCCGTAGTCTGGGTGCAGAACGACACGGATAAATCGGTGCTGCAGGCCGCTTCTTCGCTGGCCAACACCACCGACTACGCCTACTTCTTCGGCGGCGCCCACCGCGACGAGATCTCCGGCGAAAGCACCGTGGTGGCACTCGAAGCCGTCATGACCAACCTCGGCCTGCAGACCGATTCCTACAACGTGCAGATCGTGAAGGACCTTCCCGTGGGCTGGGAAGCCTCGGTTTGCGAAGGCACTCTCTGCTACCCGCCCTGGACCACGGACATCGTCGTCGGCCTGAACGCCTCCGAGCAGACGAACCTCAGCGTCGACATCACCGTGGGCGCCGAGGTCGGCGTCGGCACGGTCACCCTCAACGCCGTGAGCACCAACGATCCCTCGCTGATGGTGTCACGAGACTTCCGCGTGATCCACGACGGCACCAAGGTCCTCTGCGTGGACGACGACGGCGGCTACGCCTATGAGAGGTACTTCGAGAACGCCCTGATCTCCACCGGCCACAGCTGGGCCAGCTGGGACCTGGCTGCGGACGGCAAGCTGAGCACGCCTCAGCTCGACAACTTCTTCGCCGTGGTCTGGAACGTGGGCCTGGGTTACCCGACCGTCGAGGCCGACGACCGTGCGGCCATCGCCGCCTACCTGGACAACGGCGGCCGCCTGTTCTTGAGCGGTCAGGACATCGGCTGGGACATCTTCGATCCCAGCGGCTACGAGTACGGGGCGGCGGCCCAGGCCTGGTACCGCACCTACCTGGGAGCTTCCTACGTCAGTGACGACACCAACGACCTGACTCTGCTCGGAATCGCCGGTGACCCGATCAGCGACGGCATGGCCTTCAACATCGGCGGCGGCGACGGCGCCAACAACCAGAGCTACCCCAGCGAGATCGAGCCCTACGGCAACGGCGTCGGGTGTCTGCTCTACAGCGCCGGTCGCGAGGCCGCCACTCGCACCGACACCGGTACCTACCGCACGGTGTACTGCGCCTTCGGATTCGAGGGCATCGCCACCGCCGCGGCCCGCAACGAGTTCATGGCCAACGTCCTGGACTGGTTCGGCATCAACCTGGGCACCGGCGTCGGCGACAATGTCGTCGGTCCCCTCGCCCTGACCGACCTGCGCAACCACCCCAACCCGTTCAACCCGACCACCGACATCGCCTTCGAAATCGTCGGCGGCCGGGCGGCGACCACGATCGTCGACGTCTACGACGTGACCGGCGCCAAGGTGCGCTCCCTCTATCTGGGTGAACTCGATCCCGGCGCCCACGCCCTGCATTGGGACGGCCGCGACGACAGCGGGCGCACCGTCTCGAGCGGTGTATACCTGGCGCGGGTGCAGATGAACGAACGTCAGCAGACACTGAAGATGACGATGACGAAGTAGTCGAACCTACGACGAAGGGCGCCCACCGGGCGCCCTCGCGAACTCTCATCGCTGTTCTAGACGGCTCAGCCGAACCCGGCCGAACCGCAGCCCCGATCGCTTCCACCGGCACCACCGCCGGTGGAGGCAAACGTCGACAGACGTTTCACTGCCTTCTTCGCCCCGCACTCGGGGCACTCCACCTTGCCGGCTTCGGCCTCGACGGACGTGCAGAGTTCTTCGAACTCTGTCCCGCACGTCTTGCAGGTGAATTCATACATCGGCATGATGCACCCTCACTTCTTCTTCGTGTCGCCTCGATCACCGATCGAGCAGGAGCTGCCTCAGGTAGGCACGCCCAGCTTCGGGAACACGAACTGAACTAAAATGAAATAGACCGCCACGACGGCGATGATGTCCCACATGTCGTCCTCCAGAATCTCGCATTTGTTGCGAAGATTATTGACAGTACTCAATCTACGCAATTCCCCGAGGCCGTCAAGGTCTAGAAGGTGCCCTGCACCCAACCCCCATCCGCCGCAATGATCTGGCCGGTCACATAGCCCGCTCTCTCGCTCATCAAGAAGACGATCAAGGCCGCCAGTTCCTCCGGCCGTCCGAGTCTGCCGGCAGGTATTTCTGCTTCCCAACCCGCCAGGACCTCGGCCCGGTCGACCGCCTGCCCTTTGGCGATGCGATCGGTCACGATCCGATCGATGGCGCTGGTGACATGGAAACCCGGCGCCACGCTGTTGAGGGTCACCCCGAAGGCCGCGGATTCACGAGCCAGCTGTTTGATGAGTGAGTGAGCGGCGGGTCTCATGACATTCGAAAGCATCAGATTGTTCAAATGCTGCTTCACCGTTACCGACGTGACCTGGACGACGCGGCCGAACCCGCGGTCCTTCATGCCGGGCACGATCCGTTTGCACAGTCGCACCGCCGATTCGAGAGTCAGTCTATAGGCGGTCTCCCACTGATCGAGATCGACCTCGTCGAACGTTCCGGCGGGAGGGCCGCCGGCATTGATCAGCAACAGATCCACGGGGCCGAGCCCTTGCTCCACCTCGGTGACGAAACGATCCACCGCTTGGGCGTCGGTCACATCCACCCGTCCGGGCAGCACGCGGCCGGGGCCGGCGGCCTCCACCGCTGCCGCCGCGTCTCTGAGGTCGTCTTCTCCGCGGGCACACAAAGCCACATGGACTCCTTCAGCCGCCAATTCCAGGGCCGTCGCCAAACCGAAGCCCCTCGACCCCGCCGTTACCAGAGCTGTTTTGCCCCGCAGTCCCAGATCCATGCGTTCCTCCTTGCCCGCCGAGCCGACGTTCGCCTACATTGGAGACCGATCATACGAGTTCATCGCTCGAACTGGGAGACATTCGTGGCCGACTTCAAACGCACCCTGATCACCGCCGCCCTGCCCTACGCCAACGGCGAGATCCACCTCGGTCACCTTGCCGGCGCCTACCTGCCGGCCGACGTCTACGCCCGCTTCCTGCGCCTGCGGGGCGAAGACGTGCTGTTCATCTGCGGCACCGACGAATACGGCGTGCCCATCACCTTGACGGCCGAGCGCAAGGGCATCACGCCCAAGGAACTCGTCGACCGCAACTACGCTTCGATCCGCAGTTCGTTCGAGGCCTTCGGCATGACCTTCGACAACTTCTCCCAGACGTCGCGGGCCATCCACACCGAAACGAGCCAAGCCTTCTTCCTCGACCTGCACGGCCGGGGCCTGTTGAAACAGAAGACCAGCGAGCAGTTCTACAGTCCTGCACAGGACCGCTTCCTCGCGGACCGCTATATCGAGGGCACCTGCCCCAAGTGCCGCAAGGTGGGCGCCCGCGGCGACCAGTGCGAGGCCTGCGGTTCGAGCCTCAACCCCACTTCGCTGATCGATCCCCACAGCGTCATCGACAACTCACCGTTGGAGAAACGTGAGACGGTGCACTGGTATCTGCCTCTGGACGAGTGGCAACCCGCACTGCAGGAATGGTTGGGCAAGCACCCCGATTGGAAAGAAAACGTCCTGAACTACTGCAACGGCTGGTTCAAGGACGGACTGCAGCCCCGCGCCGCCACCCGCGATCTGCACTGGGGCGTGCCCGTCCCCCTGCCCGACCACGATGGCAAAGTGTTCTACGTATGGTTCGACGCACCTATCGGCTATATCTCCGCCACCCGCGAATGGGCGATCGCACAAGGCGACCCCGAAGCCTGGCGCGGTTGGTGGCAGAGCGAGGACACACGCCTGATCCACTTCATCGGCAAGGACAACATCGTCTTCCATGCGATCATGTTCCCGGGCATGCTCATGCACCACAGCGAGGACTGGGTGCTGCCCGACAACGTGCCGGCCAACGAATTCCTGAATCTCGAGGGCGAGAAGCTATCGACCAGCCGCGGCTACGCCGTATGGCTGCCCGAATACCTCGATACATTCTCCGCCGACACACTGCGTTACACCCTTGCCCGCACCCTGCCTGAGACCCGCGACACGGACTTCTCTTGGAAGGGACTGCAGGCCCGCAACGACAACGAATTAGGCAACAACTTCGGCAACCTCATCAACCGCGTGCTCACCTTCGCCCACAAGTATTTCGACGGCAAGGTGCCGGCGTGGACCGACGACGATCTGACCGACCTCGACTGCGCCGCTCTCGACGAGGTGGCAGCGTGCATGGACCGCTGGGAAGGCCACCTCGCGACCTTTGAGATCCGCGCCGCGGTGGAGGACGCCTTCGCCGCCGGCCAGACCGGCAACCGCTACTTCGACGAGTCGGCCCCCTTCAGGACCCGCAAGGACGACCTCGAACGCTGCGGAGTGTCGATCGCCGTGGCTCTGCAGATCCTCCGCCAGATCTGCGTGATGATGACGCCCATCGTGCCCTTCGCCATGGAAAAGGTCTGGGGCTGGCTGGGCATGGAAACGGATCTGCACTTCGGCGGCCTGGAAGAAGGCCGCAGGCCGCTGCCCGCGGGGCGCAGTCTCGGCAAACAGGAGATCCTGTTCCCGCGTCTCGAAGACGAAGTGATCGAAGCTCAGATCGAGAGGCTGAAGAGCCTTTAGTCGTCGATGATCAAGAAGGATCGGCGTCCGCAGTCAAGCGGGCGCCGATCTCTTTTTTTAGGGAGTCCGGGGCGAAGGAAGCGTCGAGAGCAGCGTGGATCATGCAGTCGGCCTCGGTTGCGGTCAGGCCCAGTTCGGCGGCGGCCGCATTGTATTCGCTGCTCAGACTCGTACCGAAGAGCGAGGGGTCGTCGGTGTGGAGGCTGCAAGGCACCCCGGCGTCGAGGAAGGCCCTGAGCGGGTGGGCGGCGCGGTCGGCGATCACGCCTGTGGCCGCGTTGCTGCCTGGGCAGAGCTCCGCATGGACGGAGCGGGCGGCCATCAGAGCCAGGACGTCCGGGGACCGGGCTGCGGCGAGGGCGTGGCCGACCCGGCTGACGCCGCCGATCAGCACGGCGTCGCGGACGGACTCTGGACCGCCGGTCTCCCCGGCGTGGCAGGTCGTGCCCAGACCTTCACGGCGGGCTTCGCGGAAATGGTCGGCGAATCCGGTCAGGGGCAGGGCGAGTTCGTCACCTCCGAGACCGAAGGCGACAACACCCAAGCCCGGGCCGGCTGAGACGGCGGCCTCCAGGGCTCGCCAGGCGTCATCGGGGCCCCACTGGCGGACGGCGTCGGGCTGCCAGTACAGGTGCAGCCCGTGGAGGACGCGGGCCTCGTCGGCAGCCTCTGCCAGGGCCCGCTGGATCGCCAGGGGATCGCGACCGCGCTTAAGTAGAACGCCATAGGCCACGGTCACTTCTGCGTATTGCACGTTTTGGGCGGCCAGAGAGGCCGCCAGGGCCATCGCGACAGCATGGTGATCGGCCGGAGTCACGACGACGGCGCTGACGGCCTTGAACAACAGTAAAAACGAAGCAAAATCGCCGCACGGTCGATATGAAGAGCCGTCTTCGGTCAAACAGGCCCCGAGAACGTCCTGACGGCCCTGGCGCTCTGCCAAAACCCTCAGCATCTCCGGTGAAACGGAACCTTCAAGGTGCACATGCAGTTCGATGAGCGGTCTGGCCACGGGGCTCCTTCAGGCACGAGTGTTGCTTGATTTCCTCAAACGGGCGCCGACCATGCAACCTGCGGCGTCGCCGAGCGTTGAGAATAGTTCCGGTTTCCCCATAGCGCACGGAAAAACACCTTGATCGCGGCCCCTCCCGAAGGGCATCTTTTGCGGACGGTCCCGACGACCGAATCCCGTCTCCGGAGGCAAGACCCTGCTCGTGTCCCAGATGAACCGCCGCAATCTGCTCGTGGCCGCGATCGTCCTGATCGGTGTCACCGTCGCAGTCATGCGCGGAGGCGCCGTCGGCACTTCGCTCGAGATGACCGACACCATCGGCGTCGTCGAGGATCACGACGTCGACCTGTCCGCCTCGACCGCCGCAGACAGTGCAGCCAACACAGTCGTCGCCGTTGTTCACGACGACCTTCCCGACGGCGTCACCGAATCTGAACTGGTCATCGGCCGCCACGAGACGTTCTACGACGCCATGCGCCGCCTCGACGCCGGACACCGCGACATCATGGCCCTCGTGGCCGCCTGCCGACCCTACCGCAACCTCGAGAAGATCAGAGGCGGCCAGACATATCGGGTCGCCGTGGGCGACGAAGGCCGCGTTCGCCGCATGCGCTTCGACCTGGACGACGACGAGTCGTACCTGGTCTTCGACAGCGAAGCCGAGGGCGGCTACCACGTTCACATGATGACCTACCCCGTCGACCGCCAGATCCGAGTCGTGTCGGGACGTGTCGATCTTTCACTCTTCCAGAGTCTGCAGGACGTCGGAGCCCCGACCGCCCTGGCATCCAAGATGAACGACATCATGGGTTGGGAAGTGGACTTCCGCCGCGACGTCCGCGCCGGCGACTCGTTCCGCATCCTCTACGAAGAGATCCACCGCGACGGCCACTTCGTGCGCACCGGCCCGATCATGGCCATGGAGTACGTGAATCGCGACGTGACCCACCGCGGCTACCGCTTTGTCGACAACGAAGGCAGCCCAGGGTACTACGACGACAGCGGCCGCAACCTTGAGAAGCAGCTCATGCGTTCTCCGGTGGAGTACTCGCGAATCTCCAGTGGCTTCAGCCCCCGACGCCTCCACCCCATCCACAAGCGCTGGATGAGCCACTACGGTGTGGACTACGCCGCCCCGGTGGGCACGCCCGTGCGTGCGGCCGGCTCCGGCGTTGTCCTCGATGCGCGCTTCAAGCAGCACAACGGACGCTTCGTGCGCATCAAGCACACGAACCAGTCCTACGAGACGTACTACCTGCACCTCTCGCGCTTCGCCGAAGGTATCAAGAAAGGCACGAAAGTGCGGCAGGGACAGGTTATCGGCTATGTAGGCGCCACGGGCGACGCCACGGGACCCTGCCTCGACTTCCGCGTGAAGGTGGACGGATACTGGAAAGATCCCCGGAAACTGAAGCTGCCTCCGGCCGCGCCGATCAGCGGCGAGGCGCTGGCCTCGTTCCGAGCCCAGAAGGCCTTGGCGGTCTACAGCATGGCTTCGGCCCCCGACATCTGCACACCGATGACCGTCCGCCACGGCATGCCCCTCACGCCGCCCTGGCTCGAGACTTCGCTCCTCGCACCGGCTCGAACACCGTCTGTGACCGTCGCCTCCGCATCGGCTAACGCAGCCCGCTGACCAGAGCCCGAGCCGAGGTGATCACCTCGCGGGGTACTTCGCAAACGAACCCGTCCGACGCCCGCCAACCCAACAGTCGATCCCTCTGCTTCGATATACCGAACACCATGGTCTGCTCCACCGGGAGATTCGAGATACTGTGCCACGTCGTAAGCGTGAGCCGATAGTCCTCGCCGAACAGGTGTTCCGCAGCGGGTTCAGGGGCCAGCAGGCGGATCATGGTCAGACGGTCGATCAGGACAGCCATGTCGCGAATCTGGTTGCGGTAATCACGATCGGCGCCGGGCATGCGCATCGGCTCCCAGTTCCCTGCGGTCTTTGCGACGGTAAGCACGGGCCAACCGGTGAGTTCGAGAACGAAGGAATCGGCGAAGGCCAGGCCGTGGGTCAACACTTCATCGCGCAGGGGCGAGGCTAACAGGTCGGTGGCTGCTTGATCGACGTCGAGGTTCATGACCAGGCCGCTGTCGCAGCCGTCGCGCCAGGCGTCGATGTAGAGGTCGTTCACATCGCCGAGGACCAGAACATGGGCCTCCGCTCCCCTCTTCGCTGCTCGGAGACGACGGCCGGCGGCCGGCGCAGGCTGGGCGTGCCGACCGGCGCGGTGGAACACGTTGACGATGGCGTCGGCGAGAGCGCTGTCGAGGTTGCGCAGGGCCCGGTCATCGGCGCGGAGCCAGCGGGCGTCGCTCACCATGAGGGTGCGGTCATCGAAGCGCTGCACGTAATCGACGGCGACCCCGGAGGCCGGCAATCCGTCGTCCCGCAGCCACCAGCGCTTCAGGTCGTCTCTGGCGAATATCAGCGTTCTGCCCGCGTCGCTGAGCTCGATGGTGTCAGCATCGGCCTTTTCGAACCCAGGCCATACATCGTCGTCGCGGACGGCGTTGGGGAGCGCATTCAACCAGCCGCGGACATCGCCCGCGGTGAGATACACATCATCATCTCCGGCTGAAAGCACGTAGGCGGTTCCGGTCACCTCGTTCACGCCGCCGATGGTGACTTCGTGGCGTTCACCTTGCACGCTCTCCATCGTCAACGTGAGTGCACGGACATCGGTCAACCCATACTGACTTCCGGATGATAATTCAAACACCGCCACGGGTTCGGCCGAACGCGGGACTGACACCAGATCTGAAATGAGGGAATTGACGTCGGTGTCGTCGATGTGGTCGCGACAGTCACCGTCGAGGGTCCAGCCGTCGGCGGCAAGAGTCATGTCGTAGGTGGACTCGGCGTTGCGTACTGTGATGCGGACGACGTCGGAGGCGGTCATCGGCACGAGGGTCGCAAGCTCGTCAACTTGGCCGCCGCCCAAGACCAGCCACCCCCCCGCCAACACCGCTGCGGCCAGCAAATACCAGAAGCTTCTGGGGATCAGACCGGATCTCGACATCATGAGCCTCCGATCACCGACGCCGGCGCAAGACAACGAAGAACGTCGCGCCGAACCCCACGAGCAGGGGCCACGCCACGGCAGCCGTGCCGATGCGTCGAATCACTGCGTCCTCCAGCAATAAAGGCTGCGAGAGGTTCGAGCGGGCCCGGGCCTGCACCAGCACCTGCTCCCTCGCCAGCCATCCCACCATGTTCAGCAGGAGGTCCTTGTTGCCGTAGAGTTGGAGCTGGGCGTTGGCCGCGAAGTCGGAATCGCCCACCACGACCACCCTTGAGGTGGCGCTGCGAGTGAATACGTTGTCCGCTATGGCGCCTTGTCGCCGCGACTCCTGCACGCGACGTAGAGCTTCGGTGATCACGGATCCCGCCGCCTGGTCGACCTGGGCGCCGGCCAGGGCGGAAAGACGCTCTTCATTGAAGAACATGTCCCGTTCGAGTTCGAGGGCCACGGCGATGGCCAAAGGTCCGCGGACATCGACGCCCTCATCGAACCTCAGGTCGTTGTCGCGGACCTGCAAGGGATCGTGTTCGCTCCAGGCGTCCTCGCCCAAAGCCAGGATCGTCCTGGCCTCGAGTCCGACGATCCCTTCCCGCAGCGGACTCAGCGACTGGGCGAAGGGAAAGAAGGAGGCCATGCCCGTCAGCCCGCGGGTGATGTCGTGCCGTGGGTAATCGATCAAGGCCGCCACGCGACGGTCGCCGGTCAGGCGCCGGGTCGTCTCATCGGCACTCACCACGAAATCGTTGCCCAGATCGATGTTGTAGACCTCGCACCAGGCCTCCAGCGAAGCCGGCGTTCCCGGATCAAGCAGGGCCAGCACGCCGCCGCCGCGAGCCGCGAAACCGTGCAGGGCCGCGACCTCGCTCACCGACAGCTCGTCCTTGGGGCTGGCCAGAATCACGACCGAAGCGTCGGCCGGAATCAATGGCTGACGACCGAGGGGCAAGGGTCTGAGCTGATATCCCTGATCTCTTAGGGCCTGAGCGGCGGCCCGGAACCCACCGCGTTCGTCGTCATCCAGGGCGGGCTCCCCGTGTCCCAGCACGTAGTAGACGATCGGCGCCGAACCCTCTGCGGCCCGGAACACAGCGTTGATCAGCGCCGCTTCATCGGGATCGAGGATCGAACGGCGGCGCCCTGCCGACTGGACGACGACCGTGCGGGCCGTCGTCACGCCCAGTTCGTTGACGCGGGCGAGATCACGGTCGGGATTGAGAACTTCGTAGGTGAACCCTTCCGCTTGATCCGCAAAAGCGCGGAGAAGACGTTCCGTTGCGGTGCGGTTCGGGTCAAGGCGCTGATAGAAGGCGGTGACATGAACCTCGTCGCGGAGATTCTCGAGCACCTGTTGCGTTTGCGGGGCCAGACTGCGCCGGCCGTCGACTGTAAGATCAACACGCAGCGGAGCCTTCTCCGCCACGATCTGGACCAATGACGTCAACACGAGCAGGGCGACGACCGGCAGCCAGCGACCCGCACGCCCCGCGCCGGCCAGACGTCGGCCCGTGATCAGAGCCGTCGCCGTGGTCAGTGCCAGCGCCACGCCGCCGACGAAATAGGCCACATCGCGCACATCGATCACGCCCTGTGTAAAGCGGGCCAGGTGGGCAGCCAAAGACAGACGCTGGGCCCAGGCCCCCAGCAGGCCGGGCAGATGCGGTTCGAGCTGGCCGACGGTCTGCAGGAACATTGCGAATCCGAAACCCAGCAACCAGGCAACGAGCTGGTGTGAAGCCGCGGCGGAGAACACAAGTCCCCAGGCCACAGCAAGGGCGGCCGTGAGCAGCAGTCCCAACAACGAAGCCAGCAAGGGGCCGATTTCTGGACGCCCGAGCAGACCCGTCACGAAGAGAAACGGCACAGCAGCCACGATGACGAGCAGGGCAGTGAACAGGGCCGCGGTCCATTTTCCCAGCACCCAGAGCCCGTCGTCGACTGGCCAGGTGAAGATCAGATCGGAGCGGCGAGAGCGGTATTCGTCGGCGAACAACCGCATGGTCACCGCAGGCATGATCAGCATCAGGATCATGGCCATCGACGCCACGGTGGGCTGGAACACGCCGTCATGGAGATTCAGCACCGCACTGACCGACTGCCCCGACGACAGGGCCGAGCGCGATATCTGTCCGTAATCGAGTAGCGATGTCGCCCAGCTCAGGCCGGTGAGCAACAGAAACGCCGTCAAGACGACGGGTGACATGGCGCTCCCGAAGAACGACGCCGTCTCCCGTACCGCTACCGCACGCCAGGCCCTCATGCCTCGGCCTCCGGTGTCGTCGGCAGACCGCCGGTCAGTGTCAGGAAGGCCGCTTCGAGGCCGCCATGCTCGCGCAAACGCTTCAGCTCCTCGGCGGACACGAGACGGCCGCGGTCGAGAATCAGCACCCGGTCGCAAACCTTCTCCACCTCGCCCAGGATGTGGCTGCTGAGCAGCACGGTGCGCTTGCCGCGGAAGCCACGGATAAGTTCGCGGATCTCCACGTTCTGATGGGGGTCGAGGCCTGCTGCGGGTTCATCGAGAATCAACACAGCGGGATCACCGACGAGGGCCTGCGCCAAGCCCACCCGTTGGCGGTAGCCCTTGGACAGATGTCCTACTCTGCGTTCCCGCATGTCCGAGAGGCCGGTGTTGGCCATGACTTCTTCGAGGTGGTCGTCGAGGCCGGGGCGGGGAACGTCCTTCAACTCCGCCACATAACGCAGCAGGGTCAGGACGGAAAGGTCGGTGTACAGGGACACGTGCTCGGGCATGAATCCGATGTGGCGGCGCACAGCCAGGGATTCGGTCGCCACGTCGAACCCCGCCACCTTCGCCGTACCGGAACTGGGGGGCATGGTGCAGGTCAGCATACGCATGGTTGTGGTCTTGCCGGCGCCGTTCGGGCCGAGGAAGCCCACGATCTCACCTGCTTCGATGCGCAGGTCGAGACCATCGACGGCGACGATATCGCCGAAGGTGCGGGTGAGTCCGACGGTCTCGATCATTCGGGCTCCTTGGCTCCGTGAAAGGCTAGTCTCTACACCAGCGCAGAAGGTTGGCGCCCCAGGTAAAACCGGCGCCGAAACTAACCAAGACGATCAGGTCGCCCTTCTTAAGGCGTCCCTCGTCGCGCGCCACCTGCAGGGCCGAGGGGATGCTGGCGCTGGTGGTGTTGCCGAAGCGGTCGATGGTGATGACCACTTGCTCGTCGGCCAGTCCGAGTCGGCTCTGCGCCGCTTCAATGATACGGATATTCGCCTGGTGGGGCACCATCAAGGAAACATCGGATTTATCGAATCCGTTCTTCTCGACCACCTCGAGGGCCACGTTGGCCATGCCGCGTACGGCGTACTTGTAGACGTCGCGACCCTCCTGGTAGATGTAGTGCATGCCCTGTCGAATCGTGTCCTCGCTTGCGGGATGAAGACTGCCACCGGCCTTCTGGTGCAGATGCTTGCCGCCGATGCCGTCGATTCGGCAGATCGAATCGATGATGCCCCCGTCAGCAGGATCGACGGCCTCGACGACCACGGCTCCGGCGCCATCGCCGAACAGGATGCAGGTGTTGCGGTCGGTGTAGTCGACGATCGAGTTCATGATCTCGGTGCCGATGACCAGCACGCGATTGGCCTGACCGCTCATCACGTGGGTGCGGGCGACCTCGAGGGCGAAGACGAAACCGCTGCAGGCCGCGCTGATGTCGAAGCCCCAGGCGTTCTTGGCGCCGATCTTCTCCTGGATGATACACGCGGTCGACGGGAACATCATATCCGGCGTGACCGTCGGCACGATGATCATATCGATGTCGTCGGGCGTCAGTCCGGCATCGGCGATGGCGGCCAGGGCTGCCTCTGCGCCGTGGTGCGAGGCCGGCACGCCCTTCTCGGCGATGCGCCTTTCCTTGATGCCGGTGCGCTCGACGATCCATTCGTCGTTGGTCTCGACCATGACCTCGAGATCAGCATTGGTCAGCCGGCGTTCCGGAAAGCTCATGCCAAGACCGGTGATGCCGGCCGTGCGCAGGGTCACTTCGGACATCTGTCGCATCCTTGGTTTCGGGGGCGGAGAAACGCGGCCATCGCTCCACGGCCGCGCGATACGGAGGACGGCCCTGTTGGGGCCGCCGACATCTCAATGCAAGCGTTTCGGGCCCGACATGTCAACCCCATGTTCGCCCCACAGCGGTACGGCCCCTATGAAAACGACAAAGCCCCCGGACGCGGGGCGTCCAAGGGCTTTGACCGGCTGGACGAATGTCGTCAGTCGTCCTTGTTCTCTGCTTCGATCTCCTCGGCGGGAGCTTCGTCAACTATGGAAGTCGTCTCCTCGACGACATCCACATCGACTGTCTCTTCGGCCACGGTTTCTTCCGCGACGGGCGCCGGTGCAGCCTTGGCCGCAGGTTTGTCCTTCTTGGCCTTCGGCTTGAAATCGCCCTCGACGAGCTCCAGAATCGACATCTCGGCGTTGTCGCCGTGACGCTGACCCTCGAGCTTCAGAACGCGCGTGTAGCCGCCGGGACGGTCCGCGAAACGCGGGCCGAGTTCCGAGAAGAGCTTCTGCAGGACCTTGGGGTCGCGCAGGATTTTCGCCGCCATACGACGCGAGTTGAGGTCGCCCGCCTTGGCGTAGGTGATCATCCGGTCGGCGAGGGAACGGCATTCCTTCGCCTTGGCCGACGTGGTGGTGATCCGCTCGTGGCGAAGCAGATCGGTCACCATGTTGCGGAACATGGCCTTGCGGTGGCTGGTGGAGCGGTTCAGCTTCCGCCCGCGGACTTGGTGTCGCATGATGGACCTTCCTCCTGCATCCCGGCCTCAACCGGGACGACGACCTCCTCGGCCGTCTATGGTTCTCTCGCGCGTCAGTCGGACGCGCTGTTGTTGGTGACCCGCTCGGAGATCTCGCCGTCGAAGCTCATGCCGAAGGCCAGGTCCATGCCGTCCAGGATTTCGGTGATCTCGTTCAGGCTCTTGCGGCCGAAGTTGCGGAACTTCAGCATTTCCTGCTCGGTCTTCGTAACCAGGTCGAACAGGCTCAGGATCTTGCCGGCCTTCAGGCAGTTCGCCGACCGGACCGACAATTCCAGTTCCTCGACATTGCGGCCCAGCAGCTCGACCAGACGCTCCTGTTCCTCGTCGATGTCGTCGTCCTGGGCGTCGATGGGCGCCTCGTCGAAGTTGATGAACATCTGGAAGTGATCCTTGAGGATCTTTGCCGCGAAAGCCACAGCGTCTTCGGCCGCGACGCTGCCGTCGCTCGTGATGCCCATCACCAGCTTGTCGTAATCGGTGCGCTGTCCGACACGGGTGTCCTCGACACGGTAACTCACCATCTTGAGGGGCGAGTAGTTCGCGTCCATGCGGATCACGCCGATCACCTCGTCTGGAACCTCGTGAGCCTCACGCTCCACGTAACCGCGTCCCATGTCGATGTAGATGCGGATCTTCACGTTTCCGGGCTCGGTCAATGTGCAGATCACGTGATCGGGGTTGAAGACCTCGAGATCGGGGTGGCCCTGGAGCATTCCCGCGGTGATCTCTCCGACTTCAGCGGCCTCGAGGCTGGCCCAGTGGGGCGGCACGTCGGACAGCTTGAAGACGATCTGCTTGAGGTTCAACACGACGTCGGTGACGTCTTCGAGCACGTTAGGCATGGTGCTCAGCTCGTGCTTAACTCCGTCCATCTGCACGGCCGTGATGGCGTGCCCGTGGATGGAGGATAGCAACGTACGTCGCAGAGCGGTGCCGAGCGTGTGGCCGAATCCCTTTTCAAGAGGCGCGACGATCAGCTCAGCAAACGTCTCGGTCTGCGTGTCCTTATTCATCTGGACGCCTTCCGGCATCATCATATTGATCCACTTCATGACCTGGACATCCCCCCTGCCAACTTGGTACGCGGTGACGGTCTTACCCTCAGCGGCGTCGGATTACATCCGGCGACGCTTGGAAGGACGGCAACCGTTGTGCGGAATCCGCGTGACGTCCTTGACGCGCGTCACTTCGAGGCCTTCGGCCTTCAGGGTACGGATGGCGGCCTCGCGGCCGGAGCCGGGCCCACGGACCCAGATCTCCACCTTGCGCATACCGCCGTTGAGCACCTCTTGGGCACAGAAACGGGCGGCGAGCTGCGCGGCGAAGGCCGTCGACTTCCTGCTCCCCTTATAGCGGCCCTGATGGCCACCGCTCGACCACGTAATGACGTTGCCACCGGCATCCGTCATCGTGATGATCGTGTTGTTGAAGCTGGACTTGACGTGCGCGACGCCGTTGATTTCCAGCTTCTTCTTGACCTTACGGGTCTTTTTACGATCCCTGGGACCTGCCACTAGCTATCCTCCTGCTGACTACTTCTTCTTGCTGCCGGGACGACCCTTCGGGCCTTTACGCGTACGTGCGTTATTCTTGGTGTTCTGGCCCCGGCAAGGGAGCTTACGACGGTGACGAAGACCGCGGTAACATCCGATATCCATCAGACGCTGCACGTTCATGGACACCTCGGTACGAAGCGTTCCCTCCACCTGGAAGTCCTTGTCGATGATCCCGATGATCATACGCGTCTGATCCTCACTGAGGTCGCGCGTCCTGGTATCGGGGTCGAGACTGGCCTTCTCACAGATCTGACTCGCACGATGCGGTCCGATGCCGTAGATGTAGGTCAACGAGGTGCTGATCCGCTTCTCGTTGGGAATGTCAACACCGGCGATTCTGGCCACAATGGCTCCTTTCGGCTTTCACTAACCCTGGCGCTGGTTGTGACGACGGTTATCGCAGATCACACGGATGACACCCTGACGCCGGATGATCTTGCACTTGTCGCACATTTTCTTCACTGAAGTGCGGACTTTCATCTCGAGTCTCCTCGTGGGCCCCCGAAGGGCCGGTTCGACCTTCTCTACTTGTACCTGTACGTGATCCGACCACGAGTCAGATCGTATGGAGACAGTTCCACAGTCACCTTGTCTCCCGGAAGAATGCGGATGAAGTGCATGCGCATCTTGCCGGAAACGTGAGCCAGGACCATGTGGCCGTTCTCGAGTTGCACCCGGAACATGGCGTTGGGCAGTGCTTCGGTCACGGTCCCTTCGACTATGATCCCCTCTTCCTTGGCCATGGTCTGCTCCCTCCGACGCTCAGCGTCGTGTCAGCACGTTCGGTCCGTCTGCGGTGACGGCTACCGTATGTTCATAGTGCGCAGACAATTTGCGGTCCGCGGTCACGATCGTCCACTGGTCGGGCAGCGTCACCACGCGCTTCGTTCCCGCGTTGATCATCGGCTCGATGGCGATGACCAGACCTTCTTCCAGCACCGGGTCCGGTGTGGAGAAGCTGCGGTAGTTGGGCACCTGAGGATCCTCGTGGAGCCTGCGACCGATGCCGTGACCGACGAGCGATTCCACCACCGAGAAGCCTGCAGCGTTCGCGTGCGCCGCCACGGCCGTCCCGATGTCCGAAATCCTGTTACCAGGGCGAGCCTGGGCGATGCCCAGCTCTAGCCCCTCGCGGGTCACCTTCATCAGCCGTCTCGCCTCGTCGCTCACTTCACCGATGGCGAAGGTCTCGGCCGAGTCGGAGTGCCAACCGTCTTTGATGACGCCGCAGTCCACACCCACGATGTCGCCGTCGACCAGGATGCGTGCCCCGGGAATCCCGTGGACAACCTCCTCGTTCACCGAGATGCAGCAGCTTCCGGGGAAGCCGTTGTAGCCCTTGAACGACGGGATACATCCCGCGTCGGTGATCATCTTCTCGGCCGCGGCATCAAGTTCGCCGGTCGTCAGGCCGGGGGCGACGATCTTTCTCAACTCCAGGAAGACGGAGGCCAGGACCCTGGCGCTCGCTTCCATCATCGCGATCTCCGTCGGCGTCTTCAGCTTAATGTTCAGCTTCCAGGACACCGGCAATCCTTTGCGTAACGTCGGCGGGCCTTCCCAGCCCGTTGACCTGGACCACAGGCCAGTTCCGGGCCAGTTCCGCCTTGGCCGGCTCGGTCTTCGCACGGAAGACGTTGAGTCGGTTGCGAACTGTCTCGGGCGTATCGTCGGCCCGAATGTAGAGCGCCCCGTCGCATTCAGGACACGGGTCGCCCTCCTTCGCGTCGCCCTTGGCCGTGACATGGCTGGCCTTGTCGCAGGTCAGGCGGCCACTCAGGCGTTCGACGATTTCTTCGTCCGGCACCACGATCTCGACGACCGTCGGGGCTTCGATGCCCAGATCCTCAAGCACTTCCACCAGGCCCTCAGCCTGGGGCTTCGTGCGCGGGAATCCGTCCAGCAGCCACCCCGCACCGCCGACAGAAACCGTCGCGAGAGTCTCGCGAATCAGAACCATCATCAGATCGTCCGGCACCAGTTCGCCCGCGGCCAGTATGGACTCAACCTTCAAGCCCAATTCACTGTGACCACGAACCGCGGCGCGCAGGATCTCCCCGGTCGAAACGTGTTCGAGTCCGAAGGATTCGGACAGGCGCGATGCCTGTGTTCCCTTGCCGCTCCCCGGCGGCCCCATGAGAACCACGTTCCGCACCCTTACCTCCTGGCGCGCAGCTTGCCCTTGGTCATGAAGCCATCGTAATGGCGCATGACCAGGTGCGACTCGATCTGCTGCAGCGTATCCAAACCGACGCCGATGACGATCAACAGTCCCGTGCCTCCGAACTGGAAGGGCACGTTGAGGAAGTAGATCATCAGGTCGGGCATCACGGCGATGGCGGCCAGGAAGAAGGCTCCAGGCAGCGTCACGCGGGTCAGGACGCGGTCGATATATTCGGCGGTCTTCTTCCCCGGGCGGACGCCCGGAATGAAGCCGCTGTTCTTCTTCATGTTGTCCGCCAGATCCACAGGATTGAGGATCACCGCGGTGTAGAAGTACGTGAACAGGATGATCAGGGACGAGTACACCACGACGTAGACCACGTGGGGCGGCCTGAACATGTTCGCCAGGCTTTCCATGAAGGCGTTGTTCTGGAAGAACGCGCCGAGGGTGCCCGGGAACATGATGATCGACTGGGCGAAGATGATGGGAATCACGCCGGCGGTGTTGACCCGCAGCGGGATGTGCGTGTTCGCCCCGCCGTAAACGCGGCGGCCCACGATCTTCTTGGCGTACTGGACCGGAATCCTGCGCTGGCCCTGCGTGATGGCGATGATGCCCGCAATCACGATGACCATGAACACGATCACGAACACCGCGGTGAACCAGGGCATCTGCCCCGTCCGCAGGTACTGGAACGTGTTGAGGATGTCCGTCGGGTAACGGGCGATGATTCCGATGAAGATGATCAGCGAGATGCCGTTGCCGATCCCGTTCTCGGTAATCTGCTCGCCCAGCCACATGACGAACATGGTGCCGGTCGTCAGGGTCAGCATCGTCACCAGTTTGAATGCGATGCCGGGTGACTGCACCACGCCCATGCCCTCAAGGGCGAAGCTGATACCGAAGCTCTGAACGAGCGCCAGTCCCAGCGTGCCGAAGCGGGTGTACTGGTTGATCTTCTTGCGCCCCTCGTCGCCCTCTTTCGCGAGCTTCTCGAAGTAGGGGATCACCGCCTGCAGCAGCTGCAGGATGATCGAAGCGCTGATGTAGGGCATGATGCCCAACGCGAAGATCGTCGCCTGGCTCAGATTGCCGCCGGCGAACATGTCGTAGAGGCCCACGAGGGTCCCCTGCTGGCCCTCGAAGAACCTGCGAATTGCGTCCAGGTCGACCCCCGGCGTGGTGATGTGACCGCCGAGGCGGTAGACCACCAGGATCATGGCTGTGAAGAGAAGCCTCTTCTTCAGCTCGGGGATCCGGAACATGCTTTGATAGCTGCCCGTGATGTTCAAGACACGTCGTCCTTGGCTACGGTGAACCGGCGGGCCGGCATCACTCGGTCACGGTCACTGTCCCGCCGGCGGCTTCCACCGCGGCGACGGCGCTCTTGCTGGCCTTGTCGATCTTGATCGTCAATCCCTTGACCTCGAGCTCGCCTCGAGCGAGCAGCTTGGCCGGACGATCGGAGTACTTCACCAGACCGGCGTCGGCCAGAACGGCCTTGTCGATCTCGAAGCCTTCAGCGAACCGGTTGAGCTGCTCCAGGTTCACGACCTGGAACTCAACGCGGAAGATGTTTGTGAATCCACGCTTCGGTACCCGACGGTTCAGGGGCATCTGTCCACCCTCGAACCAAGGCGGGATTCCGCCGCCGGAACGGGCCTTCTGGCCCTTATGTCCGCGACCCGAGGTCTTCCCCTGGCCGGAGGCCGGACCGCGACCGAGCCGCTTGCGGTCCTTGGTGGCGCCCTTGGGGACACCGATGTTGTTCAGCTTCAGCATGCCTACTTCACCTCTTCGACGCGAACCATGTGCCGCACCTTGTGCAGCATGCCGCGGATGGACGGCGTGTCGTCATGGATGACCGTCATCTGGTGATGACGCAGCCCCAGGGCCGCGATGACCAGACGCTGGTTGGCCGGACGACTGATCACGCTACGGATCTGGGTGACCTTGAGCTTACTCATTGGTGTCCGCCTCCTTCACCTCGACCTCGGCGGGAGCCTCCACGGGAGCCTCCTTGGCCTTGCCGGTCGGTTTGGGAAGTCCGAAGACCTCGGAAACACTGATGCCTCGCTTGGCTGCGACTTCCTCTACTGAACGAAGCTGCTTCAGCCCGTCCATGGTAGCCTTCCAGACGTTGTGCGGGTTCCTGGAACCGAGCTGCTTCGTCAGGATGTTCTTCACGCCGCAAGCCTCGAGGATGGCGCGGACGCCACCTGCAGCGATCACGCCGGTACCGGCTGTCGCCGGCTTGAGCACGACGCGGCTGGCAGCGAACCGACCCTCGACCTTGAAGGGGATCGTGTCGTTCAGCAGTGGAACGCTGGTCTGGTTGGCCCGGGCGCCTTCGGAGCCCTTGCGGATCGCATCGGCAATCTCGTTGGCCTTGCCCATGCAGACACCAACCTTGCCCTTGCCGTCGCCGACAGTGACGATGGCGCTGAAGCTGAAGCGTCGTCCGCCCTTCACCACCTTGGCCACGCGGTTGATGTTGATGACGGTTTCCGTCATGTCGTCGCGTTCGCGGTCGTCACGACGATCGCGTCCGCGACCGCCACGCTGGGGGCCACCACGGTCCGGGCCGCCACGGTCCGGGCCGCCAAAGCCACCTCGGCCGCTGCCGCCGCCGCGCTGGTTGCCGCGGTTCGCTGCGGGGTGTCCACCCTGGTTCGGAGTGTTCGGCGTATCGCTCATCACATCGCTCCCTAGTGCTCGTGTCGAATCAGAATTCCAGTCCACCGTCGCGGGCCCCTTGAGCCAGTGCGGCGACGCGCCCGTGGTAGAGGTAGCCGTTGCGGTCGAAGACGACCGCCTTGATGCCCTTTTCCTGGGCCATTTCCGCCAACTTGCGTCCGACCTTGTAAGCCTCGGCCCGCTTGGCTTCGAGCCCCTCGGGGATCTCGAACTCACTAGGCCTGGTCGAGTCGCAGGCAGCCAGGGTATGGCCGGCCACATCGTCGATCATCTGGGCGTAGATCGCCTTGTTGCTTCGCGTGACGGTCAGGCGCGGGCGCTCGGCCGTACCGGAGAGCTTCTTACGAACGCTCACCTTGCGGCGCTTGCGGGCCTTGATCCTGTCTTTTGCGACGTCCTTCATCTCGGAAGACCTCCCGACCCTCGCGGGTTACTTAGATGCGGCCTTGCCGGCCTTGCGCACGATCTCCTCGCCGGCGTACCGGATCCCCTTGCCCTTGTAGGGCTCGGGCTTACGGTAGGCGCGGATTTCCGCCGCGACCTGGCCGACCTTCTGCTTGTCCAAACCCTTCACTTCGATGCGTGTAGGCTCGGGACAGATGATCTCGATCCCCTCGGGAATCGGATACTCGACGGGGTGGCTGTACTGCAACTGCAGGTCCAACACCTTCCCCTGGACCTGAGCACGGTAACCCACGCCGACAATCTCCAGGATCTTTGAAAACCCCTCGGTGACACCCGTCACCTGGTTGGCGATCAAAGCACGGACGAGGCCGTGCCTGGCCTTCATGGGCTTGCTCTCGTTCGGACGGCTGATGGTCAGCTTTCCGTCTGCCTGGTCGAAGATCAGGCCTTCGGGAATGTGCTGCAGCAGCTCGCCCTTGGGGCCCTTCACCTTCGAGGTGGTACCCTCGATCGCGATCTCGACTCCGCTTGGAATTTCGATCGGCTTCAGTCCGACTCGGGACATTGCTCGCTCCTCCTCACGCGGGTCTACCAGACCTCGCAGAGAATCTCTCCGCCCACGCCGTTGCGCCGGCACTGATGATCGGTCATGATTCCTTCATTGGTCGAGACGATGGCGATGCCATAGCCGCCCCGAACCTTGGGAATACTGTCCTTGGCGGCGTAGATGCGGCAGCCGGGCTTGCTGACCCGTCGCACACCTTCGATCACGCCTGTCCGCTGTCCGTCGCGCTCGTAGTACTTCAGCGTGACGCGGACCAGCCCCTGAGGGCCGTCCTCGACATCCTGGACACTCAAAATGTAACCCTGCTCCATCAACACGTTGGCCAACGCCTTCTTCGTGTTCGAGGCGGGGATGTCCACCCTGCGATGTCCGGCCTGAGCCGCATTCCTGATGCGGGTCAGCATGTCCGCAATGGGATCGGTCATACTCATGGTTCCAAACTCCTCACAGAGTAGTGACTACCAGCTCGCCTTCACGACACCGGGCAGATCGCCCTGCAGCGCCAGCTGACGGAAGCAGAGACGGCAAACGCCGAACTTGCGGTAGTAGGCACGGGGCCGACCACAGCGACGGCAACGGTTATACGCCCGCACATTGAATTTGGGCGTCTTGTTCGACTTGGCGATGAGCGACTTCTTGGCCACTTCGATCTCCTCCTAGCGCCGGAAGGGCATGCCGAGCTGAGCCAGAAGTTCCTGGCCCTCCTCGTCGGTGTTGGCCGTAGTGACGAAAGTGACGTTCATGCCACGGGGCTCGTCAATCTTGTCGTAGTCGATCTCCGGGAACACCAGCTGGTCCTTGAGACCCATGGTGTAATCGCCGCTTCCGCTCATCCTGGTCGGCACACCGCGAAAGTCGCGGATACGGGGGAGCGTGAAGTTGATGAAGCGGTCCAGGAACTCCCACATGCGCTCACCGCGTAGCGTCACCCGAGCACCGATGGGCATGCCGGCACGAACCTTGAAGTTCGAAATCGACTTGCGGGCGCGCGTAGTGACTGCCTTCTGACCGGTGATGGTCTCGAGGTCCTTCACAGCGATTTCGAGCAGCTTGGGGTTCTGGATCGCCTTCCCCAGACCAATGTTGAGCACGACCTTCGTGGGCCTCGGGACCATCATCGGATTGGTGTATCCGAACTTCTCCTGAAGTCCCTGACGGACGTCCTGCTCGTAAATTTCTCTCAGCCTTGGCTTGGCCATTGTCGTATCCTCCTGACGCTCGCTCAGTTGGCGAGCATCTCGCCGCACTTCTTGCAGGACCGCACCCGGGAACCGTCCTCGAGCACCTCGGTGCCGGTCCGGGCCGGCTTGCTGCACTTCGGGCAGATCAGCATGACGTTGGTGGCGTTGATGGGCGCCTCCTTCTCCACGATGCCGCCCTGGGGCGACTGCTGAGACTGGCGCGTGTGCCGCTTGATCATGTTGACCTTCTCGACGATCAGGCGGCCGGTGTCCGGAAACACCTTGAGCACTTCGCCCTCACGACCGGAGTCGTTGCCTGCGATGATCTTGACCTTGTCTTTCTTCCTGATGTGCATCACAGCACCTCCGGCGCGAGCGAGACGATTTTCATGTATTTCTTCTCGCGCAACTCACGGGCCACCGGCCCGAAAATGCGGGTGCCTACGGGCTCGCCCTTTTCGTCGATGATGACGGCCGAGTTCTCGCCGAACCGAATGTAGGAACCGTCCTTGCGACCGATTTCCTTCGTAGTTCGGACGACGACGGCCTTGATCACCGTGCCCTTTTTGATGTTGCCGTTAGGAATCGCCGACTTCACCGCACAGACGATGATGTCGCCGACCCGAGCATAGCGGCGTCGCGTACCGCCCAGAACGCGGATGCACATGGCGGTCTTAGCGCCGGAGTTGTCCGCGATGTTGAGCAATGTGTGAACCTGAATCATCGTTCCACTCTCCCGAGACGACTGCTTACTTGGCCCGATCCATGATTTCAGAGACGCGCCAGCGCTTCGTCTTGGACAATGCGCGCGTCGCCATGACCTTCACCTTGTCGCCGACGTTGCACTCGTTGGCCTCGTCATGCGCCTTGATCTTCATGGAGCGGGTGATGATCCGCTTGTAGAGCGGATGCGGGAACTTCCGTTCGACCTTGATGACCACGGTCTTGTCCATCGCATCGGACACGACGGTGCCGATACGGGTGGCCCTCATGTTTCTCTCGGTGTTCGCCATTCTTCCCTCTCCTTCGGTCCGCGGCTTACCGCGGAGACTGGGCCGCTATGAGTCGGCCAGCTTCTTTTCGTTGAGCACGGTCTTGATGACCGCGACTTCGCGACGGGCCGACTTGACGGCCAAGGGGTTGTCCAGACGTCGCATTTTCACCTGCATCCGGAGCGTGAGCAGATCCTCGGACTTCTCCGTGGCCAGACTCTCCAGCTCCTCGACGGACAGGTCCCGCAGATCGTGTGCCTTTTTCATCTCACTCTCCCTCGCGCGTGATCAGGCGCGTCTTGAAGGGAAGTTTGGCCGAACCCAGGCGAAACGCCTCTTTGGCCAAATCCGCCGTCACGCCGTTGATCTCGAAGAGAACCCGGCCGGGCTTGACCACGGCCACCCAGTACTCCGGGTTGCCCTTGCCCTTACCCATTCGTGTCTCGGCGGGCTTCAAGGTGATGGACTTGTCGGGATAGACCCGGATCCAGACCTTACCCAAGCGCTTCATCTTGCGCGTGATCGCGACACGGGTGGCTTCGATCTGCCGACTGGTAATCCAGCCGCACTCGATCGCCTGCAAACCGTAGTCGCCGAAGGAGACGCTGCTGCCGCGGAAGGCTGTACCCTTCATGCGACCCTTCTGCATCTTCCTGTATTTCGTCCTCTTGGGCATCAACATGGTACTCAGACCTCTTTCAACGGCGCCCGTCGATCAAATCGACGACGCGGCTACAGCCTCTCCTCGTGCACCTGCGAGCGCAGCTGCTCCTTGAAGTCAGCCGGGAAGATCTCACCCCGACAGATCCAGACCTTGACGCCGATGGCGCCGTAGGTGGTTCTGGCGGTGCAGGTGCCGTAATCGATATCCGCACGCAAGGTGTGCAGAGGCACGCTGCCGTCGTTGTAAGTTTCGATGCGGGCCATCTCGGCGCCGCCGAGTCGACCGGCGCAGCGGATCTTGATCCCCTTGGCGCCCATACGCATGGCCGTGGCGATGGCCTTCTTCATGGCGCGGCGGAAGGATACGCGTCCGGTGAGCTGAGCGGCCACGTGCTCGGCGACCAACGGGGCGCTGAGTTCGGGCTTCTTCACCTCTTCGATGTCCAGCTTCACGCTCTTGCCCGTGAGCTGCTCGAGCTCGGCACGCAGCGTATCCGCTCGGCTGCCCTTGCGGCCGATCACGACACCGGGTCGGCTGGTCGAGATGATGACGTTCACCTTCTCGTGGAAGCGCTTGATCTTGATCGAGGCGATGCCAGCACTGCCGACACGCGTCGCGACGTACTTCCTGAGGCGCAGGTCCTCATTCAGCCAGTCGGCGTAGTGCTTAGTGCTGAACCACGTCGAGTTCCAGTCCTTCACGATCCCCAGCCGGAAACCGATCGGATGCGTCTTCTGCCCCATGGTCTTCCTTTCGCGATGCCCACGTCGTTGCGACTGGCGTCCCAGCGCTGCGACGGCGTGCCGCCCCTACTGGGCGGGGGAAACCGTTACCTCGATATGACTCGTCCGCTTCAGGATCCGGAAGGCGCGCCCCTGGGCCCGCGGCCGGATCCGCTTCATGATCGGTCCCTCGTCAATTCTGATCTCGTGGACGATGTAGCCGGAATCCGCCAACCGAGCTTCCTCAGCCGGAGCTGCCTGACGAGCGTTCGCCAAGGCCGACATGATCGTCTTCGTCAGAATCGGAGACGCCTTCTTCGGGGTCAGGGCCAGAGTCTGGATGGCCAGATCGACCCTCTTGCCGCGCACGAGATCGGCGACGATCCGTGCCTTCCGCGGCGAAATCCTAATAAAGCGAGTAACTGCTCGGCCGTTCATGGTCGCTACCTCCGCAGCGTTGACTTACTACTTCTTGCCCGTATGGCCGCGGTACGTCCGCGTCGGTGCGAACTCACCCAGCTTGTGCCCCACCATGTTCTCCTGCACGTAGACAGGAATGAACTGTTTGCCGTTATGCACGGCGATGGTGTGACCCAGAAACTCGGGCACGATGGTCGAACGACGCGACCAGGTCTTGACGACCCTCTTCTCGCCCCTGCCGTTCATGTCCTCCACCTTTTTGAAAAGGTGATCGTCGATGAATGGTCCCTTTTTGATCGAACGAGCCATACTGATTCCATCCCTTGTGCATCGCCGACGAACCGGCGGACAGGATCCCTACTTCTTCTTGGCCTTGCGACGGCGGACGATGAATTTGTCCGAAGGCTTCTTCGTACGGGTCTTGTACCCCTTCGTGGGCATACCCCAGGGCGACACCGGGTGCCGTCCACCGGAGGTCTTGCCCTCGCCGCCACCATGGGGGTGGTCGACAGGGTTCATGGCCACACCGCGAACCTTGGGCCGGCGCCCGAGCCAGCGAGACTTGCCAGCCTTGCCCAGCACGATGTTCTCATGCTCCGCGTTGCCGACTTCGCCGATGGTGGCGCTGCAGTTCTTGTGCACCATCCGCACCTCGCCCGAAGGCAGGCGCAGGGTTACGTACTGGCCCTCTTTGGCCAGAACCTGGGCGAAGGAACCAGCGCTGCGCACGATCTGGCCGCCGCGGCCGATCTGCAGTTCGACGTTGTGCACCAGGGTACCCAGGGGGACACGGTGCAGGGGCAGGCAGTTGCCCACGTCGAAGCCGGCATCGATACCGGACATCACTGTATCGTCCACCTTCAGGCCGTTAGGCCAGATGATGTAGCGCTTCTCGCCGTCGGCGTAGAACAGCAGAGCGATGCGGGCGCTGCGGTTCGGATCGTACTCGATCGTCGCCACGCGGGCGGGCACGCCGTCCTTGTTGCGTTTGAAGTCGATTCGACGGTAACGGCGCTTGTGGCCGCCGCCTCTGTGGCGGACCGTCATGCGACCGGCATTATTGCGGCCACCCGATTTGGTCAAGGGCTCCAGGAGCGACTTCTCAGGGGTCGAGGTCGTCAGCTCGCTGAAGTCGGAGACCGTCCGGAAACGCTGTCCGGGGGTTACGGGCTTCAGTTTCTTGATACCCATCTTGTCTCCCTACTCCTCAGGCGCCGTCTCGCGGCGTCCTGCCAGACGTTATGCTAGACGTTGTCGAAGACGTCGATCGAATCGCCGTCGACGAGAGTCACGATGGCCTTCTTCCAGTCCGCTCGCTTGCCCTGGAAACGGCCCATCCGCTTAACCTTGCCCAGCATGTTCATGGTGCGCACGTTCGTGACCTTCACGCCGAAATAGTGTTCAACGGCCTGCTTGATCTCGTGCTTGTTCGCGTCCGGATTGACCTCGAAGAAGTACTGGTTGTGCAACTCGCGCAGCACGGTACCCCGCTCCGTGACCAGGGGACGCTGAATCACCTTGCTCAGATCCTTCATGACCCGAACACCTCCTCGGCGCCGTTCAGTGCATCCTGCGTGAACACGACGTTGTCGGCCCAGAGGATCGTGTAGGCATTGAGATCGGAGTGGCGCAGCACACGCACACCCTTGATGTTGCGCAACGACATGAAGAGGGTCTCGGAGTTGTGCGGCAGCACGAACAGGGTGTGACGACCCTCAAGGGCCATCCCCTTGAGCATGCCGACCATCTCCGACGTCTTCGGCGCCGTCATTTCGAGATTCTCAACCACGGCGACCCGCGCGTTGTTCGCACGATCGCTCAGCGCAGAGCGCAGGGCGAGACGCTTGATCTTCTTGGGCAGCTTGTAGCTGTAATCCCTGGGGTGGGGCCCGAAGGACCTGCCGCCGCCAACGCGCACCGGAGAACGGGCGCTACCGGCTCGTGCACGTCCGGTTCCCTTCTGGCGGTACAGCTTCTTGCTGGAGTAAGCGACCTCGCTCCGGGTCTGGGTATCATGGGTTCCCAGACGCTGATTGGCCATGTAGCAGCGCACGGCCTCGTAGAGAGACTGCTTGTGCACCTGCTGGGCGAAGAGGACCTCGGGCAGATCTACGCTGCCGATGCTCTCCCCAGCCTTGTTGTACAGGTTCGCCGTTGCCATGTAACAACCTCGCGGTTCTAGATCCGGTGTCAGCGGCTGATCCGGATGGTGACAATGCCGTTCCGGCTACCGGGGACACTCCCCTTGATCAGCAGCAGATTCCGCTCCTGATCGATCCGCACGACGGTCAAATTCTTCTTCGTTTCCTGCTTGTTGCCGTATTGGCCCGGCATCTGCGTGTTCTTGAGCACGTGGCCCGGCTTCGTGTGCATACCAATCGATCCGGACCGGCGCACGTTCTTGGAGCCGTGGGAAGCGGGACCACGGTGCTGGTTCCAGCGGCGGATGCGGCCGGAAAACCCGCGACCCCTGGTGAATCCCGTGACATCGACAAGCTCGACGCCGTCGAAGATCGAAACATCGATCGTATCGCCGGGCTTCAGCTCGTCGCCCTCATCCGGAGCGAACTCACTCACGATATGCTGGGCTTCCACGCCCGCTTTGCGGAAGTGGCCCTGCATGGGCATCGTGGTGTTCTTCGGCTTGCGAGGGCCAAAACCGACCTGGACGGCGCTGTAGCCGTCGGTCTTTGCGGCCTTCAACTGCGTCACGACGCAGGGGCCGGCTTCAATAACCGTCACCGGAATGTGGCGACCTTCTTCATCGAAGATTCGCGTCATTCCGATCTTCTTGCCGATCAGTCCGTTCATGACTGCTCCCTAAATTCCGATCAGACCTTGATCTCGACGTCCACGCTCGCGGGGAGCGTCAGCTTCTTAAGAAACTCGGTCGTCTGCGGCGTCGAATTTTCGATCTCGATCAACCGCTTGTGGATCCGCATCTCGAACTGCTCACGGGACTTCTTGTCCACGTGGGGCGAGCGCAGAACCGTGTAGACCGACCGTTTCGTCGGCAAAGGCACGGGCCCCCGCACCAGAGCGCCGGTCTTCAGCGCCGCCTGGACGATTTTCTGGGCCGAGCGGTCGAGCACCGCGGGCTCGTAGGCCTTCAGCCGGATCTTGATCTTCTGTCTGGCCAACTCTGATCTCCTTGTTCGCGATGGCTACTCCAGCGTCGCTCCGAACCGGTCGGGGGCGCCTGCTCGCCTTTCGCCTGAAACCGTCGTCTTCTCGGCCGGGTCAAGAGAACGCATCCGGGGCCCGGCCGGCCCCGAATGCGGGACTCGTCAAATTACTCGAGAATCTTCGCGACAACGCCGGCGCCGACCGTCCGGCCGCCCTCGCGG
>CALEMW010000221.1 GCA_937910695.1 uncultured bacterium
TGGACGGCGAGATGGTGCCAATCGGCAAAGCGATGAAGGCCCTCCTCGCCGCGCTGGCTGATCGGGATGCGGAGGTGGCGCGGTTGAGGGATGAGGTGGAACAATGGAAGACCGTATCGGCTGCGGGAGTGCGCCCAGACATTCATGCGTGGATGGTGCATGACCGTGACCGCCTCCGCGCCCAACTCGACGGGGTGATTGCTGCCATTGAGGCTGAGCCGACCGACAGATCGAACGATGACGGGTACTACAACGATGGGTTCTGGGATGGTGTTGACAGGGCCAAGGCCAGCATCATCGCGCGGATCAAGGGAGGTGGGGTAACCACTTCCACCGTCAAGACGGGCAAAGAACTCTGTGACGCGTGCTCTCGGTTCGAGAACCAGGTATGCACGTGGGGCTGCGACGTGCTCATGGAGGGTGAGTTCTGCGACGACTGGGGGAGAGCCCGGTGACTGACATATGCCGGCACAACCGCTGTGGGGGCGCACTCGTCCCATGGGACTGCGGGTGTGCTTGGGGCTGCGGAAGCTGCAACTTCTACGCTCGGTGCGACACCTGCGGCAAGTACCACGAGCACAGGAAGAAGCGCCACCCCAAACACAAATGTCCATACTGCGGAGCCCTGAAGGTAGGGATCCTACGCCACGTGTACGACGCTCACCCAGACAAACACGACGACTACATAGAGAGGTTCGGGAGATGAGAACTGCTAACACAATGGAGGCGAGAATGAAGCTGTTCATCGGAGCGATGTTGCTGTGCGCGATGGCCCTGATCATGGCCCCTGCGGAGGCCCAGGCCGACGAGAAGATCAACGCCCGCTGCGCGAGCGAGTGGGCGGGCGACTACCGGATGCAGAAGTATTGCAGGGACAAGGAGGCGACGGGCAAGGCCGACGTGAGCCGCTTCGTGAAGAAGTACGGCCTGACGACCGGGAGCGAGGACACGCCCCAGGCGGCGATGCTCCGCAACTGCTCGGCAGACTGGACCGACGAGTTCGGCCCCCACTGGCGGATGCTCGCCTACTGCCTGAAGAAGCAGGAAGACGCCTACCGGACGATGCAATAGCTCAGACCCACCGAACACAATGGAGAGAACAGATGCCTAGTACCAAGCGCTCGAAAGAATTCGCAGCCCGGGTAACCGCGGCAGGAATCGCAGTAGCACCCAAGTACAAACCCTTCGTGGTGGGGTACGGCTACAGCGGGGTGCCTAGAAGCACCGTCTATGTAGGAGGCAAACCCTACGAGATGACGTGCACCGACGAACAACTGGTCGAAATGCAGGAGTGGTTCCTATCCTGCGTTAAACAAGGATCCCTAAACGTTGCAGTCCCACCGTACCCGGTAGGCAACGGCGGTCTCACCTACGTGTGGACAGACGATGCCTGGGTCTTGGAGAAGGCACAACGGAGGGTTCCAGGATCGTGAGCGGAACGCCGCCGACTATCTGTGCCGAATGGGCATGGAGATACGACGCCACCGGGCAGAGCTACTGACGGATGATGGACAAGCCAACACGACACCAGGGCCGCCACGTCTGGAACACGGTGGACGGCGAACGGACCGCACGTAAGGAAGGCGACTAACGCTGGGGCCCCTTCGGGGGCCCCTTATTACCCGGTAATGGCTAGATAGCCGTGACCTTCGTGAACGTGAGGGACCGGCCCCCTACGTCCAGGGTTGAGGCCGACGTGGACATGCGAACATCGATGGTCTCAGCACCAGTTGTGGTCACCCGGAAGGCCATGCTGGACGATCCGAAGGAGCCGTTATTGTGAGACCTACGCCGTACGTTCCCCGCAGCGACCGCATTGTTGTAGAACTGCATCGTAGACGTGAGGTTGCCATTCGCCTCAGTCTCGCCCTCATAGCGCACATCCCACGTCCCAGCGGGCGGTGTGTACGTCATCCCCGTGACAACTTGCGGGGTGCCCGTGGTGATATTGTCCGAGACTGCCGACTCGATCATGTGGCTGCCCGGTGGCGGCAACCCCGCTGCGATCCTGGTAGCCAACTTGAGTGGCGTGATCGCCCTGTCGTCAGCCGTCCCAGTCGTGACCTCGGCCTGGGTGGCGATCTCGATACCACCGGGGTTGATTTCGGTGGCCGCAACAACAGCGCCGTTCTTCCAAAGCGCTGTAGCGGAGTCGTACTTGATGATCTGGTTGTTTTGCGGCGTCGTGATGAGCACATCGTGAAGCTCGGCGAGTTCCCACCCAATCCTGGTGAGCACCAGAAGGATACCGTTCACCGCGTCTGCGGTCAGCACACGGCCAGCCACTACCAGATGATCGGGGCTGACGGGCTGTACATTCGTGAGCCCTCCGGGGGTAACGGCAGACAGGTACAGCACGTCTCCAGGCGCCCAAGCCTCCGCGCCACCAGTCGTGTCGACATCGCGAACCAGCCCGTAGACCGTGACGGCCCCGGTGGCCCCGATGCCGATATTCTGTGTGGCAACGCCTATGACCAGGGATGTCGTGTGCGCGGAGGCGTCTGTGAGAGCTATGGTCGGGCGACCGCTCGCGGCTCCGCTGACGTAGACCGCCTGCCCGTCGTTGATCTGGGCCAGCGTGTTGTTCGTAGACTGGAGAGTCATCTCTTGGCCGATGTTCAGCCTCGACCCGTTCTCTACGTCGACCGTCAGCGTCTTGTCGGCCAGATCATAGAAAAGCTGACCCTCAACCCAAGCAGGGGACGCGATGGGCGCAAACTTCAGGAAGTCTGTGACGGAGCCGGATGTAATCTGCTTATTCGCGATGGTCTGCACAGAAGCGGTGTCGACCATTGTCTTGCGCGCAGCACCGTCTCCAACCGTCAACACGTCATCGTCAGAGTCCCAGACGACGGAACCTTCAGCGGTCTGGGCAGGAGCAGCAGACGTCGGCAAGGTGATGGTGCCGCCCGTTGCGTCAAGTGTGCCAGTCAAGGGGTTACGGGCTGCGTTCCCGCTCAGATCGACATACTGGGCGTGGTCATCATCCCCGAGTCCCGCAAGTGCCCCGTGGTCGGTAGCCGCCGCGCCTGACCCGGAACCGGACACCCCAAGGGTGGGGCGCTCGTCCGTAATCGTGGTGACAGTCGTGGTACCGTCATCGACGACGAGCCCCGCCAGCACCAATGTAAGGTCGCCCACCTGGAACAGAACCGGCGGCACGGGCAGCGCAGCCGCTTCTGCGAGGCCCTGCGTGGCATACTTCGCCTGCCCGTAGACGTAGTGGAAGGTCGCCGTCCCGTTATTGTCCGAGACGTAAAGGGCGTCCTTTTTCCAGTCCC
>CALEMW010000222.1 GCA_937910695.1 uncultured bacterium
CCTCCCCACCCCTCGGGAGGCTCTTGTCCGCCTCGTCGTGGACGGTGATGTTGATCGGGATACCGGCCTTACGCAGTTCGATCAGTGCCATCTTCATCTGGTCGGCAGCACTTCCCTGAATGACGCCGTTCAATGCCTTGTGTATGCGGGCATAGTTGCCGTCAGGATACTTCTCGAACCGGATGCGCCGTCCGAGGATCGTCTTGACGTAGCCGCGCCGCTTCGCCGTGTCTTTCGCCAGCTCGAAGAGGCCCTTCATGAAAGGCACCGACGAGGCGTGGCGGTCGAGGAGTCGTTGACCTTCGTCGCCGGCCACCTCCAGCTCACGCCCATTTCGAAGTGTGATCATCTTGGTTGGAAGTCCAAGCTGCCGACACAGTGATGCGCCCTGCATGCCGTAGGCGAGGCCAAGGTTGATCGTCTTGGCGTGCCTGCGCTCGATGCCCATCAACGCCGCACACTCGCCATGGAGGTCGGTCATCGGGTTAGAGCGGAAGCGGGCAACCATGCCGACGGCGCCATTCTGTCGTGCCAGCGCCGCGAAGTGTACAGTGAGACGCGGCTCCTGCGAGGCGTAGTCGAGTTTGAGCCAGTCCTCGCCGGGCTCCGGGACGAAGCAGGATCGGATCGCCGGCCCGATGTCGGGATCGCGGATCGGGATGTTCTGGAGGTTCGGGTTCGAGCTGGCAAAACGTCCTGACCCAGTGCCAAACATCGAGTCGTTGTCTTCGTCGTTGTGGCGTGTCGGATGAAACTCGGCGTGTATTCTCCCGCGGTATGCGTACCCCTCAAGGTATCCTTCGATGAAGGTACCGACGGCCTTGTCGTACTTCCGTGCCATGAGGATAGACTTCGATACAGGAGAGTTGATCGACTCAAGAACCTCACGACGAACCGAGTCGTTCCCTAGGCCGGTCTCGCCCAGCACGACGTTGGGGTTCTCTACACGAAGCGCCTTGATCGCCGCCTCGTTCTCGAACGGCGACATATTAACCCCAGTCTCCCGATGAATGGCGAGAAGACTTGAGTTACGATTTGTGGTGAATAGTCTTTTAAGTTCCGCCGCTCGATCCAGATCGACACGCACGCCGAGTTTTCTCATGTCGGTGACGACCATCGTGCATTCGCTTTCGAGGTCGAGGACCTTCTGCAGGTCTTCCTTCTCGATTTCCGGCATCAGCTTGTGATAGAGGCTGTAGGTCAGACGCGCGTCGTCGATGGCGTAGGGTGCCACCGCCCACGACGGCATCTTCTCCATGTTCTCCATCGGCTTGGGGATGTGATGTTCCTTCGCCCACGCCGCCAGCGTGTCGCTGCTCTTGCCCTCACCGAGGTAGTCGCGCGCCAGAGAACCGAGGGAATAGCTTCGACGATGCTCGTCGAGAAGATACGCCATCGTCTGGACGTCGACGGGGGCGTTGGCAAACTTGACATGGAAACGCTGCAGCCAACCGACATCATAGGAGGCGTTCGCCATGATGAAGATGACATCAGGCTTCGCTGCCTGCGTGGTGATCCATCGCAGGAAAGCTAAAAAGTCCAAGTTGCCTTCGGCATGCTCCACAGGGAAGTATCCCGACACGTTCTCGCCGTAGATCGAGGCGCCGCAGATAAATCCCTCCCCCACGCGCGCCCACGACGAGCCGCGCTTCATCGCAATGCCGGGGTCTTTCGTCTCAAGGTCGAGCGCGACGAAGCCGTGCAGCTCGGGGAACGACGTCGGCAGGACAAACGACTCCGGCGGCGTCCAGATGCGACGAACTGGAGGAAGACCCAACTCGTCCTGCAGCGGCGACTCGATACGACGAACCATCAGACTACCCATTCGCTTTTATTTTATTTTCCGTTGCGTCGATCACAAAGGAACCCATGTCCCCCATCGGCATCATACCCTCGCCGACCGTATCGTCGTCGCTCTCTATCGCCGACAGGTTCCACTCAAGAACAGAATGTTCCGGTTGGGTGATCGTCACCGACTCCCCCGCCCAAGTAAAACGTCTCAGGCCCCTGTAATGTGGCTTAACAGACGACTCCTTGCCGCTCGGCAGTACTCTCGTGTGGCCTTCGACAGCATGAAATATGGGCCGCGTCTTGCCCCGCTCGTTCACGACCTTGTCTCTGTTCTTGAAGAAGTAGGGCGTCCTTTTTAACGCAACTCCGAAGGACACTGATATGTTGTCGCGCTCTGCCCGGACGTGAAACTCCTTATCCGTCTCAACGTATCCTGTGGTTATGTAGAACAGAAAGGCGCCAAACTCAGCGGGGGTGCTCCCCCATGTTTTTTTGGCCTCTTTTTCTTTTTCGGAGTCCTTCTCTTTTTCGGACGTCATGAAACGCCAATGAATTTCAAGCCCATGAGACATTCCCCACGTCACTCGTGAGAACGAGCCGCCCCTCGGTAGTATGCAGTGAGAGACCGACCGCTCCGGAATGGCCTGAATACTGCTGTCCTTGACCGCCACGAGATATGAATAGCCCACGGCGCGACCCTTCGATGTGGGCGTATAGACGAGAGTGACGCGATAGACGGCACGAGAACCCATAGGGACCGCTATGTGCGGAGAGGCTCTTGTGACACGACAAAAATAAACACACATGGAGACTTTTTCGCCTTCCACCGGGGGAAAGTAGACCATCGCCGCGGACGGCAAGAGTCTCACGAACCGGCGATAGGCGTCGTCATCGGGCGCTATCCCGTTGGCCACAAGACGGACGCCAACCTTTGCGTGGTATCGATAGGCGTCGTCATCGAGCTGTCTGAACTTCCGCATTATCCTGCGCGCAGTGGGAATCTCCGAGAGGAGATTGTCTAAGTAGTAGAACGATGTCTTCTCGTGATTAGTTTTCTGGTTTCTGTGACGTGTTTTATTCTCTACAGAAAACGCGACAACTACTGACCGCGTTTCGGACGATGGCGCCGTCTCTGCTGTACTCACCCGATCTGTCTCCGGGACACGGCTCCGCCGAGACGGCCATATCGAGGACCAGACACGCGATGCAAAACGGAAGATAGATGACATCATGGTCGCTCCTGTTTCTGCAATCCGCCTTGCTGCTTCTTCCGCCTCTGTGGGGGAGGTCATGCGTCCACCCGCATCAACTTCCTGATCAGCGTGGCGTACCGCGATCCGGCGGGGGAGGCGTTCACCGATTCGGACAGTGTTCTGACCAGCTCGGCGCCGTGTCGCCTGATCAATTCCTTTCGAAACGCTTCGAGGTCGCGGAACCGCGCGAAGAATGTCCGCCGGCACAGGCCGCACTCGGCGCATAGTTGAGGCACCATCGCAGCCCAGTTGCCGTCACGAACGATCAGCGTGAGGCCGGCAACAAGGAAGGCCTCCCGGTTCCGGGCCGACCTGAGTCGTCGACCGTCCATCTGCGTCGGAAGCCCCGTCCGGGACTCCTCCGGGAAAATTGTGTCTGCCGGCTGTGCGTGGTCGGTCATGTTGCGCTGTTTCCTTTGTTGTCGTCGACGATTTTATAGGCCTGCGATCCCGGCAGGTTTTGCGCCAGCTCGCCGCGCGCGATGCCCGACGTGACATCCTCGTGAGTGCTGATGTCTCTGTACCAGACGCGATCACCTTTCACGCGCCAGTAGAAGTCGCCGGAACGCTGGCCCCACTCGACGTTCCTTGCCGCGGTGGTCGCGTACTTGGCGACGCCAATCTCACGGCCGGTCACGAGTGACTTCACCTTCGCGATGCCGCGCCTGTCGACGTCGGCAAACGGCAACGACTCCTGCTCGCTGGTGTAGGTCATCCGCTTGATCTTGCGAGCGCCGCTGTGGGAATTGTAAGGCTCCCACCCATACCAGTTCGGGCGCGCCGCCGCGCGGGCCTCCGCCTCGTCACGCGCCTTGCGTTCGTCGGCGCGGGCAAGAGCTTCCTTCACCGCGCGCTTCCGGGCGTGACGGAGACGACGATCCTCGAACGCCCAGTTGCGGTAGCCTTCGGCGAGTCGTCCGTAGTAGAGGTCGCTCGGCGCCTCGGGGAAATCATCTTTCTTGATGTAGGTGAAGCAGCGTATCGCGCGGCCGTCTATTGTGAGCGCCGTCACGAGGTAGCGGTCATAGACGCGACCGAGGCCCTCCCGCTTGTCGAGCGTCTCGACGTCGGACGCTGTAAGTTGATAGATGCCGACCAGCGTCGTCGAGTCGTCGTCAGGGATGATCGTCGCCACCATCGCGAAGGCCAGCCGGAACCCAAGCAGCTTACCAGACGCAACAATCTCGGCGCGGGGGCAACGAGACGTCATCTGGTTGAAGCCGAGGTTGGAGCCGTAGGCGGCATAGGCATAGCGCGTCGCGATGTGCCCGGCCGGGTGATGCGAGACCTTGAGAACCGTGGTCGGAATTTCGTTGGGGGTAGGTGTGGTCATTTGAATTTCCTCATTGGGCGGGAGCGACAGGATACAGCTTGTTGGCAACAGAAGTAAAGTATTGATTTGTTTCCTCGGAAATTTCTTGCATTCGCCTGACTGTTCCAAAAGAACAGCCCAACACTTTGGCGGCATCTGACATCAGGATTCTTCGACGACGAAACACGACATACTTATTGGCTCTGGTATTTCGTGACTGTGCCAGACGAGTCGTCCACTGGCAGTTTTCTGGAGAGTAGCCCCTATTATTATCCTTACGATCCAACGTAAGGCCGGGGCGCCACCCATGCGTTGTCGACCAGATGTAAAATGACTTGAAATTACCTCTCCATTCACGACACAACCTAATGCCGCGTAACCCATAGTATTTGTAGTCTCGATTGTTTTGGTTGTAGCAACGGCTCTTCATGTTTCTCCATGCTTTATGGAGAATATGGTCCGTCAATCCATGCTTCATATTGTTTTTGGGGCCGCACCCGCAGGACTGGGACGTTCCGTTGCGTAGATTTCCAGAGGACATGCGCCGTGTTTTTCCGCAGGCGCATTTAATCAACCACGCACGTTGTCTTTGCGTGCCTATGGTTCCATCCTTCCGAAGGACGGTCCATAGGCCAAATGTCTCTCCTGTGATATCCATCATCTTACTACCTCAAAGTTGTCTAATAGTCGCACAAACTTATGTGGTAGAAAAGTCCTCCAATCTCTGCCTATAGAAGGCGCTGGACTCGGGGCTGGCGCCCTGCAACACGCTCGCCTGACGCAGCACATCGAACACGCTCGCCCGATCCAGCACATCGAAGAAGTCGCTGGAGGGGCGTGGGGCCGGCGCTGCGACCGACGGTGCCGAGGGGTTGACCGTCACGCGCTGGCGGACCTGCGCCGGGAGGCTGAATATCGCGGCTCGGCTGCGGGCACCATTGGCGGCGACGTAGGCCAGCTCGCCATTCCGTTCGGTGGTGATCAGGTGGGCGCCGTTGCGACGCAGCCAGTGGGCCGTCACACGGAGGCGGGTATCCGGCCACCCGAAGTTGCGGGCGTCGTTCTGCGTGACCACGCCGCGCTCCTCGATGGCAGTCAAGAACATGTCGTAGTCGGTGTCCCGCTCGATGGTGGGGATCGTCCCCGGCGCGACCCGACCCACGACGACGCTGGTGGTCGCGGCGGCGGCGCGGCGGCGCTGGTTGCGGATGATACGGGCCGGCCCGACCGTGGTCGGGGCGGGGATCGCGGTCGCCGTCGTGGGCTGCCGCACGATGCGAAGCGTCTCGGCGACGAAATCACACAGGAGGCGATAGAAGCCGATGATCTTGGTTGGGTTCAAGGTGCCGCTGTGCTGGCGAAACTCAATGCGCTTGTCGCCGACCGGCTTGTCGAGGTGTTGGAGATTGACGGCGGCGTAGCGCTCGCCGTGACCCCACGACTCCCGGCTGTTGGGGTTCGAGGCGGCGCGGGTCACCTTGTCGAGGGCCGCACCGGTCAGGGCCGCCCCCCACCGGGTCGAGTGGCGCGACGACGGCAGGATGGCGTTGAAGTCTGCGATGCGGGCGGTGTAGCGCCACGCGATGGCCGCCGCCTCATAGGGGGTGATGTCGCGGGCGTCGAGGTGGATGTGGAAGCCGCAGCTGCGGTTGACGTCGTAGCCGTTCTGGCCAAGCCACGTCGCGACCTTACGGACCTGCTCCAGCGACTCCTCGGTGCCGGGCAGCGTCGGCGCCACGACTTCGAGGGCCTGACCGACGGGGGTCAGGGAGACGTCTGGCTTGATCTGCCAGACGTCGTAGTTCGCGTCGAAGTGGCGGTCGGTGCGGACGGCCCGGAAGCCCATCGCGTTGATGGCGCGGGCGATGTTGGTGCCGCTGGTCTGGTAATCGACGCGGGGATTGAAGCATTCCAGCTCAAGTCCGAAGGCACGAAGGGTGGTCATTTCAGTTCCTCATTGGGGGCCGCCGTGGGCCGGTGCAGTCTTATACTTCGAAAACGACTCGCGACGCAATAGCTATCGTGTGGATTTTCCAAATAATCCAACCCTTACAAATCAACCTATTGATGGCGATGCACATTGCGTACATCATGTAGTGCTGTCGATTTTTGTGGACAACGCCGAGGCGTCGGAGGATGATGCGGGGCGCCTCATAGCCCGGCGTCCACAAGTAGGGCTCAATCATGAAAGGATCGATAAATGGCTTTGAAAACGACTGTCTTCGAGGTTGCCCTCGACAACGACCGCGCCGAGATTGCCTTCGGGCTCCGCGTCGCGGTGGTCGAGTATCTCCGCAACCGCTTCCGCAAGAAGCTGGCCGGGGCCGAGGATGCCGGCGTCGACAAGATGACCGCCATGCAGCGCTTCTCGCTGTCCTACGCAGGCGCCGCCCGGGGGTATCGCCTCCCGAAAGCCATCCCGGCGTCGTTGGTCTCGTGGGCCGGCTACGTCGAGTACAACGACTCGGTGGAGTGGTTCCCGTCCGCACCGAGGGGCACCATCGGTATCTTCGATAAGGAAGCGATCAGCACCCTCCCCGGCAACGTCGCCCTGATCAAGATGGGCGGCGTGAACTTTGCCGGCGTCTTCGAAGGCGCGATCCCCTCCGACGTCGTCGAGGTCCGCATCACCGTCCTCGACAGCGGGAAGTATCAGGCCACCGTGGTGAGCGGCCGTCCCGACGACGGCAGCGATATGCGGGTGCCGATGCCGAGTGAGCCTGAGACACAAGACGCCTGATCTTTCAACCGGGCGGCGGGATGGTCTCGCCGCCCATCTTTCTGGAGACCTCATGACACAACGACTCGCCGACGAAATCATCAAGTTGCGGACACTCAACCGCAGCATCAAGTACGCCGAGGCCGCCCTCGAAGAGTTGAGCGGCCGGAAACGCACGCTGGAGACCGAAGTCCTCCCGGCGATGTTCGCCGAGGCGGGCGTGCGCTCGTGGGAGCTGCCCGACGGCGGCAAGGCGACGCTCTCCACCAAGGCGCGTGGCTCCCTCCCGAAGGAGCCGGAGTTGCGGAAAGCCGCCATCGATTGGCTGGTCGAGAACGGACACGAAGGTCTGATCGAGGCGAAGATCACCGCAAGCTGGAACCGCAGTGAGCGGGATAAAGCTATCGCGATCTATGAGCAACTCCGCCAAGACAACAGCGTCAAGCTGGCGCTCGACGAGGGCGTCAATCACATGACACTCAGCAAGATGTGCAAAGACGCCGTCACGTCGGGGCAGGAAATACCTCTCGAAACCTTAGGTGTCGTGGTGATGCCTGAGGTGTTGATCACCAAGGAAGGGGCTATCGATGACGACCAATAGAACGAACGAAGTGGCGACTCAGGCGGCGGGAATGCCTGCCGTCAGTGACGAAGACCTCGCACTGATGCAGGGTCAGTCGCACGCCAGCGATTTCACGAAGGATGATATGGCGACGCCGTATCTGACCATCGTGCAGGGCACCTCGCCGTACGTTAAGCGCAATGAGCCTGAGTTCATCCCCGACGCGCGCGAGGGTGATATCCTCGACACGCTGACACTTAGGCTCCGGACCATCGCGGCGTTCATCCCGGCGAAGTACGAAGTCCACTACACCGAGTGGAAGCCCAACCGCGGCGCGATGGTGAAGCAGTGGGGCACCGACTCCAGCGGCTACGATGCGGCCGAGGGCGACTTCGGGACACGCAAGACAGCGGGAGGCAACGACATCACGCCGTCCTACGTCTACTTCGGCCTGCTGATCGACGACCAGACGGGCGGCGGTCTCCCGGTGATCCTCTCGCTGACCGGGACGCAGGCGAAGAAGGCGCGACGACTCAACGCCCTCATCAATGCGCTCGAACTGCCGGCCCCCGGCGGCGGTGTCTTCGAGCCGCCGATCTACGCCCGCATCTATCAGCTCACCACCGTCCCGGAGTCAAACGACCTCGGAAGCTGGAGCGGCTGGAAGATCGAGCCCGGCCCCCTGACGTTGACGACACCGACCGGTCGCAGTCTCTTCGCGAAGGCGAAGGCGCTCCGTGATCAGGTCGACAGCGGGACGGTTCGAGCTGCGGCGCCGACGCCGGCCCAGCGGACGGCTACCGAAGGCGCCGCGGACGCGGATATTCCTTTTTAGATGGCCGCATCGGCTTCGTGCGACGATTCATCGAGCGGCGGGGAAGGTACCTTTCCCGCCGTCTTCTTGTTCGCATAGCCAAGCCGCTGCGGCCGAAGTATATCCTGTCGGGTAATGCCTCACGATGGAGACTGCAACAATGACCAGAAGCTATTTTATCCTGCTCGACAGGGTACCGAAGCCGGGTGAGTTGAACTGGACGTCGGTACCGACGCTCCTGACGATTTCGGATTTGTGGGACGCAGCGCGGACGACTCACGCCGGGCTGCTGTTCCGGGTTCGGTCGGATAAGTCCCCCGGCGACGACCTCGGGACGGGGGACCGCATCGAGTCGTGCGCCGGCCTGATCGATCCCAGCTCCCGCTGGCGCGCCGTCGCGGCTCTCGCGCGGCTTGGTCTCAACAGTCTCCAGTTTGCGCCCCTCGCGCAGGCCTGCTGGCAGGCCTACGGGATGATTTCCACCAAGCACCCGGCCAGCATAGCTCCCGGCGAGAGGATGGCCGTGGTGGGCGAAATTCGGGCCGCTATGGACAAGATACCGGAGGATGCAGGGCCGCAGGGTCACCATGAGGCGGGCGTCGGGGCGATGATGATCCGTCTGGCTCACTGCGACAGTGATCTGGAGGCGGTGATGGTTGTTCCCAACCGCGCCGGGATGATGATCAATGTCGATCCGACAAACGAGGGCGGCGTGCAGGAGCGGATGGCCAGCATCGACATCGAGGCCTCCGCCTTCATGTTGTGCGAGGCGAAGGGGCGTCTGTCCGAGAAGGCGCCGGGGTGGCTCTACGCCCCGATGCCGGCGCTGCCTCAGGCCTCCGCGGTATCGCCCGAAGCAGCGCCGCCTGAGTCGTCGCGGGCGGACGAGGACGAGGACTGAGCCTCCCTGACCTTGGCCAGAACCTCGATGTGCTGCTGCTCGGCCTGAGCGTAGGTCGAGCAGCGACGGCTTCTCCCGTCAAGTCTGCCGCCGAAGACCATCGTCTCGAACAGAATTGGGGGTCCATCGCCGAAGCTGTAGTCCAACCCAAGGAACACCGTCGAGACCTTCATTGTGTCGACGATAGACTTGGCGACGAACCTGTTGTCCATTTCGAAACGATTCGCCCACTCGATCAGATCATCGATCCGATGCACCGTCTTGTCGGCGTTCAGGACGTAGTGATGCATGCGTCGCTCCTCAGTTGCAGTTGACGTAGCGCTGACGGCCGCCATTGACGTAAGTGATCGTGCAGGTACGGACGTTGCCGTTGGCGTCGGTCATGGTGACGGTCTCGGTCCAGCTCTGCGCGCGGGCGTCGTTGTAGGCGAGACCTGCGCCGAAGGCGACGGCGAGGGCGTAGATGAGGATGGTCTTGATCATGAGTAGGTTTCCTTTCGTGGGTTTTTGTCGTGCCATGTGTCAGTCTCCTTAGGAATTGCCCGGCAGCGGGAATAAGTAATTGAGTCGTTGGTGGGGTGGACTTGGCTTCGACGGGTTTCCCCTCCACCTCACCGCCTAACGCTACCACCATCGCGACCTAGCACCTCTAGGCTTCGTCCGTTTTTGCGGGGAGTCGCCCCGCTTCCCTTCATCGGCCGGCGTGCCGACTAGCCCCTGACTAACCGGGGCACGTCTCGATCATACCCCCACTGTCGTGGTGATGAACTTATCGAAGGCTACCGGCTTCTTCCCCGGCAACACTACAGTCTGGTTCGCGACATCGACGACGACGTCGCGGCTTTCGTCCTCACAGGCGCGGCTCGCGATGCCGAAGCCCGTCTCCGCCCGGAGAGATTCGTCCGCCGTGGCGCCTTCGGCCTTGAGCATTTCGCAGAACAGGATGCGAGCCAAATAGGCCTCATCGTTCCATCGCAGCTTCCGGCCGAGGGCGCGCTGGACAATCGCCGGGAGGCGGCTGCCCTGCCAGTGCGAGTAGAGGAAGACTTTAGAATCGTCGCTCACGACGACGACGTGTGCGCGGTCCCCCATCTTAGGCCGCCAACGCTTCGGCGTTGAGCTGGCGGGCGGTCACCTTCAAGGTGATCGTCTCGGTGACCGTCGTGTGCGCCGCGATGAATTGCGGCGACAGCTTCGCCCGGACGGCGGCCTGATCGAGCGTCGCGCGCTCGCCGGCAAACACGTTCGCCTCGAACGACTCGCCCTGATAGCGGCCGACGCCGTTCGACTTGAGCTTCTTCTCCAGATCGGCGAGCTGCTTGAGCTGCGGCGCGAGGGCCGCCTTGAGGGCGCCGATCTGATCGACGAGGCGGGCGTTGGGAAGTGACGTTGACATGATTGCAGGCTCCTCATTGGGCTGGGGCAGGATGCCCCGGTGGCATCCTTCTACAGGAAGCCC
>CALEMW010000223.1 GCA_937910695.1 uncultured bacterium
GGAGGTCGTCGCCGACGACCAGGTCGAGGCCGGGCAGGTTCCACTTCGGGTCGGCGCGGTCGATGGCGACGGTCAGCAGCTCGCCGGCGCCGGCGACAACCTCGGGGAGCCGGCGGGCTTGGGCTACGCGAGCGATCAGGACAACTGCGCCGCTGTCGATCAGCATCTTGGCATGGCTCGCCGCGGGATTGGCGTGGTTCAGGGCCACGACGCAGGCGCCGGCGCGCAGGGCGCCGAAGAAGCCCGCCACGTAGGGCTGGCCGTTCTCCATCAACAACGCGACGCGGTCGCCGGGCTGCACGCCGCGGGAAACGAGGAACCGGGCCACGCGGTCGGCGGCCCGGTCCAGTTCCTCATAGGTCCACGTCGTGTCGCCGTGGGTGAGCGCCGGAGCGCCCGGTTGCGCGGCGGCGGTGGCGCTCAGCATGCCGTGGACGGTGGTCACGCCACGCTGGCCTCCCGCTTGCGCGATACGAAGGCCACCAGGTTGTCGACCGAGTCGAGGTTCTCCGGCACCAGTTCGGCGTCGTCGATGCCCAGGCTCAGGTCGCCTTCGAGGAAGGCCACCAGCTCCATCACGCCGACCGAGTCCATGATGCCGTTGTCCAGCAGCGACATCTGATCATCCGCGAGGGGTGCGGTGTCGCCGAACAGGAAGTTCTCGATCAAGAATCCGCGGATCTGTGCTCTCAATTCCATAGCTCCGTCTCCCACGTCTCAATGTCTCGAATCCGTTTACGTATTCCCGCGCCAGACGACGGCGTCGGCGGGAAGGGCCGCGTCATGGGTGCGCCGCTCCTGCTCCGGACCGAACTGTCGGGCCAGGAGCTGCGTGCTGAGCACCCCGATGAAGGCCATGTTGTCGCGCACGCCCGTCAGCTTGCCCGCCTGCCACTTGCGCAGCAGGGCCGCCACCCGGTCGGGAGAAAACAGTCCCGCTTCGAGCAGTGCTTCCGACGACATGGCCTCGGCCACCAGTTCGGCGCCGTAGCCCGTGAAGAAGCTGGACGAATCGGGCGCACGGTACGGCTGCTTTGGCCGACGCGTGACCTCCACCGGTAACAGATCGGCTACGGCGCGCTTCAATAAAGCCTTTTCCTCCAGAGATGCCAGCTTGACCGAGGCCGGGATCCGCCCCGCCAGTTCGGCCACGTTGTGGTCCAGGAAAGGAAAACGTCCTTCGACCGTGTGGCCCATGAGCATGCGGTCGCCCTGGCTCGAGAGCAGGTAGCCGGCCATGAACAGGGTCATTTCCACGTATTGGGCCCGGGCCACGGGGCCCCAGCCCGCGAAATCGGCGGGCAGGGCGGCCAACGCGCGCTCCTCGGCGGCGGTTGCGGCCGCCGCCGCGGCTTCGGCGACGTCGGCGGCGAGGAAGGTCATGATGCCCGCCGTGTTGGTCCAGCGTGGGCGGTGCGAAAAGAACGGATCGACCCCTGCGCCGGACAATCCCGCTCCGTAGAAACGCTTGAGGAACTCGGGAGGCGACTGTTTCAAGTACGGGTAGAGGCGCGTCAGCAGGCGCGGCCGCGACACCGACTCCGGATCGCGGGCCCAGAACGCCCTCACCTTGGCCTCGCGCAGAATGTTGTAACCGCCGAAGACCTCATCGGCACCCTCGCCCGTCAGAACCACTTTGAAGTCCTGCTCGCGCACGAGGCCCGACAGGGCGAACAACGGCGCCGGTGCGGTGCGCAGCAGCGGCGACTCGGCGTGCCAGACGACACGGGCGAAGGCGCCGGCGATCTCGGCGTCGCCGACGCGGATGCTCTCGTGGTCGGTGCCCAGGTGGTCGGCCATCAGGCGCTGCCAGACGGACTCGTCGTAGGCGGCGTCGGTGAAGCCGACCGAAAAGGTTTTCAGACGGTCGCCGGTGCGTTCGCGGACCAGCGCCGCGGTGGCCGAGGAGTCGAGACCGCCGCTCAGATAGGCGCCGACGGGCACGTCGGCGCGCAGACGGATTTCGGCGGCGTCGGCCAGGGCTTCGCGCACCTCGTGGGCCAGACGGTCGCGCTCGTCGACAGCGACATGGCGATGGTCCTCGACGGCGGGCAGGAACGTCGGATGCCAGTAACGGCGGATCGACGGGGCGTCGTCGCCGGGCTCGAGGACGGCCACATGGCCCGGGGGCAGCTGGAGCACGTCCTTGAACGGAGTGTGCGGCGGCACGTTGACCCACATCGTGAACACCTCGCCCAAGGCGGCGGGATCGACGGCGATGCGGCAACCCGGCCAGCCCGCGAGGGCCTTAACCTCCGAAGCGAAGAGCAGGACGTCGCCGTGACGGTGGTAGTAAAGGGGGCGGATGCCGAAACGGTCCCGCGCCATCATCACCCGGCCGGTGTCGCGGTCCAGGAGCACGAAGGCGAACTGGCCGTTGAAACGTTCGACACAGTCGGCGCCCCATTCGCGGTAGGCGGCCACGATGACTTCGGTGTCGCTGGCGGTGCGGAACACATGGCCGCGGGCACGCAGGTCTTCACGCAGCTCCACGTAGTTGAAGATCTCGCCGTTGAAGGTGACCCACACGCGGCCGTCGGCGCTGCCCAGAGGCTGCTGTCCCGAGCCGAGGTCGATGATGCTCAGGCGGGCGTGGCCGAGCAGCACCCGTTCGTCGCGCCAGGCCCCGTACTCGTCGGGTCCGCGGTGCGACAACGCCCCGATCATGCGCTCGACCGCGCCCTCCGGGACGTCCAGATTGTCTTTGACGGCTATAGCTCCGCAGATTCCACACATAGGCTACTGCTTCGGACTTTCGAGGAAGGCCTTGATCTGGGAGATCGCTTCGTCGGGTGTCGCAGCCAGGCTCCACTCCCCCCGACCGCAGCGGTCGAGGAAGGCGGCGCCCGGGTCGAAGCCCAGCACGATCACGCGCCGTTCGAAGCGCAGGGCCATGGCGATCTCGCTCATGGTGCCGCCGTTGCCCTCGCAGGCCACGACCACGTCGCTGCTCAAAACGTTGATGATGTTGCGGCCGGAGCCGAGGCCCGTCGGCAGCACATAGTCGAGGTACTCGCTGGCGTTGTCGCGGTCGTCATCGAACAGAACGCCGATGACGGTGCCGCCGGCCTCTTTGGCGCCGCGGGACGAGGCGTCCATGATGCCTTCGGGCCGTCCGCCGTTGAGCAGGGTCCAGCCGTGTTCGGCGATGAGTCGGCCGATGTGGTAGGCGCCGTCGAGGGCTTCCGCACTGGCGGTGCACCCCCCCATGACGCCGACGATGGTCTTGCGCATGATCGTCCTTCCGAATGCGGGTTCAGGGCAGGATCTCAAAAGGGGGGCGATCCCGCAAGAGAGGACGTCGCCATATCATTCATCTTCGGTGCGGCCTTCGCGGGATCCTGGCTTCAGACGCTGGACACCGCGCGTGAGGGCTGCTCGACCCCACTTTTCGGCGGCGACGTCCATGAGCCCGTCGAGGGCCCGGTCGCGCTCCGCGGTGGGGTCGGCGAAGAGTTCGCCCTGGGCGACGGCCTCGCACACAAGATTCTGGGCGCTCATGCCGATCAGGCGCAGGGGTCGCCCCCGGCGGTCGAGATGGTCGTCGAGCAGACGGCGGGCGCTGTCGCGCAGCACGAGGGTGGAGTCGGTGGGCTCGGGCAGGGTCAACGATCTCGTCTTGGTGGTGAAGTCGGCGTAGCGGGCCTTGAGCTGTACGGTGCGGGTCTTGACCTCGGCACGACGCAGACGACGCGCCACTTTATGGGCCATCTGGTCGAGCATGTCGACCAGCGATTCACGATCGGCGATGTCTTCGGCGAAGGTGACTTCGTGGCCGATGGATTTGGCCTCGTGATCGGTGATCACCGGACGGTCATCCTGACCGCGGGCCAGAGTCGCGATATGGGTGGCGTGGGCAGGTCCCAGACGATCGGTCAAGCGACGTTGATCGGCCCGGCGCAGATCCCCGATGGTGCGGATGCCCAACGCGGCAAGGGTCTCCTGGGAACGCGGCCCCACACCCCAGATCCGCGCCACGTCGAGGGGATCGAGGAATCCCTGCACGTCGTCCGGCACGACGACGAACCCGTCGGGCTTGTCCAGATCGCTGGCGAGTTTAGCGAGGAACTTGTTGGCGGCGACGCCGACCGAAGCCACCAGGCCGATCTCGTCGAGGATACGGCGTTTGACGAGCCGAGCGATGGTGGGGCCGTCTCCGAGCAGGCGCCGGCAGCCGGATACGTCGAGGAACGCTTCATCGACCGACAGTGGTTCGACCAGCGGTGTGACCGAATGGAAGATATCGAAGATCTGGCCCGAGATTTCCGCATAGCGGGCCATCCGTCCGGGCAGAAATACGCCGTTGGGACAAAGACGTACGGCGCGCGCAGCGCTCATCGCACTGCGTACGCCGTACTCGCGTGCTTCGTAGCTGGCGGCCGAAACGACACCACGTCCCTCGGGCGTGCCGCCGACGATGACCGGTCGGCCCCTCAGACTTGGATCGTCGAGCACTTCGACCGAGGCGAAGAAGGCGTCCATGTCCACGTGCAGGATCGTGCGTGGGGACATGGGCGCCTCCGGTCGGGTCTCTAGATGGACTCCACGCTGATCTGGGCGTCCTCGATGATCAGGTCGTAGCGGTAACCCGCCCCGAAGTCCTTGTTCACCGTGCCGGTGCCCTTGACCAGCACCAGGTCGCCCACGTTCAGGGCGGCGGCCGAGGTGATCGTCAGGTCGCCGTGAACACCTTCCTCGCTGCCGTCCTGGATGTGGTACCAGTTCGTGCCCATGATGTTCTTGTTCACCTTGACGACCTTGCCGCGTACGGCGAACTCGCGCCCGCTGGCGCTCGCGCCCAGGGCGTACATCTCGGCGATGGTGTAACCGCCGTCGGCCTTGGCGACATCGCTCACGTCGATGTCGGTCGCTGCGGCAGGAGCGCCGCCGTGTCCGGCAGGCATGGCGGTTTCAGTGGCCGCGCCAGCGGGTTTGATGGCGCCGACGAAGTAGATCTCCGCGAAGGTGCGGTCCAGCTTTTCGCTGCGGAAGTCGGGCATGAGCATGCCCTGGCCGAGGTCCACCTTGTCGCCCACGGCCACGGAGGTCTCGGGACCGGCCGCCCAGACGTCGCCGGTGGCGGTCTGGACCAGCACGTAGGAGTAGCCGCCGGCGTTCATGGTCTCGAGGACCTCGCCGACGATGCCGCCGGACGCAGCCTGAGCCGGGGTCGCGGTCTGGGCCGGAGGCACGGCGTTGGCACGGTTGGCCTCGGCGACGGCGTCCTTGTCGGTGCCGTTGCAGCCGACCACGGAAAGGAGCATCAAAGCGACCAGCAGAAGTCGGAACATCACGGGATATCCTCCGGATGGGGGTGTCGTTGCCTCAACATCTCAAGGATAGAAGGAAACCTGAGGAATTCAAGATCGGCGTGCTCGATCTGGTGGCGAATCCAGTGATTATGAATATTATGATCACTAATTGAGTCACCCACCGGAGGTTCCCTGATGCCGTACGATCCGATGATGGTCAAACCCATGCGCGACGAAATGGTGGCGATGGGTGCCGATGAATTGATGACGCCCGAAGAAGTGGACGCCTTCCTGAACAAGACCGAAGGCACGGCCCTGCTTTTCTTCAATTCGGTGTGCGGTTGCGCAGCAGGTTCGGCCCGACCCGGCTTGGCTCTCTCCCTGCAGCATACGCCCGCGCCGGATCGCGTGGGAACGATCTTCGCCGGTCAGGATATCGAAGCCGCCGCCCGAGCCCGGGAAAAGTTCCCTCAGTACCCGTCCTCAAGCCCGTCCATCCTGTTCCTGAAGAACGGCGAAGCGGTGGGTTACGTTCACCGCACAGACATCGAGGGGCGCGATCCTCGAGCGGTTTCCGAGGCTCTGATCGTGGCTTACCAGCAATTGTAGGGCTGAATTCCTCAGATTCATGGCTTAGCGATGATCTCAGGGTAAATTCGTGGTCATTAGGGACCCGGGAATCTTGCGTCAGAGAATCATAAACTGGTAGCCTGAAGCGAATTCGATCAGTCGTTCTGCCGAGGGGATTCCAATGCGCACATCGATTCAGTCTCTTCGTCTTTACATGGCCATCCTGTTCACAGTGGCGGCCCTGCTGTCTTTAGCCGGAGCCCAGCCCGCTGAGCGGCCCGCTCCCAGAACCACCGGATCCACGGCCTCGATGATCGTCCCCGATCTTTCAGGCAGTTGGACCGGCACCTGGCACGACACCGTCTACGACGTCCAGGGCGACGTGATGATGGAGGTTGCGATCGACGGGACGAACTGGTCGGCGAACGGGACCATCGACCTGTCCGATATCTTCTGGCCGGGTATCGGCGTGATGACGGGCACAGCCACCGGGACGCTGTCCGGCAACACCCTGACATTCAGCTTCACCGCCGCCGACGTCGGTACCGGCAACGGTACCCTGGTCGACGGCAGCGGCAGCGGCGACGGCAGTGTGACCGCCCCCATGAACTTCGGCGCCTACACCTTCACCGGCACGGTGACCGGAACCGAGATAAACGGTACGTTCGACTTCACCTCGCCCACCGGCGGCGGCGGCGATGTGATCCTGACCCGCGCGGTGGCCAACGAGGAGGCGTCATGGAGCGCTTTCAAGGCAGCCTGGCGCTAGAAGCATCCCCCGCGACAGGCTCACGCCGTATCATGGCCGGCATCATTGACTGTGTCGTTGCGCTTATGCTCGGGCTGATGCTGACCGGCACTGCCGGACGTTGGTTCGCCTCTCAAGCCGTTTCAGCACTGCGGATCGGCCAACCGGACAGCCTCTGGACAGGAGCTGGCCCGATGGCTCTCGGCGCTGTCGGCGACCTCGTGTATGGACTGCCTTTCGCACTGACCCTCATCCTGCTGGCCGAGCCACTGACCGGATCCACGCCGGGCAAAGGTCTCATGCGCCTCGCCATAGCACCGTCGGCGGGGTTCGGACGCCGAGCCCTTCGCTTCTTGTTCAGAGGCGTTGGTGCCTGGTCATTGACCCTCGCCATTGCCAGCGGATCGTGGCCGTTGACGGTTGCATCCTGCGTCGCCTCGGTTCTCTCCATTCTCGGCATGGTGCCCGCGGCGTTCGGGCGCCTCGCCCTTCACGACCGCCTTAGCAACACCTTCGTCGTTCGACGGTTTTGACCCCTTCGGCGACTTAATGCGGAAAACACCTTGTTCAGGCCCATGCCGATCGCTAGCATCCACACTTCTGCGAACCCGACACCGAGGAGCAAGGCGATGAGACGCACGATCCGCATCGGCAACGCCGGCGGCTACTGGGGCGACGATCCCGGCGCCCTGAAACGTCAGATCGAGGGCGGCCCCCTCGACTACGTGACCATCGACTATCTGGCCGAGATCACCATGTCGATCCTCCAAAGCCAGAAGGTCCGCAACCCCGAGATGGGCTACGCCGGCGACTTCCTCGCCCAAATGCGCGAGTGTCTGCCGCTGATGGTCGAGAAGAATGTGCGGGTGATCACCAACGCCGGCGGCATCAATCCTCTGGGCCTCGGCCGCAAGATCAGGGAACTGGCCTTGGAACTGGGACTGAGCATCAAGGTGGGCGTGGTCGACGGCGACGACATCCTCCATCGTCTCGACGCGCTGCAGGCCGACGGCGACCCCATGGACAACATGGAGACCGGCGCCCCCCTCGCCCCGGTGAAGAATCAGGTCACCGCCGCCAACGTCTACCTGGGCGCCGAGCCGGTGGTGAGGGCCCTCGACGCCGACTGCCTGGTGATCGTCACCGGCCGCGTGACCGACACTGGCATCACCCTCGCCCCGATGATCCACGAATTCGGCTGGGACGACGACGACTGGGACCGCCTCGCGGCGGGCATCGTGGCCGGGCACATCATCGAGTGCGGCACCCAGGCCAGCGGCGGCAATCTCACCGACTGGCGCGAGGTGCCGGATCTGGCGACCGTCGGCTACCCCATCGTGGAGATGGGCGAAGACGGCGTGTTCGAAGTGACCAAGCACAAGGGCACCGGCGGACTCGTGAGCCTCAAGACGGTCAAGGAACAGCTCGTCTACGAGATGGGCGATCCTCAGATGTATATTTCGCCCGACGTGATCGCCCGTTTCGACACGATCAAGCTCGAGCAGGTCGGCCCCAACCGCGTACGCGTGAGCGGCGTGAAAGGCGAACCGCGGCCGGTGATGTTCAAGGTGTCGATGGCCTACGACGACGGCTGGAAGGCCGGCGGCACGATCCTGATCTGCGGCCCCGAAGCCGACCAGAAGGCAGAGGCGGCGGCGAAGATCTTCTGGAAGCGGCTGGGCCATCGCTACGAGGAAAAACACGACTCGGTGGTGGGCAGCGGCTCGATCTGGCCCGAGTCCCTAGACCGTTACGAAACATCCGAAGTGCTGCTGCGCCTCGGCGTTCGCGACCACGACCGTGCCAAGGTGGAGGAATTCGGCGTGCTGCTACCGACGCTCATTCTTTCGGGCCCGAGCGGCATGGCGGTCATGGGCGGCCGTCCCAAACCCGGCCGGGTCGTGGCCTACTGGCCGGCTTTGATCCGGCGCAGCAATGTGGAGTCCCGTGTCGTCGTGATCGCACCCAGCGGCAACGAGGCCACCATGACGGTGACCTTCGTGGACGAGGCGCCACCTCGCATCCACATGTCGGCTCCGGTGGAACGTCGCCCCCGCGTGAAGTCCTGGTCCAAGCGCACCAGACGCACCAAGCTCAGGACGTTGGCCTTCGCCCGTTCCGGCGACAAGGGAGACACCTGCAATGTGGGTCTGCTGGCGCGATCGCCGGAGATCTACGACTGGCTGCGCGAGACCCTCACACCCCCGGTGGTGAAGCGGTTCTTTACAGGGATCGTCAAGGGCAAGGTGACGCGGCATGAGCTGCACAATCTCAACGCCCTCAACTTCCTGATGGAGAGATCCCTGGGCGGAGGCGGCACCGTGTCGCTGATGCTCGACCCCCAGGGCAAGACGCTGTCACAGGCGCTGCTGGAAATGGAAGTCGACGCACCGGTCGCCATCATTCCGAAAGGTGGCGCGTGAGCGGCATCCGCCTGACGGGTCTGCACATCTATCCGGTGAAGTCCGCCCGCGGGACGTCATTGACGGAGGCCGTGGCTGAAAGCCGCGGCCTCCGTTTTGATCGGCGGTGGCTGATCGTGGGGCAGGACGGGGAATTCGTGACTCAGAGGACCGAGCCGCGATTGGCGACCCTCGGGGTTGCGGTCCGCGAAGACGGCGGCGTGACGCTTTCGGCCGACGGATACGAGGATCTCATCGTGCCGATTCCCGCCCCCGGCGCGACACGCATGCCGACAGTGATCTGGTCCGACACCGTCGATGCTCAGATCGCGGACGGCGAGGCGAACGCCTGGCTGAGTGCATGGCTGGGAAGACCGGTGTGGCTGGCAAGAATGCCCGACGATACGGCGCGGCCGACGGTACTGGCGCCGGAGGTGAACGTATCGTTCGCGGACGGTTATCCTTACCTGCTGTGTTCGGAGGAGTCGCTGGCCGCGTTGTCGCAGCAAGCTGAAGCACCCATCCCGATCGATCGGTTCCGTCCCAACATCGTGGTGGCCGGCGCCGAAGCCTGGGCCGAGGAACAGTGGAGTCACATCCGGATCGGCGGCGTTGTCTTCGAGTGCATGAAGCCCTGCGCACGGTGTGTGGTGGTGACGACCGATCAGACCTCTGGAATACGAAGCGGAACCGCAGTCTTGGAACATATCGCGGCGTTGCGGGGAACTCCTGACGGCAAAGTCATCTTTGGAGTCAACGCCGTGAAACGAAGCGGCGCCTTGCTCAAGGTTGGCGACGCCGTCGTAATCGAAGGCTGAATCAGCGCCCGACCGCCGAGTACCGTAGCATCCACTCCGCCGTCATCGTCAGGTATCCGTCCAGCCCCTCGGAGCCGTAGTCACGGTAACGGAAACCGCCTGCGATACGAGCCTCCGCCGGCTCGATCTGCGTCCCCTCATGCCACTCGTTGTACGACGTCAATCCGATCATCGCCGGTTCGACGGCCAGGGCCGACGCCGCCATTTGCCTGTAGTAAACACCGCCCTCGCGTTCCCTTTGGTTGGCCGTGTTCCAGGGACGGATCCTCAAATCCGCATACCCCGGTCCCACGCAAGGCACGAACGTCATCCCCTGTTCGCGGGCGAAGGCCGCCATGGCGGGCCAATTGACCGTGGACGAGCCGTATGTAAAGCCATCGGTGGCGAAGTAGGTGTACATGCCGTCGAAGCCGGCGCGGTGGAGGTCGTCGCCGTGGTGCCGTTCGACCCAGAGGCCGATCATGAAGCAGTCGAGGTCGGTGCCGCGGATCGTGAGATCAGCGGCGGGAGCGAGCAGCCGGCGCCACTCTTCGACCGAGGAGAGATAGGAGTCGTAGACGAACACGATCGGCAGCCCGCGTTCAGGATCCCGCGCCAACGCCTCGTGGCTTGCATACCTACCCAGGTACGACGCCAGCGCCTCCCGGCATACGGCCGCGTCGCGCCCCGGCAGCGGTTCGAGATGGAGGCTCACCTTCAACCCCGCCCGCGCCGCAGCGTCGAGCAGAGCCGGCAACGCCGCATCCTCGAACGAGCCCTCACCCCACCACGACGCGCACAGCGAGCCCACGCCGGCGCTCCGCAACTCGTCCATGTGCCTGGCCAGCACCGCGGGGTCGTTGGACGAGTAGCAGCCGCCCGCCGGATAGAAGTCTGCCCCGATGTCGTCGCCGCCGGGATAAGACACGCGGTGTTCCACCGCCCCCATCTGATCATGAGCCCAATGACGGTATTCTCCATCGAATTCCGGCGTACCGTACCACGGGTAGTAGAAGGCGTGGACACGCGGATCGGGGTCGGGGGCGGGCATTCCGCAACCGAGGGCGGCGGCGGCCAGGGCCAGGGCGAGCAGCAGTCGCGTCATGGAAAACCTCCGCCGGGAGGCTACCACAGTTCGGCGGCTGGTGTTATGGTTCGACGGCACCCCTGAACCCGAACCGGAGGTCGACCCGTGCGCCGTTCGTTCCTGATTCCCGTGATCCTGCTGCTCGCGATGGGCGCCGCCGCCGCCGAGCGCACCCATGTCATCGAGGCCGAGGACTACTTCAGCCTCCAGTACGCCGCCGGCCCCGTGCTGTCCCCCGACGGCGCCATGGTCGCCTGGATCCAGAGCGGCTGGGAAGGGCCAGGCGGCGGACGCATGTCCCAGCTCTGGGTGATGAACCTCGCGGACAACGAGCCTCTGCGGCTGACGTTCGAGACCAAGGGCCCCCACGGGATCGCCTGGAGCCCCGCCGGCGACTGGATCTACTTCGGCGGCCGTCTGGACTACGGTTCCGAGGATGCTCCCTACGACGGCAGCCATCAGGTGTGGCGAATCCGCCCCGACGGCGACGACCTGCAGGCCGTGTCCCGCGTGGACGACGGCGTGGGGCTCTACCAGCTGTCCCGCGACGGCCGGTCGCTCTACTACACCGTGGGCGACACCCACCACGACGACGACTGGAAGGACCTCAAAACCAAGTGGGGCGACCTGGAGTACGGCCACGGCGTGACCGAATTCAACGAGGTCCGCCGTCTCGACCTGCGCAACTGGCGCGATGAGCAGGTCCTCGAAGCGACCCGCGTGATCCAATCCATGGCCCTCGCCCCCGCCGGCGACAAGCTGGCCATGATCACCACGCCCGACGAGGAAGTCATCTTCAACGAGGGCTGGTCGCGGGTCGACGTGCTCGACCTGGCGAGCGGCGACATCGAAGAAGTGACGAGCCCCGCCTGGCGCGTCGACCATCCCTCGCCCTTCGGCTGGCTGGGTGCGATGGCCTGGACCGAGGACGGCAGCGCCCTGGCCTTCGACATCTCCTACGACGGCTACGCCTCGCAGATCTGGGCCGCCGACTGGTCGAGCAGCGCCGTGAAGCTCAGCCGCATCTCGCGCCCGGGTCTGGTTACATTCAGCGGCGGCCTCGCCTGGCGCGGCGCCACGCGTGACCTGCTCTACCTGGGCGAGGAACGCGGACGCGTGCACCTGATGCAGGTCGACGGCGTGAAGAACGGCGCCCAGGGCAAGACCCACGCGCTGGCCTCAGGCGACATGGTCGTGGGCTCCTACAGCTTCGACCGCAAGGGCCGCACGGCGATCCTCGCCGCCGACGAACTGACCGCCACCGGCGACCTCTACAATCTCGAGAAGGGGACCATCCGCCGGCTGACCGACGTGAACCCCCAGATGGCCGAGTGGATCCTGCCCCAGATCCTCGACTACACCTGGATCGGTGCCGACGGCGATGAAGTCCACGGCATCCTCGAACTGCCCGCCGGCCACGATCCGGCGACCGACGGCCCGCTGCCTACCGTCATCGAGCTGCACGGCGGCCCCACCGCCAGCACCCAGTTCCGCTTCCGTCTGTGGATCTACGGCCGCGCCCTGATGCCGGCCAACGGCTACGCCCTGCTCAGCCCCAACTACCACGGCTCGACAGGCTACGGCGACGAGTTCCTGGGCAAGCTCATCGGCCGTGAGAACGAGATCGACGTGGCCGACATCACCGCGGGCGTAGAAAAGCTCGTCGCCGACGGCATAGCCGACAAGGCGCACATGGGCGTGATGGGCTGGAGCAACGGCGGCTACCTGACCAACTGCATGATCACCAAGCATCCCGACATGTTCGCCGCCGCGAGCAGCGGCGCCGGCGTGATCGACCAGGTGATCCAGTGGGGCATCGAGGACACGCCGGGCCACGTGATCAACTTCATGGAGGGCCTGCCCTGGGAGAAGTCGGACCACTACCGCGCCGGCTCCCCCATGTTCGATCTGGGCAAGGTGGTCACGCCCACGCTGATCCATGTGGGCGGCAACGACCCCCGCGTGCCGCCGGCCCACTCGAAGGCCCTGTACCGCGCCCTGTACCACTACCTGGATGTGCCGGTGGAGCTGGTCGTGTACCCGGGCGAGGGCCACGGGTTGTCGACTTATGCGAACCGGTTGGCGAAGATGGAGTGGGATCTGGCTTGGTTCGGGAAGTATCTGCTGGGGACGGAGAATGGGGACGGGGAATAGCAGCCACGACCGGAACGAGCGACGCCCCGGCCCGCAAGGCCGGGGCGTTATTCGTTTCACGAGGGGTGCGATACCGAATCCTTGGTGGCCTGCCATGGGAGACGTTTTCTATTTACAACCGACGGGGTGCAAGTGAAAATGATCCCATCAATCAGATTCTACCGGATTCGAACCTATCCAGCCCGGGGTCGCCATGACTTACTTCAAGTGGTCCAATGACTATGAGCTTGGTGTGGAGGAGATCGACAAACAGCATCAGACGTGGTTGGGGCTTCTCGAGCAACTCTACGACGCCATGAGCAGGGGGGACGGCTCGGCGGTCATCGGCAAGGTTCTCGACAACGTGCTCACCTACACGAAGGTGCATTTCTCAACCGAAGAGAAGCTCATGGAGTCCCATGGCTACCCGGGACTGGCGGACCACAAGACCCTCCACAAGGGATTCATCGCCAGGATCGATGAGACCAAGGCGTCTTATGATTCCGGGTCCATGGTGAACCCCATCGCCGTCGCCAACGCCCTGAAGAGCTGGCTGCTGGATCACATCTGCACCGACGATCGCCTCTATGTACCTTACGTCAAAAGTCACAGCTGACCCCCCATTGCCGACCTGAACCGGAGAACACCATGAAGATCATTCGCAGCATCGCCATGATCGCCATCGTCTGGGCCGGCGCGGCCCAGGCCGTCGAACCCGTTCCGACCGGCTCCTTCGCCTTCACCTTCGAGACCGAACTGCCCGCCCCCCCCGCAACCGCCTGGGCCGCCGCCACCGGCGACATCACAGGCTGGTGGGACCACTCCATGTCGGAGGCACCTCACAGCATGGTCATCGAGCCCCGGCCGGGCGGACGCTTCCTGGAGGAGTTCAGCGCCGACGGCGACGGAGTGGTCCATGCCGATGTGACGTACGCCAAGACAGGCGAGATGCTGCGCATGGTCGGACCGATGGGACTCGCAGGGTGCGCGATCCACATGGTCACGACCTGGACCTTCGCCGCCGGCGAATCGGACGGGACCACGCAGATGACCGTGGAGGTCCGCGCGACTGGGGAGATCCATGAGGGATGGGATGCGCTCGTGGAGAAGACCTGGCGTCACTTCATCGAGGAGAGGCTGGCGCCGTTCCTGGCGGGAGATCGGGAGGGCCGGTGATCAGACCCAGGCCTCGATAAACACGCTGCTGATGCGCAGGGCGCGGCCGGTGCGTCTGCGCCAGCGGTACGGCATGATGCCGACGAGAAATTCGGCCGGCCTCTTCCAGTCCGCTGGGATCTCGGCAGCCGAGGCCAGTCGCGGCCGGCGTTCGTACATGGCCTGGCGGAACAGCGGCGATCGGTAGCGTCGGAACCCGGCCTGATCCATCCGTCGCAGCAACTCCCCATAGCTGTACTCCTTGAGATGAAAACCCACAGCCACCTGATGAAAGTGGGCCGAGATATCGTGGGGCCCGGTCAGCCGGTTTGGAGTCTCGAGGATGTAGCGTCCGCCGGGCCGCAGCACGCGGACGATTTCGCCGAGATGCCGTCCGACGTCGTCGGGGTGGATGTGTTCGATCAGCTGTTTGCTGAACGCGACATCGAACGAGTCGTCCGCGAAGGCGGAGAGATCCGAAGCGTCCGCGATCATCAGCTCCACATTCTCCGGCATGGCGGACTGCCGATCCAGAACGCAGTCCGAAATGTCGATCCCCACACACCGCTTGTTGTGAGGCGCCAAGGCCTCCATCTGGTTGCCGTTGCCGCAGCCGATCTCGAGGATGTCGCTCCCCTCGCCCACCATGCGCAGGAAAGGATCGTAGGACCGGCGCTGCCGGGCCCTCAGCTCCGGGGTATTGAGCAGCCCCTCGTGCCAGGTAATCCGCCGGAACAGCTCGTCGTACGCTTCTAGGGACACGCGCCCACGGTTCTCCGGAGCGGCGGACATGATCCGCGCCGCCAGTTCCTTTTCCAGCTCGTAGTGGGTTCTGATCTGATCCTGCGTGGCCATGGGCACCTCTGCTCATCCTGGTGTCGGAATCAGGTCCAGGCTTCGATGGTGATGCGAAGACGAAGCGCCGTCCCCAGTTTCTGTCTCCACCGCACCGGCAACCGGCCGACGAGCGCTTCGATGGGCCGTTTCCAGTCCGTCGGAAACTCCGCCAATCTCGCCAGCCGGGGATTCTTGTCGTACGCCGCCTGGCGAAACAGCGGCGAACGGAACCGTCGGAATCCCGCCGCGCGCATCACGCGCAACAGTTCCCCATTCGTCCATTCCTTGAGATGGAAGCAGGTGGCCACGTCGTCGAAGGCCCGCGACACGTCGTGGGGCCCGGTGACACGGTTGGGTGTCTCGAGCATGTAGCGACCGCCGGGACGCAGCACGCGGGCGACCTCCTCCATGTGCACCGGCACATCCTCCGGGTGGAGATGCTCCACGAGCTGGCTGCTGAACGCCACGTCGAAGGAGTCGTCGGCGAATGGAGCGAGGTTCACGGCGTCGACGATGCGCAGGTCCGTGTTGGCGGGCAGCTCCCCGCGCAATGTGAGCACTTCCTCGGAGATGTCGATGCCGGTGTAGCGCCGGCAACGTTCGGCGAACCAGCGGGCCTGCTCGCCGAGACCGCAACCGACTTCGAGGACCTCGTCGGTCGGTCCGACCCGGCGCAGGTAGGGACCATAGATCTCGCGCAGCTTGCGTTCGCGATCACCACCGATGCGATGACCGTCGTGCCAGGCGATGGTGCGGAAGAGCTCGTCGTAGGCTTCGAGGGACACGTCGGCGCGGCGGTCTGCGGGCGCATTCATGATGCGCGCGGCGAGCCGCTTCTCGAGGTTGTAATGGGTGGCGAGCCGGCGTCGGTCGGTCATGGAACCTACTGTCGTCAGACAAGGTGCGAGCTTTCCTTGCGAACCATCATGATACCATGAAATGCCGCGCCGGTGCAGGGTGGGCATAAAAAAGGGGGCCTCGCGGCCCCCTTAGGCGTGTCCGGCTCAGGAATCAGCTCCCTACGGCTTGTTCGGCCCGTTGCTGTTCGTAGATCTGGAGCAGGTCGCTCAGAATGCCTGGGATCATGGCCATGCGTTCCGGCGTCTGGACATAGGCCAGACGCATCTGGGTGCGGCCCGGGTTGGGCGTACCGGCTGGCACGCTGTAGAAGCCAGCCATGGGCGCCGTCAGGACCGTGACGGCCTTGCCGTCCACCTCCACCGAACCCTTCTGCGCGCACCAGAGCACGAACTCCAGAGCGTCGAAACCGTCGGCCACGCAATTCTTCACTTCGATCACCGAATAGAGAGCGGCGTCGGGACTCGAGACGATCACGCCGGGCAGAGCGTTCTTCATGCTCGAGGTGAAGTCGAAGAGCATGCTTTTGTAGTACTCGCGCTGCTGCGCGTACCAGGCCTGCAACGTTGCGTGGTCTTCATGAGCAAGCGCCCCGAAGACATACTGACCGATCACGCTGCTGCACAGGCTCACGGTGTGCTCGGCGATGGCCTGGCGGTGGAACAGCGGATCGTCGGCGATCAGAGCGCCGATGCGCAGACCGCAGGCGTTCCAGACCTTCGAGGTGGTCTCGATGCTGATGCGCCGGCCTTCGATGCCGGGCACCTCCGCATCGGTCACGCCCCAGATGCTCGTGCACGGACCGCCGGTGTAGTAGAGCTCGCGGTACGCTTCGTCGCTCACCAGCCACAGGTCGTGCTTCACGGCCAAGGCAGCGAGGCCCTTCATGGCCTCGGTGTCGTAGTATTGGCCGGTGGGATTGTCGAAGGGAATGACGACGATGGCCTTGGGCTTGTGCTCGGCGATCACGCGCTCGATGTCGGCGGTGTCGGGCAGGGAGAACTTGCCGTCGTCCCCCAGGGTGCGCTGGATCGAGCAGGTGGCCCGACCCAGGCGATCGCACAGGGTCTTGTAGTTGGTGTAGGCCGCGTCGATCAGCAGCAGGGGGTCGTCGCTCGTGCCGGCCGGACCGCAGACGCCGGTGATCAGCAGCTCCATGGCCTGGCTGCCGCCCTCGGTGATGTGGCCGTGCAGCTTCGTGGTGTCGAAGCCGCTGCTGGCAATCACGTTCATGAAGGCGTCGACGCATTCCTTAGAGCCGGAGGTGGCGGAGTACTTGACGACGCCGTCCTTGAAGGGGCTGCCAGGACCATCGAGGGTGTGCAGCCTTTCGATCATGGCCGGATACATCGGCAGCGCGATGTTGCCGATGGCGACGTTGATCGCCTCGGTGCCGTCGTTGCGCTCGTCGAACTTGATCTGGGCCATGCGGATGACCGACGGCTTCCGCGACTCGAACTGTTTCGACATCTTGGGCATCGCTATCCTCCTGCTTCAAAGTGACCTCGGAAACGTGCGACAAGAACCTGTGTGGCGCAAGGGGTCAGGAGGGTGAAGGGGGGTCTGGCGGGGACGGGTGGCCGGGGCCTCCTGCCCCGGCCGCCCTCGGCCTTCCGGGCCTCCGGACATCCTGTCCTCCCGGCCCTGCAGGACGCCCCGCCAGACCCCCCTTCACCCTCCTGACCCCGCCGACTCGGAGTTCTTGTCGCACACGCCCGGGGTGTTATCTTGTAAACAGGAGGTCGGGATGCACGAGATGTCGATTGCGATGAATCTGGTGGGGATTGCCGAGGAGCAGGCTCGGAGTGCCGGTGTTGGCCGGATCAATCGGCTCGATGTGGAGATCGGGGCGCTGGCGGGGGTTGAGATCGCGGCCTTGTCGTTCTGTTACTTGTCGGCGCGGAAGGGTACGCTCTGCGAAGAGGCCGAGATGGCGATCATCGAGATTCCGGGACGCGGACGCTGTGATACCTGCGCGACCGAGACCGACGTGGATTTCTTCGTGGCCTTCTGCCCCGGGTGCGG